>NZ_JBFTNJ010000005.1:0-126331 GCF_056397425.1 Arthrobacter sp. 05N33_2
ATTCCTGACGCTGCCCCTGACCTCGACTTCGACCTGAAGGGCCTTCCCAAGGTTTCCCTTCACGACCACCTGGACGGCGGACTCCGCCCGGCCACCATCATTGAACTTGCTGAGGCCGTCGGCCACACGCTGCCGTCCACGGACCCCGTTGCACTGGGGGAGTGGTTCCGCGAATCCGCCGACTCCGGCTCCCTGGTCCGCTACCTGGAGACCTTCGACCACACCATCGCCGTGATGCAGACCAAGGAGGGCCTGTTCCGCGTCGCGAAGGAATTCGTCGAAGACCTGGCCGACGACGGCGTCGTGTACGGCGAGGTGCGCTGGGCGCCCGAACAGCACCTGCAGAAGGGCCTGAGCCTGGACGACGTGGTCGAAGCCGTGCAGGCCGGCCTCGAAGCTGGAGTGGACGCCGTGGCAGAGACCGGCCGCGATATCCAGGTGGGCCAGCTCATCACCGCCATGCGCCACGCCGACCGCGGCCAGGAGATCGCCGAACTGGCCGTCCGCCACCGCAACAACGGCGCCGTCGGCTTCGACATCGCCGGCGCCGAGGACGGCTTCCTGCCGTCCCGCTTCAAGGACGCCTTCACCTACCTGGCCCAGCACAACTTCCCGGCCACCGTCCACGCCGGCGAAGCCGCCGGCCTGGAAAGCATCCAGTCGGCCCTCGTCGACGGCAGGGCCCTGCGCCTGGGCCACGGCGTCCGGATCGCCGAGGACGTCACGATCGAATTCGAAGAGGACGAAGAGGCCGCCGACGCCGAAGGCTTCGACGACTCCGTCAACGACACCATCGGCATGGTGACCCTGGGCGAGCTCGCCAGTTGGGTGCGGGACCGTGGCATCGCCCTGGAGATCTGCCCCTCCTCCAACCTGCAGACCGGCGCCATTGCCGGCTTCGGTGAGGGCATCGAAAGCCACCCGCTGGACATGCTCTACCAGCTCGGCTTCAACGTCACCATCAACACCGACAACCGGCTCATGAGCGGCGTGACGCTGACCGACGAGTTCGAACTCCTGGTTGAGACGTTCGACTACGACCTCGATGACCTGCTGGAGCTGACGCTGAACGCGGCCGAGGCCGCCTTCCTGCCGCTCGAGGAGAAGGAAGCCCTGGTCGAATACATCAATGAGGCCTACTCCGATCTTGGCTAACGAGGACACATCACCCGTCCAGGGGCTCGCTGGGCCCACAGCGGCAGGGGTCCCTGGCCGAGCTTGCGAGGTCGGGGAGCTGCTGGGGCTGATAGCGGCCCTGCGCGAGCATTGCCCCTGGATGGGTGCCCTCACCCACGAGTCCCTCGTGGAGTACCTCCTGGAGGAGGCCTATGAAGTGGCCGAGACCATCGAGACCGGCGCCGGCGACGCGGAACTGCAGTCTGAACTGGGGGACGTCCTGTTGCAGGTGGTGCTCCACGCCCGGCTCGCCGAGGAACGCGGCGCCTTTGACCTGGGCGATGTCGCCCGGGGCCTGAAGGCCAAGATGATCCGGCGCAACCCGCACGTGTTCCGGCCCGACGGCTCGCTGCAGGAATCCTTCCCGGCAACGATGGAGGAGATCGTCCTGAAATGGGACGCCGTCAAGAAGGCCGAGAGGCCCGAACGCGGCCACGTCTTCGACGGGGTTCCCGCCGCGCTGCCGGCCCTCGCGCGGGCCCAAAAGCTCCTGGACCGCGCCGAACGCGCGGGCATGGCAGCGGCCGCCGGCCAAACCGCCGCCGGAACCGCCGTCGGAACCGCCGTCGAAACCGCCGTCGACCTCCCGGCCGCCGAGGAGGAACTCGGCGACCTGCTGTTCGGGATCGTGGCCGCTGCCCGGGCCGGCGGGCTCGACGCCGAACGCGCCCTCCGCGGCGCCCTGCGCCGGTTCCAGGACAGCACCGGCTCCCGGCCATCGGCACAATAGCGCTGGCAGACTAGAGTCGGCACGGTAGCGGCACCATCATGACGTCCGGGGTTTGGATAGGTTTCCGTAACTTATCCCGCTCTCGACTACGCTAGTAGCGACGACGACGTCGGCTTTTCCGCTTGATGTACAGCCAGAGTCCAAGCAGTCAGATTCCCTGCAGATCGCTTCACCCAAAGGAGCATATCCATGGCGCTTATCGATGCCATCCACGCCCGCGAAATCCTCGATTCCCGTGGCAACCCGACCGTAGAAGTTGAAGTCCTGCTCTCGGACGGCCAGATCGGCCGCGCAGCAGTTCCCTCCGGCGCTTCCACCGGCGAGCACGAGGCCGTTGAACTYCGCGACGGCGACAAGGGCCGCTACCTCGGCAAGGGCGTCCAGAAGGCCGTCGACGCGGTCATCGACCAGATCGCCCCGGCCCTGACCGGCTTCGACGCGACCGACCAGCGCAGCATCGACCAGGCCATGATCGACCTGGACGGCACCCCCAACAAGGGCAAGCTCGGCGCCAACGCCATCCTGGGCGTGTCCCTGGCCGTGGCCAACGCCGCCGCCGCCTCCGCTGACCTGCCGCTGTACAAGTACCTGGGCGGGCCCAACGCGCACGTCCTGCCCGTGCCCCTGATGAACATCCTCAACGGCGGCTCGCACGCCGACTCCGACGTGGACATCCAGGAATTCATGATCGTCCCGATCGGCGCCGAGACCTTCTCCGAAGGCCTGCGCTGGGGCGTCGAGGTCTACCACAACCTCAAGTCCGTCCTGCAGGCCAAGGGCCTGTCCACCGGCCTGGGTGACGAGGGCGGCTTCGCGCCGAACCTGCCGTCCAACCGTGCCGCCCTGGACCTGATCCAGGAAGCCATCAAGAACGCCGGCTACACCCCGGGCAAGGACATTGCCCTGGCCCTGGACGTCGCCTCCTCCGAGTTCTTCAAGGACGGCGCGTACCAGTTCGAGGGCAAGGCACTTTCCGCCACCGAGATGAGCGCCTACTACGCCGAGCTCGTGGCCGACTACCCGCTCGTGTCCATCGAGGACCCGCTGGATGAGAACGACTGGGAAGGCTGGAAGACCCTCACCGACACCATCGGCGACAAGGTCCAGCTCGTGGGCGATGACCTCTTCGTCACGAACCCGGCCATCCTGCAGCGCGGCATTGACACCAAGACCGCGAACTCGCTGCTCGTCAAGGTCAACCAGATCGGTTCCCTGACCGAGACCCTGGACGCCGTTTCCCTGGCCCAGCGTGCCGGCTACACCACCATCACCTCACACCGCTCCGGCGAAACCGAGGACACCACCATTGCTGACATCTCCGTTGCCACCAACGCGGGACAGATCAAGACCGGTGCCCCGGCACGCTCCGAGCGCGTGGCCAAGTACAACCAGCTGCTGCGCATCGAAGAGGAACTCGACGACGCCGCACGGTACGCCGGCCGCAGCGCGTTCCCGCGTTTCAAGGGCTAGTTAGCCGCGAAAACCGGTAACCGGTGGCTATGGTTGAAAGACCATGGCCACCGGTTCTTTTTTTGGTCCGTTTTTGAAGGAGTGACATGGCAACCCGACGCCCCAATGTTCCCCGGGCTACGCCTGCCGCCAAGGCTGCTGCTGCCAAGCCTGCGGCCACGGGTCTGGGGGCAGCAGCCGACGGCGGCGAGGTGATCCAGGCGGACTTTGGCGGCGCCCGCAGCGGCGCGGCGGCGCCGGCCGGCGCTGCGCCTGCCCCGCCACGGGTGTCAGCTCACACAGGCAAGCCGGCCCCGGGCAGCACCGGCGCCGGATCTGCGGCCAGAGCCCGTCCCGCAACAGCCCCGGCAGGAGCACCGGCAAAGCCCGAGACCCGCCCGGCGGCCGGGAAGGCCGGCGCCAAGTCCGGCGGCAAGGCCGGCGCCAAGGCCGGCGGCAAGGCCCAGAACCGGACCGCCGCAGGGGGTCCGGACGAATCCCTGGACCCCGTGCCCGCCAAGGCGTTCTCGGGCCGGCTGCTGGCCCTGGGCGTCGTCATGATTGCCATCACCATCCTGCTGGCCCCCACGGTCAAGATCTTCCTGGACAAACGCGCCGAAATCGCGGCGCTGCAGGCCGATATTGCGGCCAAGCAGACGAAGCAGGAGGATCTCAAGCGCCAGGTGTCGCGGTGGCAGGATCCCAACTATGTGAAACAGCAGGCCCKCGACCGCATTAACATGGTTATGCCCGGAGAGACGGGCTACTGGGTATTCGGCAGCGATCTTCCTGCCGCGCAGTCCGGTGGCGCGGCGGGTGCAGCATCAGCACGAGACCCGGCCAACCTGCCCTGGGTGGACGCCCTCTGGGAGTCCATCAGGCGATCGGCAACAGACTAGAAGCGGCGCCCGCCGCCGGGATTGTCCCGTTGACAATCCGGAACAGGGCAGGAAGGTGCCACTCCCGTGGACGAGAACCGAGTGGACCAGAACCGAGCAGCCGAGAACAACGACGGGGCCAAGACCCCGGCACCACGGCACAGGGCAGACGCCCCGGAGGGCTCCCGCCAGCCGTCGCCGCACGATCTCGAGGTCCTCAGCCGCCAGTTGGGCCGGCCCGTGCGCGACGTCGTCGAAATCCCGGCACGCTGCGTCTGCGGAAACCCGCTCGTTGCCGCCACTTCGCCGCGGCTCAGCAACGGTACGCCGTTCCCCACCACGTTTTACCTCACCCACCCGGTGATCACGTCGGCGGTATCGCGGCTGGAGGCCGCCGGGCTGATGAACGAAATGAACGACCGGCTCGCTGCCGACGCCGGCCTCGCGGCCCGGTACAGGTCCGCCCACGAGGCATATCTGGCCTCCCGTGCCGAGATCGGCGCGCGCTCCGGCATCGGGGCCGTTCCCGAAATTGACGGCGTCTCCGCCGGCGGAATGCCGACCCGCGTCAAATGCCTGCATGTCCTCGTGGGGCATTCGCTGGCGGCCGGTCCGGGCGTGAACCCGCTGGGCGATGAATCGATCGCGGCCATCGCCGAATGGTGGACCGTGGAGCGCTGTTACTGCGACGGCGCCTGGGACACCGGCGGGGAGGCCCCGTCCCGGGACCTCAGCCGCCATGGCCCCCAAGGCCTGCCGGAGATCGTGGGCCGGCCCGCGCCGGTCCGCAAGTCCCGCGTCGACGCCGCCGGCGCCGGCGCCGCTGACACGGCCGCCACCGCCGGTGCTGCTGAGACGGCCGGTACCACCGGCACGGGGGAGTCCAAGTGACCCGGGTCGCGGCCGTAGACTGCGGCACCAACTCCATCCGCCTGCTGATCGCAGATGTGAGCGCAGGCGGCGCAACAGGGCTGGCCACGCCGCGGCTGACCGACATCGTGCGGGAAATGCGCGTGGTCCGGCTGGGCCAGGGCGTGGACTCCACAGGTGAACTGGCCCAGGAAGCGCTTGAGCGCACCTTCGCCGCGACCCGGGACTACGCTGCCCTCATCCGCGAGCACGGCGCCGAAAAAGTGCGCTTCGTGGCCACCTCCGCCACCCGCGATGCCCGCAACCGCCAGGTTTTCGTCGACGGCATCCGCGACATCCTCGGCGTCGAACCCGAGGTGATCACCGGCGACGAGGAAGCCGCGCTGTCCTTCGCCGGCGCCAGCAGTGYCCTGCCCTCCCGCGGGCAGGACCCCGTGCTGGTGGTGGACCTCGGCGGCGGCAGCACGGAGTTCGTGCTGGGCAACGCCGACGGCGTCATCGCGGCCCGCTCGGTCGACGTCGGCTGCGTCCGGATGACCGAACGGCATCTGCGCAGCGATCCGCCCACAGCGGATCAGATCGCAGCGGCAGAGGCCGACGTCGACGCCGCCATCAGCGAGGCGGCACAAACCGTTCCGCTGGAACGCGCCACCGCCGTCGTCGGCGTGGCCGGCTCCGTCACCACCATCACGGCGCACGCGCTGCGCTTGCCGGAGTACTCACCGGCCGCGATCCACGGCACCGAACTGGACCTGGACGCGGTCCGGAAAGCCTGCACCGAGCTGCTCGAAATGACCCGGGAGGAGCGGGCCGCGCTGCCTTACATGCACCCCGGGCGGGTGGACGTGATCGGCGCCGGTGGACTGGTCTGGCGGCGGGTCCTGCAGCGCCTGGCCGAGGTCACCGGCGGGCGCATCACCACGGCCGTGAGCAGCGAACACGATATTCTTGACGGAATTGCCCTCAGCATCCGATGATCCCGCCCCAGCAGCCGTGCCCCAGCGCGCGCCCGTGCCGCTGGTGCATCCGCCGATAGGACCTGAATGACCAGAGCAACAGCCCGGCGCCGCCGGACCGCCTCCGCGTTGATGGCCTTGGCCCTCGCCGGCGGAGCGTCCACGGCGGCGCTGACCCTGGCCGCACCCGCCCACGCCGACTCCTGGCGGGACAAGGAATACTGGCTCGCCGAGTCCGGCATCACCAAAGCCTGGGACGTTTCCAAGGGAGCCGGGGTCAAGGTCGCCGTGATTGACAGCGGCGTGGACGGCCGGCATCCGGATTTGGGCGGCGTGCTCGCTGGCGGCGCGGACATTTCCGGCGCCGGCAAGGCCAACGGCCAGGAGAGTATCGGCGCCAAACCCGAACACGGCACGCTCGTGGCCACCATGCTGGCCGGACGGGGGCACCAAGCGCCCGAAGCGACCGCCAAACCGAGCGCCAGCGCAACTGGCCCTGCCGCCGGCCCGGCCGCTGGACCTGACGGGGTTGTCGGCGTCGCCCCGGAAGCGCAGCTGCTGTCCGTCTCCACCTGGCTCGGTTCCGCCAACCCGGGCGGCAAGAGCGACCAGGACCAGATCCCGGAGGCAGTGCGCTGGGCCGTGGACAACGGCGCCCGCGTCATCAACATCTCCCTCGGCAGCACGTCGCCGGAATGGCCGCAGAGCTGGGACGCGGCATTCCTCTACGCCGAACAGAAGGAYGTCGTGATCGTCGCCGCCGCGGGCAACCGGGTGGGCGGCAACGTCCAGGTCGGCGCCCCGGCCACCATCCCCGGCGTCCTGACGGTTGCAGGCTTGGACCGCACGGGCGCGGCCAGCATCGACTCCTCCTCCCAAGGCATCAGCATCGGCGTCGCAGCTCCCGCCGAGGACCTGGTTGGCGGCCTGCCCGGCGGCGGCTACGCCGACTGGGCCGGCACCTCCGGAGCCACGCCCATCGTGTCCGGCGTCGCGGCCCTGATTCGCTCCAAATGGCCCGAAATGTCCGCCAGCCAGGTCATCAACCGGATCGTCACCACGGCCAAGGACGCCGGGGCGCCAGGGAAGGATCCGCTCTACGGCTTCGGCGTGCTGAACGCCGAGGCCGCACTCAAGGCCGATGTCCCGGAAACCAAAGTCAATCCGCTGGGGTCCATTTCGGACTGGATCCGGGTCCACCGGCGCGGAAACCTCGCCACGACTGCCTCTGCCGCTGAGCCAGCGCCCTCCAGCGCTGCCCCCACCCTGCCCGAAGCGACCGTGCCCGTCGCGGAGAAGCCGTCCCAGCTGGACAGTGCCGTGCCGGCCGCGGTGGTCCTGGGCTTCGGAGCCCTGCTCGTGGGAATCGTTGTGGCCGCCGCGTTCCAGCTGCGGGCCGCCATGCGCACGCCGCCGAAGGACGGCCCGGACGGGCCGGGCGGGACCGGCAAGGCCGAACCCGAGGCCGTCAATCCGGTGGACTCCAGCAAGCCGTCATAGTTAGTGAAGGTTTTCACAAACTACGGTATTCTTGAGATATGGCATCCTCCCTTCAGCTCCAGGACCGTCCCCGGGTACTCGTCGTCGGCGGCGGGTACGTCGGCCTGTATGTAGCCCTCAAACTTCAGAAAAAGATCGCGAATGCCGGTGGCATTGTCACCCTCGTGGATCCGCTGCCCTATATGACCTACCAGCCCTTCCTGCCGGAAGTTGCCGGCGGCAACATCGAGGCGCGCCACGCAGTCGTCTCGCACCGCCAGCACCTGAAGCAGACGGAACTCATCCAGGGCCGCGTCACCTCGATCGACCACGCCAACCGCACGGCAGTGGTCGCACCCTCCGACGGTGGCCACACCTTCGAGATTCCCTACTTCGACGTCGTGCTTGCCGCCGGCGCCATCACCCGCACGTTCCCGATCAAGGGCCTCGCGGACAAGGGCATCGGCCTGAAGACCATCGAAGAGGCCGTCGCCCTGCGCAACAAGGTTCTCGAGCGGATCGAGACCGGTTCCCTCATGACGGACCCCGTTGAGCGCGCCCGCGCCCTGACGTTCGTCGTCGTCGGCGGCGGCTTCGCCGGCATCGAGTGCATCACCGAAATGGAAGACCTGGCCCGCGCCGCGGTCAAGAACAACCCGCGCATCAAGCAGGAGGAAGTCCGCTTCGTCCTGGTCGAGGCGATGGGCCGCATCATGCCCGAGGTCACGGCATCGCAGGCCRAATGGGTCGTCGAGCACCTCCGCAGCCGCGGCATCGAGGTCCTGCTGAACACTTCCCTCGACAACGCCGAGGGTTCCCTGAAGCTCATCAACCTCCCGGACAAGAGCCCGGCCCAGGAATTCGAGACCGACACCCTGGTCTGGACTGCCGGTGTGCAGGCCAACCCGATGGTCCGCTCCACCGACTTCCCGCTCGAGCCGCGCGGCCGCGTCCGCGTCCTGGCCGATCTGCGCATCGCAGGCGACGAGGGCATCATCGASAACGCCTGGGCCGCCGGCGACRTYGCKGCCGTSCCSGACCTCACGGGCAGCGGCCTGCSGGACGGCACSTGCGTGCCGAACGCGCAGCACGCGCTGCGCCAGGCCAAGCGCCTCGCCAAGAACCTGTSGGCCTCCCGCTGGGACAAGCCGCTCAAGGATTACAAGCACAAGAACCTGGGCGCCGTCGCTGGCTTCGGCGAATGGAAGGGCGTGGCGAACATCAACCTGCTTGGCCGCATCGGCCTCAAGGGCCCGCTGGCCTGGCTGGCACACCGTGGCTACCACGGCATGGCCATCCCCACTGTGGAGCGCAAGATCCGCGTGATCTCCGGCTGGATCTGGGCCTTCTTCCTGGGCCGCGACACCACGCAGCTGATGGATCTGGACAACCCGCGCGGCGCCTTCGTGGCCGCAGCGACGCCGGCCCCGAAGCCTGCCGCTGCTCCCGTTGCCGGCACGCCTGCGGATGCTGCCAAGAACGACGCCGCGAAGAGTGGCACTGCCAAGAACGACACTGCCAAGAACGACACCAAGGAAGCTGTTCCGGCCGACTCCAAGTAGCCTGATCCGAGCCTTCGACGGCGGCTGTTCCCCCCAGGGGGAGCGGCCGCCGTTTTCGTGGCGGGCAGCCGCCCCAGGACGCCGGGAGCGGGCAGGAGCGCGGGACCCCCGCCTAGACTGGCTCCATGACAGCTGAAAAGGACCTGCACGCCCTCCTGGCCACCATGCACCCCGAACTGCGCGAGGGCGAATACGTCTACGCCCTGTGGCCGCACGGCAAGCCCCTGGCCGGGGCCATTGCGGCCGCCGTCCGTGAGGCGGAAGGGCTGACCGTCGTGCTGCCGCGGAACGAAGCGGACAGCCTGGGGCTCTCCTACGACTTCGTCGCGGCCTGGATCACGCTCCAGGTGCACTCTTCGCTTGAGGCGATCGGCCTCACGGCTGCCGTCAGCGCGGCCCTGACCGAGGCGAAGATCAGCTGCAACGTCCTTGCCGGCTTCCACCATGACCATCTGCTGGTGCCGGTGGCGGACACCGAACGGGCGCTGGAGGTACTGCACGAGCTCGTCGCGGCCAACGGGGTGTACAAACCGGCACCGGAACTCGTGCTGCGCAGCGAGGAGCCGGCGGACCGTCCCGCCATCCTCGCCCTCACCGCTGCCGCGTTTGCCATCTCGCCCGCCACCGGAGAGCAGGTCGACGGCGAACCCGAGGAAGTGGAGCTGCTGGCGCGGTTGTTCGAGTGCCAGGAATACCTGCCGGCGTTCAGCATCGTGGCCGAACTCGMCGGCGAAATCGTGGGGCATGTGATCAGCACCCGCGGGTGGGTGGACGGTCTGGAGCTGCTCGGCCTCGGGCCGATCGGGGTGGTGCCGCGGCTGCAGCGCCACGGCATCGGCACCGCGCTCATGAACGAGACCGTGGCGCGGGCCAACACCGCGGGGGAGCGGGGGATAGCCCTGCTGGGCAGCCCCGAGTACTACTCCCGCTTCGGCTTTGTTCCGTCCACCTCGCTCGGGGTGGCGCCGCCGGAGGCAGGCTGGGCCGCGCACTTCCAGTTGCTGCCGCTCGCCGTCTGGCCCGGCGGCGTGAGCGGCACCTTCCGCTACGCGGGGCCATTCGCGGACTGATCCGCCCGGCGACGGGATACCATTGACCGGGCGCCCCAGTAGCCCAATTGGCAGAGGCAGCGGACTTAAAATCCGCGTGTTGTGGGTTCGAGTCCCACCTGGGGCACTGAGTTGCGCGCCGCCCTGCGGCGCCCGACAGCCGGGTGGCCCTGACCCCCGGCGTTCCCAGGCCCCTCGCACGGGCTTGTCCCACGCACGTGCTTGCCCTCGGGGTCGCCTGACCCGGGCAGCCGTTCCGGGCCGTCGCCCCCGACAAAACAGCCGCCGCAAACCGTCCAGATTTCCTCTATGCAACGAGTGTTATAAGGATGTGACCGTAGTCACTTATTTTCACGTCGAAATTGCACTAGCTTGAAGTGGAATCAGGAACACCTGATCTTTCGCGTCAAAGGCCGTTCGCACCTTTAGATCGAGGAGCTTGTACATGACTTCACTCCCCCGGGTTGCGCCCCGCGTCGCTAAGCTCACCGTGCTTAGCCTCGGCGTCGCCCTTTTGGCTACGGCTTGTGGCGRTTCACCCGCCCCGAGTTCGTCGGGATCCAGCTCAGCCGCGGCCGCGGGAATCGCGTGCCCGGCACCCAGCGCCACCGGTGGCGGTACCAGCGCCGCCGGCGAAACGGGCACTGTGCCCGCCTCGGCCACCACCACCCCCACGCCCCTGAAGATCGGCTCGCTCCTGCCGACGACGGGTTCGCTGGCCTTCCTCGGCCCGCCCGAAATTGCAGGTGTCAACCTCGGCATCAAGGAGGTCAACGATGCCGGCGGCGTCCTGGGCAAGCCGGTGGAGGTCATCCACCGTGACTCCGGCGACACCAAGACCGACATCGCCACCCAGTCCACCACGGCACTGCTCGGACAGGGCGTCAGCGCAATCGTCGGCGCCGCCTCCTCGGGTGTCTCCAAGACCGTGATCAACCAGATCACCGGTGCCGGCGTCGTCCAGTTCTCCCCGGCCAACACCTCCCCGGACTTCACGGCGTGGGATGACAAGGGCCTCTACTGGCGCACCGCGCCCTCGGACGTGCTCCAGGGCAAGGTCCTCGGCAACTACATGGCCACCTGTGGCGCCCAGACGGTCGGCATGATCGTCCTGAACGACGCCTACGGAACCGGCCTTGCTAAGAACGTTCAGGCAGCTTTCGAGGCGGCCGGCGGCAAGGTTGTGGCCCAGGAGCTGTTCAATGAAGGCGATTCCCAGTTCAGCAGCCAGGTGGACAAGGTTCTGGCCGCCAAGCCGGATGCCATTGCCCTGATCACCTTCGACCAGGCCAAGAGCATCGTTCCGCTGATGACGGGCAAGGGCGTCAAGCCGACCCAGATCTTCATGGTGGACGGCAACATGTCCGATTACAGCAAGGACTTCCAGGCAGGAACCCTGAAGGGCGCCCAGGGCACCATCCCGGGCACCTTCGCCAAGGAGGACTTCAAGAAGAAGCTCCTGGCGATTGACCCGGCGCTGAAGGACTACAGCTACTCCGGCGAGTCCTACGACGCAGTGAACCTGATCGCGCTGGCGGCTGAGGAAGCCAAGAGCACCAAGGGCACTGATATCGCGGCGCACCTGAAGGACGTCTCTGAGGGTGGGGAGAAGTGCAACACCTTCCCGAGCTGCGTCACCCTGCTTCGCAACGGTAAGGACATCGACTACGACGGCCAGTCCGGCCCCGTAACGTTCTCCGACGCCGGCGACCCGACGGAAGCCTACATTGGCATCTACGAGTACCAGGATGACAACACCTACAAGCCGGTCAAGGAAGAATTCGGCAAGCTGTAAGCCGCTTCCCCTCGACTAACAAAAGACCCCCGTCCAGTCCGGACGGGGGTCTTTTGTGTGCGGGGGACCGGGGCCGGAGCGTCAGGACCGCGGAACCGGACRCGGTTGCGGAACCGGATTTGCGCTGCGGATTCGGACAGGGGCGGCGCGGATCCGAGGTGCGCCGGTCCGGAGCCGGTGCGAAAACAGGACATGAGGACGCCGGGAGGGGCCGGCGTCGTGGTGTCGACATCCGAGGTGCCTTGGCAGCCACGAGGTGCGGGGAAGGGCTGCCGTGGCCGTGCGGCGGCTGCGGAACCGGATTTGCGCTGCGGATTCGGACGAGGGCGGCGCGGATCCGAGGTGCGCCGGTCCGAAACCGCCGCGAAAACGTGGCTCAAACGAAGGGCGACGGGCGACGAGCAAGCGGCTGCGGAGGCGGCCGGAGGCGACTGGAGATGCCGTCGGCCCACGGACTGTTGTAGCAGGCACCGGGCACGCAGAAGGGCCGCCACCGGCTGGTGACGGCCCCTGTGGGGATACTGCCCGAAGCGCTATTCGACAGTGTCTGCGAGCGTCCCCAGGTAGAGCTGGATGACCTTGGGATCCTTCATGAGCTCCCGGCCAGTACCGGTGTACGCGTCCTTGCCCTGGTCCAGCACGTAGGCGCGGTCGCAGATCTGCAGGCAGCGGCGCGCGTTTTGTTCCACCATGATGACGGAGACGCCGGCCCGGTTGATCTCGTGGACCCGGAGGAAGGTCTCATCCTGCTTGACAGGGGAGAGGCCCGCGGAGGGCTCATCGAGCAGCAGAACGGCCGGGTCCATCATGAGGGCCCGTCCCATGGCGACCATCTGGCGTTCGCCGCCGGAGAGCGAGCCGGCACGCTGGGCGCGCCGTTTGGCGAGCTCCGGGAACAGTTCGGAGACAAAGTCGAACCGTTTGGCGAAGTCCTTGGGCCGCTGGAACATGCCCATCTGCATGTTTTCCTCGATGGTCAGGGCGGCGAACACGTTGTTGTTCTGCGGAACGAAGCCGACGCCCTTGCTGACCAGCTTGTTGGCCTTGAGCCCGGTGATGTCCTGCCCGCGGACCACCACCGAGCCGGAGTGGACCTTGACCAGGCCAAACATGGCCTTCAGCAGCGTGGACTTGCCGGCGCCGTTGGGGCCGATGATGCCGATCAGCTCACCCTTGCGGGCCTCGATGCTGCAGCCGTTGAGGATATTGACGCCGGGGATGTAACCAGCCACCAGATCGGTGACCTTCACGACCGAGTCGCCATCGAAGGCGGGCTGGGCGGCCGGTGCCGCGCTGGTGGCGCTCATTCTTTGTCCTTCTCTGTGCGGTTTGGCTCTTCGGCGCGGTTTGGCTCTTCGGCGCGGTTCGGCTCTCCGGCGCTGCGGCGGCCGCGCGTTGTCCCGTTCGCCGCCTCCTCCGCCTCGGTGGTGAGGACGTCGGCGGAGATGATGCCGGCGTTTTCAGTGCCGACAATCGATTCCTCGTCGGCGACCAGCTCCGCGGCCAGTTCCTTGATGCCCTCGGCGTCGCCGAGATCCACGTCGTGGTGGGCGCCGAGATAGGCGTCGATCACGGCGGGGTTCTTCATGACTTCGGCGGGAGGCCCTTCGGCCACGATCTTGCCCTCTGCCATCACCACCACCCAGTCGGCGATGTGGCGGACCATGTTCATGTCGTGCTCGACGAACAAGACGGTCATGCCCTCGGCCTTGAGGTTCTTGATGTGGTCCAGCAGCGACTGCGTCAGCGCCGGGTTGACGCCGGCCATCGGCTCGTCGAGCATGACCAGCTTGGGCCGCACCATGAGGGAGCGGGCCATTTCCAGCAGCTTCCGCTGCCCGCCGGACAGCGACGCCGCGTAGTCGTCCCTCTTGGCGTCCAGTTTGAACTTCTCCAGCAGCACGTTGGCTTCCTGGGTGATCTTCTTTTCCTGGCCGCCCCAGATGCCCTTGAACAAAGCCTTGGACAGCCGTTCCCCGGACTGGCTGGAGGCGCCGAGGCGCATGTTCTCCATGACGGTGAGCTTGCCCATGACCTTGGTGAGCTGGAACGTGCGCACCATCCCCATCCGGGCAACCTTGTACGAGGAGACGCCGGCGATGTTGTTGCCCTCGAACTGCCAGGTACCCGAGTTCGGGGTATCGAATCCCGTCAGCAGGTTGAACAAGGTGGTCTTGCCGGCGCCGTTGGGGCCGATCAGCGCGGTGATCTTGTGCCGCGGGATCTCGAGGTACTGGACGTCGACGGCGTTGATGCCGCCGAAGGTGCGGGTGACGTTTTCTGCCACCACGATCGGATCACGCTTCTTGCAACCGGGCGCGATCTCGCCGGCCGCGATCGGACGGTTGTCCGTCATGTAGTCGATCTCTTCCGACGTGCGGGGTTCGTCCCGTGACTCTTCGCTTGGAATGCTCATGCGAATGCCAGCTCCTTCTTATTGCCGAGAACGCCCTGGGGCCTGAATATCATCAGCAGCATGAGCGCCACGCCGACCAGGATGTAACGCAGCTGCCCGGCCTGGACCGTGTTCAGCCACGTGATGGTGCCGGACTCGATCAGGCCGTAGAGGATGCCCTGGGTGAGCGAGAGCACCACCCAGAAGATCATCGCGCCGACCACCGGGCCGAGCACAGTGCCGAGGCCGCCGAGCAGCAGGCAGGTGTAGAGGAAGAACGTCAATTCCGTGCCGTAGTTGGCAGGCTGCACCGCGCCGCGGGGAATCGTGAAGATCATGCCTGCCAGGGCACCGAGCGCGCCGCCGATGATCAGGGACTGCATCTTGTAGGCGTACACGTTCTTGCCGAGCGAGCGGACGGCGTTCTCGTCCTCGCGGATGCCCTTGAGTACCCGGCCCCAGGGGCTGCGCATCAGCAGCCAGACCAGGGTGCAGAAGAGGGCCACGACTGCCCAGGCGACCACCCGGATGAAGAAGTCGCGGTTGTTCATGCCAACGTAGGTCCCCGGCGGGAAGGGGTTCATGGCGTAGAAATCACCCTCGAAGGCGGCCAGGCCGTTGGCCGAGCCGGTGACGGCGGTCAGCTGGTTGGTCGTGACGATGTAGCGCACGATTTCGGCCGCCGCGATGGTCACGATGGCCAGGTAGTCCGCCCGCAGCCGCAGCGTCGGGATACCCAGCAGCAGGGCGAAGATGGCGGAGGCGACGACGGCGATGAGCAGTCCGACGAAGAACGGCACATGGAACGTCAGTGTGGAGATGGCGAAGCCGTAGGCTCCCACCGCCATGAAGCCTGCCTGGCCGAAGTTGAGCAGGCCGGTGTAGCCGAAGTGAACCGCGAGGCCGAGGGTGGCCAGGGCGTAGGCAGCTGTCGTCGGGCTGAAAAGTTCGCCGGCGGCGCTGGAAAATATGAATCCGAAGTCCATGGCTGTCTCCTAACCCACGCGCTCTTTGCGGCCCAGAATGCCCTGAGGGCGGAACAAGAGGACAACAATCATGATGAACAACGCTCCCACGTATTTGAGGTCGGCTGCGAGGCCGAACACGGTGGTCAGCTCAACGAAGATGCCGACGATGATGGAACCGACCAGGGCGCCCCAGACTGTGCCGAGGCCGCCGAGGGTGACGCTGGCGAAGATGAGCAGCAGGATCTGCGAGCCCATGTCGAAGGTGACGCCGGGACGGTAGTAGGCCCAGAGGATGCCGCCGAGGGCGGCGAGCATGCCGCCGACCACCCAGACGATCCGGATGACGGAGTCGACGTCGATGCCGGAGGCCGCGGCCAGCGCCGGGTTGTCGGCCACAGCACGGGTGGCCTTGCCGAGGCGGGTCTTGAGCAGGACGATCCCGAGGGCGGCGATCACGACGGCGCTGACGAGAAGGGACAAGAGGTTGTTGGGGGAGATGGAGATCGGGCCGATCAGGATTTCCACGCTCTGGGCGAACGGCAGTTGCTGGGTGGCGCCGCCGAAGTAGAACTGGATGATGTAGCGCACGGACAGGGCGAGGCCGATGCTGACGATCATCATCGGAACAAGTCCGGTTCCGCGGCGCCGCAGGGGTTTCCACAGGCCCGCGTCCTGGACGTAGCCGAACAATCCGCCGCCGATGACGGCCAGGATGACGGCCAGCCAGAACGGCAGGTGCATCTGGTTGAAGGCGAACACCAGCACCGCGCCGAGGGTGACCATTTCACCGTGGGCGAAGTTGGTCAGGCCGGTGGTACCGAAGATCAGGGACAGGCCCACGGACGCGAGGGCGAGCAACAGGCCGAAGCTCAGGCCTGCCACCAGCCGGTTGAGCAGGTTTTGCATGAAGTTCTGCTGCTCCACGACAATGCCCTTGCCAAACGTGAAGATCACCGAGAGGTTTGAGGTCTGGCTGAAGGTGACGTTGCGGGGGTTCTCCTGGCCCTCGGCCAGTTTGATGCCCTGCGGAAGCGTGGACTCATCGAGTTTGACCTCGTAGGTTCCCTGGGTGGGGACGCCGATGGTCCAGGCGCCGTTGGCTCCCGATTTCGTGGTTCCCGTGAAATCGCCGCTCGTGGCGGTGATGGTCACCCCGGGGATCGGTGCGCGGTCGTCGCCGCGCAGGAAGCCGCTGATGCTGTTCGTGAACTGGGTGGCCGACGGGGATGGTGTCGGCGAGGGGGTCGTGGCGCTGGACGCCGGGGCCACGATGAGCAGTAGCGCAGCCGTGGCTGCAAATACTGACCCCACAGCCCTCAATAGTCTGCCGCGCCGTCTCTGCGACAGGCCGCTCGTTGTGCTTCTCAAATTGAAAACCTCCACATGGGGGTGCTGTGGGTTGCGCCTTTGCAACCGTTGCGAACGGTCAGGGGACGAGCGTCTGGCATTACGATCATGTGTTGTGATGTCCGTCACCCTGTGTGGCCTATGCTACAGCCCGGGGGACCCAAAGAATGCCGCCGCGAGCAGGGAGAACGTCGCGATCGGGTAACAACCGTGTAGCGCCGCCGACACCTTGCTGTAGCCCAGCTAAAGAAAACTTTTGTTGATTCCGAGTATGCCTAAACAGTGGCCTGCCCGGTCCCCAATTCGCCGGGCCACTCGGGGCTGGCGCGGGCGGCCGGGCACGTCCGCTCCGGCCCGCGTCACCGCCACCCCCAAGCTTTTCCCAAGCCCGCCGGCGTTATGGTGCGAAGAGCGCCAGAACCCGAGTCCGTTCGTTCCGGGATCCGGCCGGCGCCGAAGGCAGGGGCCGATCGTGGAGGGCCGACTGATGAACCGGGTGGTCAAGCTGTGCCTCGCGGGTTCGCTTGTACTGGCGATCCTGGGCCTCCCGGCGCTCAGCCTGGGCCCCGAACCCGCTGGGGCGCAGGCCTGCGTTCCCTCCACGGAGGCACTCAGGGACCCCTATCCGGGGATCCAGGCGGCGGCGTCCAGCTTCGAGGCAGGCACCCTGGACGGGTTCGGCATTTCCGCGGCCGGGACGGGGAACGCCTCGGTGTCCACCGGGCTCTCGCACTCCGGGAACTGTGCCGCCCTCCTGCACACCACCGCGGCGCCGGGCTCCATCGCCAGGCTGACGGTGGGCCTGACCCCCGGGACCACGGAGGCATATGCGGACGGCTGGTTCAACATCGCCGCCGAAGGAATGGCGGGAAACAATGTTCCCTACTTCCGGTTCTTTGCCGGCGGAGTCCGCGTCCTGGATGTTTTCCGGCAGAACATCTCCCATGAGCTCGTGCTCCGTACCTCGTCACCCGCAGGGTTCGCCTACACCACCTTGCGGCGGGACGTCCCGACTGACTCCTGGCACCGGCTCGTCATGCACGTGGTCCCCAACGGCCCCGGGACCAACGTCCAAGTCTGGTGGGACGGGCGTTCGGTCTACGCCGGCACTGTCAGTATTTCCGCCACGACGCTCGACACGCTCCAGCTTGGCTCCGAACACGATCAGCAAATGGCCGACATCTATATCGACGACGTCATTGTCAACAGCGGCACGGGAACGCCGGCGCCGGTTCCCGGCCCCCTCCCGGAGCCGAAGGGGGACCCGTCGCGGCGGTTCGACGATTTCCACGGTGACGGACAGTCCGGCCTGCTCGCGGCCGGCACCGTCACGAGCCGCACTGTCGCGAGCCGCACTCTCGCGAGCCGCGCCGGGAGGCCGRCGTCCGCGGACATGCTCGGCCTGAAAAACCCGCTGACCTAGATCACGGTTCGGTTGCGGCGGTCCCCGTGGGGAACTATCCCTCCCTGTCAGCCGTGGGAATTGGTAGCGTGACTATATAAAACCCTGTTTCGTCTAGTCCGCAACGCACTAGTCCGCATCGCACCGGAACATCACCCACCCCCTTATTTTGGAGGACACCCGCAATGGCACATGGCGGAAACCCGATCTTCAGCGGAAAGAATTTCCGCGAAGCCACCCAGGCACCGCCTGCCCCGCAGGCCCCATACGGTCAGAACCCGTATGGCCAGACCGCTTACGGCCAGGCCCCGGGCCAGGGCGGGTGGAAATCGGCCCAGCAGGGCATGACCCAGGAACAGCTCCAGGACCTGTACAACCGCCCGGCGGCCGGGCCGGCTGACATTGGACGGATGACGTACGACGACGTCATCGTCAAGACCGCCGGGTGCCTCGGCATCCTGGTAGTCGGCGCCGCAGTGGCGCTCGCCGTCCCGCAGGGCACTGGATCCATGCTGATGATCCTCGGAGCCCTCGGCGGCTTCGCCCTCGCAATGGTCAACACCTTCAAGAAGCAGCCGTCGCCCGGACTGATCCTGGCCTACGCCCTGCTCGAAGGATTCTTCCTCGGCGGCCTGACCCGCATCCTCGACAACCTGTTCCCGGGAGTCGGCATCCAGGCCGTCGTCGGGACGCTGTCCGTCTTCGCCGTGACGCTGGTGCTATTCAAGAGCGGCAAGGTCCGGGCGACGCCCAAGCTCATGCGGTTCTTCATGATCGCACTGATCGGCTATGCGGTGTTCGCGCTCATCAACCTCTTCATGATGATGACCGGGGCCGTGACCACGCCGTTCGGACTGAGCACCAGCGTGGAGATCATGGGCATCCCGCTCGGCGTCTTCATCGGCGTGCTGGCGATTGGCCTGGCCGCCTTCTCCCTGATCATGGACTTCACGTCCATCGAGGCGGCCATCAGCGCCGGCGCCCCGCAGCGATTCTCCTGGACCGCTGCCTTCGGCCTCACGGTCACGCTGGTCTGGCTCTACGTCGAGATCATCCGGCTCCTGGCCATCCTCCGCGGCGACGAGTAGCCGGCGTCGTTCCTGAACGACCCTGATTTCCCGCGAGGAGCCCCGCCCAACGGCGGGGCTCCTCGTGTTTGCGGCGACGGGAACCTGCTGCAGCCCATCAGCTGCAACGCCTCAGCTGAGCCGCTCGAACACAACCGCCATGCCCTGGCCGCCGCCGACGCACAGCGTGGCCAGGCCGAGGGAGGCATCGCGGGCGCGGAGCCCGTTGAGCAGCGTGGTGGTCATGCGTGCGCCGGTCATCCCGAAGGGGTGGCCGAGCGCGATGGCGCCGCCGTGGACATTGAGCTTCTCCGGATCGATGCCGAGCTCCCGGGCGCTGGCCACCGCCTGGACCGCGAAGGCCTCATTGAGCTCCACCAGGTCGATGTCCCCGATGCCCAGCCCAGCGATCGCGAGTGCCCGGCGGGTCGCCTCCACCGGCCCCATGCCCATCAACTCCGGGGACAGGGCGCTGACACCGGTGGAGACGATCCGGGCTAGCGGTTCGAGGCCCAGTTCGCGGGCGCGCGAGTCACTCATGACCACGACGGCGGCGGCCCCGTCATTGAGCGGGCACGCGTTCCCGGCCGTCACAGTGCCGCTACTGCGGAAGACGGGCTGCAGGGCGCCGACGGCCTCCGCGCTCACACCGGGACGCGGCGAATCGTCGCGGTCCACCACCGAGCCGTCGGTGCGGGTATACGGCGTGATTTCGCGGGCGTAGAACCCGGAGGCGATGGCCGCCTCGGCCCGGTTCTGGCTGAGCACCGCCCAGGCGTCCTGCTCCGCGCGGGTGATGCCGTAGCTTGTAGCGACGTTCTCCGCCGTCTGGCCCATGGCGATATACACGTCCGGCATCCGGCCACCCAGCCGCGGGTCGGTCCACGGCGTGTTGGCGGCCGCACGGGCCTCGGTGCGTTTCCGGGCCGCCTCGAAGCGCGGATTGTGCGTGCTGGCGTCGGTCTCACCGGCACCGGACCACTCCCGGTAGCGCGACACCGCCTCCACCCCGGCGGCCACGAACGCCTGSCCYTCGCCGGCCTTGATGGCGTGGAAGGCCATSCGGAKSGTCTGCAGGCTGGAGGCACAAAAACGGTTGATGGTGGCGGCCGGAACGTTGTCCAGCCCGGCCAGGATGCTGACCACCCGGGCCATGTTGGAGCCGGCCTCACCGCTTGGCTCGGCGCACCCCAGATAGATGTCGTCCAGGCCGCGGCCTGGCCCGGCGGCGGCGTCGAACGCAGGAATCCCGGCGAGGGCCGCTGTGATCATGGCCGCGGCGAGATCGTCGGGACGTTCGTCTTTCAGGGACCCTTTGAAAGCCCGGCCGATCGGGCTCCGGGCGGTAGAAACGATGACAGCTTCTGGCATGCGCCCAGACTACGCCCCGCCTAGGCCAGGCGCATGGCTCCGGCCGCGGGGCTGACGCTGAAGATCTCCGGCGCGGCGTACCCGGCCCGGGCGAAGGCACGTTCGACGGCGGAGCGAACCTGCTGCGCCGATCCCGCCGGGGTCAGGGCGATCGCGGAGCCGCCGAAGCCGCCGCCAGTCATGCGGGCGCCGACCGCGCCAGCCGACCGCGCCGTGTCCACGGCAAGGTCCAGCTCCGCGCAGGAGATCTCGAAGTCATCGCGCATCGAGGCATGGGACGCGTCGAGCAGGGGACCGATGGCGGCCGGGCCCCGGGTGTCCAGCAGCTCCACCGTCTGCAGCACGCGCTGGTTCTCGGTGACCACATGCCGTAGCCGGCGGAAGGTCTCCTGGTCCAGAAGCCCGCTGGCCTCCTCGAGATCCTCGAACCCGACGTCGCGCATCGCCCGCACGCCAAGGACCTCGGCGGCGAGTTCGCACGATTCCCGCCGGGCCGCATACCCGCCGTCGGCGTGGGAATGGGAAACCCGTGTGTCGATAACCAGCAGCACCAGTCCCGCGGCGTCGGCGTCGAACGGCACCAGCCGGACACTCTGGTCCCGGCAGTCGAGGAAGACGGCGTGGCCGGCCGTGGCCCGGAGCGAGGCGGACTGGTCCATGATGCCGGTGGGCGCGCCGACGAAGTCGTTCTCCGCCCGCTGGGTGGCCAGGACCATGTCCTGCACGGAGAGGCCGGCGTCCATGAGCCCGTTCAGCGCCGAAATCACGGCGCATTCGATGGCATGGGAGGACGACAGGCCCGCCCCGCGCGGAACCTCGGAATCCAGGAGCAGGTCCACGCCGGGAACCTGGAGGCCCCGCTGCTGCAGGGCCCAGATGACCCCGAGCGGGTACTTTGTCCAGCCCCTGGCGCTGGCGCGGGCCAGCGAGCCGGTCTCCGCGGTGGTCAGCCCCTGGTTGCCGAACGTGGAGAGCATCCGCACGGTGGAATCCGGCCGGACCCGGACGGCAACCCGGGCCGCCCGGTCGATGGCGAACGGCAGGACGAAGCCCTCGTTGTAATCGGTGTGCTCGCCGATGAGGTTGACCCGTCCCGGTGCCTGCCACACGCCGTCGGGCCGGGCGCCGAAGACCGTCTCAAACCGGGCGGCGAGCCCGCGGCCGTCCAGGGGTGGATTCATGGCCTGGCTCCTGCGCTGCTGGAAGTCATGGGTCCAAGGTATACGGGTTCGCGGGGTTGTTTGTGTGGTGCGGGCTGTACGGTGGTCACCATGGATCTCTCAGCGACACCCCCGGCATCCGGCACTGTATCCGCCGCCAATGACACGATGCGCCGGTACGCGTCCGGCCGGCAGTATGAGCTCCGGCGCGGCGACGCCCTGGCAGTCGTCACCGAACTCGCCGCCGGCCTGCGGCTCTACAGCCGCGGAGACACCGCCCTGACGGAAACCTACGGGGATGCCGACATTGCGCCCGGCGCCACCGGCATCACGCTGGCACCGTGGGCCAACCGGGTGGAGGACGGCGTCTGGCACCTCAACGGCAAGAAGCTGCAGCTGGACATCACCGAGGTCTCCCGCAATAACGCCAGCCACGGTCTGCTGCGGAACTCCTCCTACGATCTCGTGGACGAGGACGAGTTCTCCGTAACCCTGGAGGCGGCAGTTTTTCCGCAGCACGGCTACCCGTTTCTTCTGCGGCACCGGGTCCGCTATGAACTGGCCGAGGACCTGGGGCTGGTGGTGCGCCAAACCCTGATCAACGATTCCCAGGACCGCGCGCCGTTCGTGCTTGGCGCGCACCCGTACCTGCGGCTGGGCGACGTGCCCAGCGAGGACCTCACCGTGAGCGTGGACGCCCGGACCAGGCTGGTCGCCGACGACCGCCTCATCCCGCGCAGCAGTGAACCGGTCAGCGGCGACTTCGATCTGCGCGGCGGGCGGCCGGTAGGGACACTTGACCTCGATTCGGCCTACACGGACCTGGAGTTCGACGGCGGCGTCGCCCGGCACACGCTGCGCTCACCCGACGGGCGGACGGTTAGCCTGTGGCAGGACGCGAGCTGCGGGTACGTCCATGTCTTCGTGACGACGGAATTTCCGGGCCGGTCGAAGGCGGTCGCGATCGAGCCGATGACCGGTCCCGCCAACGCGTTCAACAGCGGCGAGGGACTGCGCTGGCTTGCGCCGGGGGAACAGTTCTCCATGACCTGGGGCATCTCCGCCTCGCTGACGGCCGCTGCAGGCTGACGCTGTGGGCTGACCCGGCGGCCTGACCCCAGGAACGGCCCCCGGGCCGGTTGCTGGTTGCTGGTTTCCTATTGAACGTCGCCTACGGAATCATGGGGCTATGACGCCAGCTGAGGACGCCGCACCTGCCACAAGCCCCTCCTATTCCGCGGCCGGGACCGGCGCACGTGCCGGGGCCCGGGTATGGACCGACCGGGAGATCGACCAGGACATTCCCTACGGCGTGCGGATCGCCGCCGCCTGGGCGTGGCGCGGCGGGCTGATCCTGCTCGTGATCGGGTTGCTGGTCTGGCTGCTCAGCCACGTCAGCTTCCTCATCATCCCCGTCATGGTGGCTGCCCTCCTCTCGGGGCTTCTCAGCCCCGCAGTGCGCTGGATGGCCAACCGGCGTGTGCCCAAGGGGCTCGCCGTCGCCATCACTGTGCTCGGCTTCATCGGCCTCATCGTCGGTGCGCTGACCCTGGTCGGGCGCCAGCTCATGCAGGGCTTCGGCGAGCTGTGGTCCCAGGCGCTCACGGGCGTGCAGCAGGTTCAGACCTGGCTGTCGGAAGGCCCGCTGCACCTGACGGCCGCCCAGATCGACAAGTACATCGAGGACGCCACCGCGGCCCTGCAGAACAACAGCAGCAGCATCCTCAGCGGGGCTCTGACGTTCGGGAGCACCGCCGGGCACTTCGCCGCCGGCCTGGTCCTGGCGCTGTTCATCCTGATCTTCTTCCTGCTCGAAGGCGACAGAATCTGGGCCTTCCTGGTCAGGCTCATGCCCCGGAAGGCGCGCCGGGCCACGGACGGCGCGGGCCGCCGCGGCTGGACGTCCATGGTCAGCTACGCACGCATCCAAATGTTCGTCGCCTTCGTGGACGCCGTGGGAATCGGCGTCGGCGCCGCCATCATCGGCGTGCCGCTCGCGCTGCCGCTGGGCGTGCTGGTCTTCCTCGGTTCGTTCATCCCGGTGGTCGGCGCGCTGTTCACCGGCGCGATCGCCGTGCTGCTGGCGCTGGTCGCCAACGGGCCCGTCAACGCCCTCATCATGCTGGCGATCGTGCTCGGCGTCCAGCAGCTCGAAAGCCACATCCTGCAGCCCCTCGTCATGGGCAAGGCCGTCTCCCTCCACCCCGTCGCCGTGATCCTGTCCGTCGCGGCCGGCTCCTACCTCGCCGGGATCCCCGGCGCATTGTTCTCCGTTCCGATCCTTGCCGTAGCAAACTCGTCGATTCGCTACATTGCGGGCAGAACGTGGGAACATGATGAAGTGTTGGCAACCGCGGGAGCCGGGGGCGGTCATGCCCCCGAACCCGGCGCAGACACCACCTTCACAGACGTCCACCTGCCGGGCGCAAACCCCGGCGGCGAGGGCGCCGCACCCAACAGCGGTGCTCCGGGCAGTGATGCCGGACGGGGCACCGACGCCTGATCCAAAGAAGGAGAACAGTTCGTGAATACCCTTGAGAGCCTGCCCGTCACGCTGGACGATGTCCTGGAGGCGCAGAAGCTGCTCGACGGGATTATTACGCGGACGCCCGTGGAATCATCGCGGGCCCTCGGCAGCACGGTCGGCGGCGAGGTCTTCCTCAAGTGCGAAAACCTGCAGCGCGCCGGCTCCTTCAAGGTCCGCGGCGCCTACGTGCGGATGGCCAAGCTCTCCGACGCCGAAAAGAAGCGCGGCGTCGTGGCGGCGTCTGCCGGAAACCACGCCCAGGGCGTGGCTGTCGCAGCCAAGAGCCTGGGCATTAAGGCCCGGATCTACATGCCRCTCGGCGTCGCATTGCCCAAGCTCGCCGCCACCCGCAGCCACGGCGCCGAGGTGGTGCTGCATGGCCACAACGTGGACGAGGCGCTGGCGGAAGCCAAGCGCTACGCCGATGAAAGCGGCGCCGTCTTTGTCCACCCCTTCGATGACGTCGACGTCGTCGCCGGCCAGGGGACGGTCGGGCTGGAGATCCTCGAACAGGTCCCCGACGTCGACACCATCCTGATGGGTGTCGGCGGCGGCGGACTCCTCGCGGGCGTTGCCGTTGCGGTGAAGGCGCGCGCCAAAGAACTCGGCCGCGATATCCGCATTATCGGCGTCCAGGCTGAAAACGCCGCCGCCTATCCACCCTCGCTCGCCGCCGACGCCCTCGTCCCGCTCAAGAAGGTCTCCACCATGGCCGACGGCATCGCCGTGGGCCGGCCGGGCCAGTTGCCGTTCAGCATCATCCGCGAGCTCGTCGACGACGTCGTCACCGTCAGCGAAGACGCCCTGGCCCGGGCGCTGATCTTCCTGCTGGAGCGCGCCAAGATGGTGGTGGAACCTGCCGGGGCCGTCGGCGTCGCGGCGCTCATGGAAGGCAAGATCGAAAACCCCGGAACCGTTGCGGTGGTCCTCTCGGGCGGCAACATCGACCCCATGCTGATGCTCAAGGTCATCCAGCGCGGCCTCTCCGCCGCCGGCCGGTACATGACCGTGCGGATGATGCTGGACGACCGTCCGGGCTCGCTGGCCACGATTGCCCGCATCATCGCCGAGAACGACGCCAACGTCACGGGCCTGGACCACACCAGGGTGGGCGGCTCCATCAGCATGGGCGACGTCTCCATCACCGTCAACCTGGAAACCAAGGGCCACGAGCACTGCAGCCAGGTCCTGGCGGCGCTGCGCGCCGAGGGTTTCCAGCCGATCGTGGTGCACTAGGGGCCATGGTGACGGACGCGTTTGGGGGCGGGGAGCCGCGGGAAGGGGAGAGCACCGCGGTGCGGGCCCGCCGGGGACTGCTGGTGGTCGGCTCCTTCGTGGTGCTGCTCTACCTGATCGAGATCCTCAACACCGCACTGTTCCACTCCCTGAACCGCACTTTCGGGCTGCGGCCGCGCAGCCTGGACGGGATCCTGGACATCCTGACCTTTCCGCTGCTGCACTCCAGCCTGGCCCACCTGATGTCCAACACGCTCCCGTTGATCATCTTCGGCTTCCTCGTGTTCCTCTCCGGGCGCCGGGTGTTCATCACCGCACTGGCCGCCAGCTGGCTGGCATCCGGGCTCGTGGTGTGGCTCATCGGCGGCGCCAGCGTCACTGTTGGCGCCTCCGGGCTGGTGTTCGGGCTCTTCGCGTTCCTCCTGGTCCGCGGCTTCATCAACCGGAACTGGTGGCAGATCGCCCTGTCCGTGGTGTTGTTCATGGCCTACGGCGGCATCCTGTTCGGAATCCTGCCCACCGTGGCCAGTTTCGTCTCGTGGCAGGCCCATCTGGGCGGGGCTATTGGCGGTATCACAGCCGCGCTGCTGCTGAGCACCAGGCGCCCCGGTGCGCTGCCAGCGGGACGCTGAGTACCCGGAAAGAGGACACCTCCCCAGGACTCCGGCCAAACCGGCCGGCCCCAACAGCCCCCCGCCAACGGGCGGAAAAAACGACGCCGGCCTCCCCTTGAAGGAGAGACCGGCGTCGCTGTTATGTCGCTGGTGTCAGCCGGCGTACGGCTTGGCGGAGATGATCTCCACCGTGATGTCCTTGCCGTTCGGGGCGGTGTAGCTGAGCTTGTCGCCCTCCTTGTGGCCGACGATGGCCGCGCCGAGGGGGGACTTCTCGCTGAAGACATCCAGGTCCGAGTCGCCGGCAATTTCACGGGAGCCGAGCAGGAAGCTCTCCTCGTCGCCGGCAATCCTAGCCACGACGATCATGCCGGGCTCCACGATGCCGTCGTCGGCCGGGGCCTCCCCGACGTGGGCGTCCCGGAGGAGGGCCGTGAGCTGGCGGATGCGGGCCTCGATCTTGCCCTGCTCCTCCTTGGCAGCGTGGTAGCCACCGTTCTCCTTGAGGTCGCCCTCCTGGCGCGCCGCTTCGATCTTCTGGACGATTTCTGCCCGGCCGGGGCCGGAAAGGTTGTCCAGCTCTGCCTTCAGGCGGTCAAAAGCTTCCTGGGTAAGCCAAGCCGCAGTTGCGCTGTTGGTGGTAGACACGGACTTCTCCTTTGGGTGGTCATACAAGCAAAGACCCCGCCACGGTGGCCACTTTTATGACGCAGTAACCAGCTCAGCGGGGGAAAGGTATTGATCCATTGTAGTCAATCCTGTGGATAAACCAAAGAGGACTGCGGCGTGGATCACACGGTGTCCCAAGCAGCCTCGGACGGCATCACTGCGTGCGCGGCCCGGCACTTGCCGCGGCCTGTGGTCCCGTTATTGTCCGGCGTCGGGAATCCAGCAGCTGTCCACGACGGCGGAGACCGCCTGGGATTCCGTGCGCAGCTGGGTGCGGTGGGCTGTGGTGCGTCCGCCGTCCGTGCCGGCATCGGCCGCGTTCGGCCCGATGTCCACAACCTTCCAGCCAACAATCGCGAACTTCGAGTCCATGGCCTTCACAGCGCATTTCGCCTCCGCTGCCGGGTCCTTCGTGACCTGGAAGTCGATTTCCGTGACCGTGGCGTCGGGGGTGCTGTAGCCGACATCCTTGTAGCTGACACCGCCGATGGCCGCCGACGTCGAGACCCAGGCCAGAAAGGCAATGCCCACGGCGAGGGCGGCGATCAGGATGTTGCGTTTGACCTTGCGGGACAGCGCGCGCTTTTGGCCGCCGTAACGATTGGATAGGCTGTTAGGTGCCGGCGCGGCAGGCTGGTCCTCGGAAGTCACCAGTCCAGTTTAGTGTGGATCGGACCGGGATATTTCCGGCTGGCCGCACAGACCAAGCCGCACACCAACAGACGCACCCCAACAGGGCAGCACAGCAGAAAGAGGAGCCGTCCCACGATGACAGCATCCCCCAGCCCGTCAGCACCGCTTCGTCTGCTGGCGGTCCATGCTCATCCCGACGACGAATCCAGCAAGGGTGCCGCCACGATGGCGATGTATGCTGCCGCCGGCGTGGACGTCCTGGTGGCCACGTGCACCGACGGCTCCCGCGGCGACATCCAGAACCCCGCGATGGAGGGGCAACCGCACCCCAAACGCGACATGGCCGGGGCACGCCGGCTGGAGATGGACGCCGCCGCGAACGTCCTCGGCATCCGGCAGCGCTGGCTCGGCTTCGTCGATTCCGGGCTGCCCGAGGGCGACCCCCTGCCGGCCCTGCCGCCCGGGTGCTTCGCCCTGCAGCCGCTGGAGCGGGCGGCCGCACCGCTGGTCCGGCTGGTCCGGGACTTCAAGCCCCACGTGATCCTCAGCTATGACGAGAACGGCGGTTACCCGCACCCGGACCACATCATGGCGCACCGGGTGGCCGTCGAGGCCTTCGCGGCGGCCGGCGATCCCGCCCGGTATCCGGACGCCGGGGAACCCTGGGTGCCCAGCAAGCTCTACTACGACCGCGCCTTCAGCCCGGACCGTTTCCGTGCCCTCCACTCCGCGCTGGAGGAGGCCGGCCTGCAGTCCCCGTATGCCGAGCGGCTCGCTGCCTGGCTGGAAGCGGACGCCGAGGGGCATACCCCGCCGCCGCCGACACACGCCACCACAACCCAGGTCGAGTGCGGCGATTTCTTCGAAGCCCGCGACGACGCACTCCGCTCACACCGGACCCAGGTGGACCCGGAAGGATTCTTCTTCGCGGTCTCCTCGGCCATGCAGCGCAAGGTCTGGCCGTGGGAGGACTACTCCCTGATCGAATCCCGGATCCCCGTGGATCTGCCGGAAACGGACCTCTTCGCCGGGCTAAGATAGAGACGAAATGGCTCTTCTATCCAGTGTAGAAAAGATGTTGTAGACAAAGCACTGTAGAAAAGTCACCGCAGAAAAGACACCCAGTTCCACAGAAGGTTTCCCACCGTGCATTCCTTGCTCATCGCCCTCGCAACAACCCCGGCGCCGACCCCTACGCCGTCGCTGCGCCCGGGCCTGTCCGAGGACCAGGTCACCCCGGGTCTGCTGGGCTTCCTGCTGACAGCCTTCATCGTGGTGTTGACCGCGCTGCTGATCGTGGACATGGTGCGGCGTATCCGCCGGGTCCGCTACCGTGCCCAGGTGGAGGAAGAGCGTGCGGCCGCCGAGGACGCATCCCAGGAACCAGGGGCCCCGGGCGGCGTATTCCCTGCCGACGGCGCTGCCTTCCGCGCTGACGGCACGGCCTTCCCCGCCGACGGCGGGGTTTCCCGGTCCGACGGCGCGGTTAACCGGCCGGAAGTCAACGGCGATGCGGGACCCGGAACCCGCTGACCGCGGATTCCCCAACCCGCCGTCCGGGGCCTCGAATGCCCTGGCGGCGGAACCCTCTGCGTACCTGCGCCAGCACGCCGGCAACCCCGTTCACTGGCAGCCGTTCGGTGACGCGGCCTTCGCCGCCGCTGCCGCCCGGGACGTGCCGGTGTTCCTCTCAATCGGCTACGCGGCCTGCCACTGGTGCCACGTCATGGCCCATGAATCCTTTGAGGACCATGAAACCGCCGACTACCTGAACGCCCACTTTGTCTCCATCAAGGTGGACCGGGAAGAGCGCCCCGACGTCGATGCTGTCTACATGACAGCGACGCAGGCGATCAGCGGCGAGGGCGGCTGGCCGATGTCCGTCTTCCTCCTGCCCGATGGCCGCGCCTTCCATGCCGGCACCTATTTCCCACCCCGGCCCATGCCGGGCCGTCCGTCCTTCCGGCAGGTCGTTGAAGCCGTGAGCGAGGCCTGGACGGAACGCCGCGGCGCCGTCGAGGCCAACGCGGCCACCCTGGCGCGCGGCATCGCCGCCTCCCAGCCGGCAGCCGCCCTGCGCCTCGACGGGCCGCCCGAACCCCTGGACGCGGCGCTCCTTGGCGAAGCCGTCACCGCCCTCTCCGGCGCCGAGGACCGGGCCCACGGCGGCTTCGGCGGCGCACCGAAGTTCCCGCCCGCGGCCGTGCTCGAATTCCTGATCCGTCACGCCGCAGTGCCCTCGGACAGCATGCCGCCGGCAGCCGCTCCGGACACCGCTGGCCTGGACATAGAGGGCCGGGACTCCGCGGGCCTGGAGACCGCGACGGCGGCCCGGGACATGGCCGGTCGGTGCCTGGCAGCAATGTCCCGCTCGGCGTTGTTCGACCAGCTCGACGGCGGCTTCGCGCGCTATTCGGTGACGGGAGACTGGTCCGTTCCGCACTTCGAGAAAATGCTCTACGACAACGCCCAGTTGCTGCGCGTCTATGTCCATTGGGTCCGGCTGGGCGGCACGCCGGAGTACCCGGCGGCCGAGGCCGCCGGGATTGCCGGGCTTACCGCCGACTGGCTCCTGGCCCGCCTCGGGCTGGCACCTGCGACGGGCCCGGCGCCAGGACCGGCGCCAGCCCCTGCGGCGGGCCCTGCGTCGGGACCGGACACCGGGGTCGTGGCCCTGGCGTCGTCGCTGGACGCCGACACGGTCGTCGACGGCGTGCACGCCGAGGGGGCCAGCTACCTGTGGACTCCCGGCGGCCTTGAGTCGCTCCTGGGCCCGGCCGACGGCGCCGCCGTGGCGGCCCTCATGAACGTCCGAATGCCCGGAAGCGTGAGCGCTGACGGTTCGCCGCTGCATCCGGGCCGGGAGATGTCCGCCGGGGACGCCGCGCTGTGGCAGCGGGTGCGCCCGCTGCTGGCGCAGGCGCGCAGGAACCGGCCCCAGCCCGGCCGGGATGACAAGGTGGTGGCGGGCTGGAACGGGCTGGCAGTCGCTGCCCTCGCCGACACCGGCGCCGTCCTGGCACGCCCGGAGCTTGTGGCCGCGGCGGAGCGGATCGCGGACTATCTTGAGCGCGTGCACTGGCGGCCCGCGGCGGATGGCCCCGGCAGGCTTCTGCGCGTCTCCCATGACGGAGTGGCGGGCGGAATCGGCGGTTTGCTGGAGGACTACGCCTTCTGCGCCGAGGGGCTGTTCGCGCTCTATGCGGTTACCGGGCACACCCGCTGGTATGGGCTGGCCGAGGCCATTCTGGACGCCGCCTGCAGGCGGTTCGCGGCCGACGGCGGCCTGAGGGACGCTGCGGGGGAGTCCGCGCAGGTCACGGCCGCCCAGGGCGGCCGTGACGGCCTGGAACCGTTCGACGGCGCCACCCCCAGCGGCGCCGCCGCGCTGGCCGGTGCCCTGCTGACCCACTCGGCATTCTCCGGCTCGTCCGAACACCGCACCCTGGCGGCCAGCATCCTCGCCCTGTTGCTTCCTCCGCTTGCGGGCCAGGCGCCCCGCGCCGCCGGCTGGCTGCTCGCGACCGCCCAGGCCGCCCTCGCCGGTCCCATCGAGGCCGCCGTCGCCGGACCGGACACCCCGGAACGGGCCGTGCTGCACCGGGAGCTGCTGCTCTCGGCGAGCCCSGGGCTGGTGGTCGCGGTCCAGGCCGCCGGCGCCGCCCGGCCAATACCGCTGCTGCAGGGCCGCGGCGCGGGCCCGGACGGCGCCCCGCAGGTGTTCCTGTGCCGCGGCATGGTCTGCGGCCTCCCCTCGACTTCCGTCGAAGAAATGCGCGGGCAGCTGGCTAGGATGTCCTCATGACTGGTCAGGACGGCTTTGAGCTGGTGGTGTTCGATTGCGACGGTGTGCTGGTGGATTCCGAGGTGATCGCCATCCGGGTGGACCAGCGCGTGCTGGCCGATCTCGGCTGGGACCTGGAACTCGATGACATCGTGGAACGGTTCGTCGGAAAATCCGAGGCGCACTTTGTGGCCGCCGTGGAACAGCAGCTCGGGGTCCGGCTGGCCGACGGCTGGGACCGCGACTACGGTCGCTGGTACCAGGAGGCGTTTGAACGTGACCTCGAGGCCGTTGATGGCATCGAGGACGCCCTGGACCGGCTGTCCCTGCCGCACTGTGTCGCCTCCAGCGGCAGCCACGAAAAGATGCGCCGGACCCTGGGCAAGACCGGGCTGCTGCGCCGCTTCCAGGGCCGCATCTACAGCGCCACAGAGGTGGCCAACGGCAAACCCGCGCCGGACCTGTTCCTCCACGCCGCGGCGAGCCTGGGCACCGCTCCCGGGCGGTGCGCCGTCGTCGAGGACAGCGCCTACGGCGTCCAGGCCGCCCGGGCGGCGGGAATGCACGTCTTCGCGTATGCCGGCGGTGTCACCCCGGCTTCCCGATTGGCCGGTCCCGGAACCACCGTCTTTTCAGACATGCGGCTGCTGCCCGAGCTCATTGCGGCAGGGCATCCCGGCTGAGCCGGGGGCGGGCTCCTGACGCCGGAATTCCCCACGATTGAAGCCGGCGCCCGGCGTGTCGGGCCGAACTGCCGGCGAGTCCCGGCGTCGCAGTTTCAAAGGTGGGGAGAATCAGCGCAGCCGGCGTCAGCCCAGGACCGCGATGGCAATGGCGATGTAGTGCGCGGCGAAGGCAAAGACCGTCAGCGCATGGAACAGTTCATGAAAGCCGAAGTGTTCATAGCTGAAATTCGGCTTCTTCAGCGCATAGAACACGGCTCCCGTGATGTACAGGACCCCGCCGACGCAGATCAGCACCGCCGAGGCAGCGTTGGCGGCGAAAAAGTCCGGCAGATAGAACAGCGAGCCGCAGCCGAGTGCGATATAGATCGGCACATAGAGCCACCGCGGGGCATTGGTCCACAGCAGGCGGAACAGCACACCGAGGATGGCCCCGGACCAGATCACCCAGAGCAGCACTTCGGCTTGCTGCCGGTCCAGCAGGGCCCAGGCGAGCGGCGTGTAGCTTCCGGCGATCACCAGCATGATGTTCGTGTGATCCAGCCGCTTCAGGACGATCTTCACGCGCGGTGACCAGTTCCCGCGGTGATAGACGGCACTGACGCCGAACAGCAGGACCCCGGTAACGGCATAGACGGCGCAGGCCACCTTCAGGTCCGGCGGCGCCAGGATCACCAGCACCAGCCCGGCGGCCAGTGCCAGCGGGGCGGTGACGGTGTGGATCCAGCCCCGCCATTTGGGCTTGATCATCAGCAGTTCAGCCAGGCGCACCGCGGCGTCGTCCACCGGGGTTGCCCGCTTCGCCGGAGGCTCCGGCCGGGGCTCCGGACTGTTGCTTTCCATGCCGTAATAGTAACCTACGCCCTAGTAAGTTACCGGTGAGTAACAAGCGGTCCGGGGCTGTCCTGTGACGGAGCTGCACCCGGCACGGCCCACCGGCAGGTAGCCTAGGATGTGCACTGAACAAGTACCTCAAGGAAGCCAGGTGAATCTCCGGATGGAAATGCCCGGATTCCTCTACGGCTTTTACGAGCGCAAGCTCCAGCGCTCCCTCGATCCTGAACGGATCCCGCGCCACGTCGGCGTCATGGTCGACGGCAACCGGCGCTGGGCCCGCCAGTTCAACGCCCCCACGAGCCAGGGCCATCAGGCCGGCGCGGACAAGATCCACGAATTCCTCGGCTGGTGCCAGGAGCTGGGCATCAAGGTGGTCACCTTGTACATGCTCTCCACGGACAACATGAACCGCTCCGGCGAGGAACTCGACCTCCTGATGGGCATCATCGCCAACACCCTGGACCGGCTGGACGAGGACGCCAACATCTCGGTTCACGCCATGGGCGCCCCCGAGCTGCTGCCGGACTACCTCGCCGAGCGGCTGAACAACCTGACGGCGCGCACGCCCGCGCAGGAGAGGCTGCACGTCAACGTCGCCGTCGGCTACGGCGGACGGCGGGAGATCGTCGACGCCGTCCGGGAACTGCTGCACGACGCCGTCGCCCGGGGAGCGGACATTGGACAATTGGCCGATGAACTCACCGTGGATGACATCTCGCGCTTCCTCTACACCCGGGGCCAGCCGGATCCGGACCTGGTGATCCGGACCTCCGGGGAGCAGCGGCTGTCCGGATTCCTCATGTGGCAGAGCGCGTACAGTGAGTTCTACTTCTGCGAGGCCTTGTGGCCGGCGTTCCGCAAGGTGGATTTCCTGCGTGCCCTGCGCGACTACGCCGGCAGGCAGCGCCGCTTCGGCGCCTGAGCGGTTCACGCGGAGTTCACAAGACGGCAACAAGAATCGCCGAAAAATTATCGGACAAACCGGCCCCCGGAGACGTACGTTAATCCCATCGGCAGGCAATTCGCCGGCCGATCGGGGAGGCCAGTACATGGAGCGGATTTTCGCACCGGGTGTATGGGAGGCCGCGTCCGGCCTCCAGGCCGAGCCGCCTCACCAATAACAATTCCGGGCATTGCCCCGGGGCTGGAGTCGATGTGGCTATTTCTGARCAACTGCCCGACGTCATTTCCGAYCAGGGACAGAAAGCTACCTCTCGCGCCAAGCGAGCCACCTCAAAGACCGGTGCAGCGGATTCCGCGGCGGCCGGTCTTGCTGTTTCCGGGGAAGGAACAGGGAGCCGGGGCACGGCCCGCAGTTTCGTGATCGATACCTCCGTCCTGCTCTCCGATCCGCGGGCCCTCCTGCGCTTCGCCGAGCACGAGGTCATCCTGCCGATCGTTGTCATCACCGAGCTCGAAGGAAAGCGCCACGACCCGGAGCTGGGTTACTTTGCGCGCAAGGCCCTCCGGCTGCTCGATGACCTGCGGCTCGAGCACGGCGGCCTGGACCGTCCCATCCCGCTGGGCCCCGACGGCGGCACGCTCATGGTGGAGCTGAACCATATCTCCGCCGAGGTGCTGCCCGCCGGGTTCCGCGGGGTGGACAACGACAGCCGCATCCTCGCGGTGGCGAAGAACATGGCCAACGAGGGCCGCGACGTGACGGTGGTGTCAAAGGACCTGCCGATGCGCGTCAAGGCCTCGGCCATGGGGCTGCTGGCCGACGAGTACCGCAATGAACTCGTCAAGGACTCCGGCTGGACCGGCGTCGCCGAGCTCGACGCGGGCGAGGACGAGGTTGCCACCTTGTACGGGCACGAGCCGGTATTCATCCCGGCGGCGGCCGAGATGCCGACCAACACCGGGCTGGTCCTGCTGTCCAGCCGCGGCTCGGCCCTCGGACGGGTAGGGGCGGACAAACAGGTCAGGCTCGTGAAGGGCGACCGCGACGTCTTCGGACTCCACGGCCGCTCGGCCGAGCAACGGTTGGCGATCGACCTCCTGATGGACCCGTCGGTCGGCATCGTGTCCCTCGGCGGCCGGGCCGGCACGGGCAAGTCCGCACTGGCCCTGTGCGCCGGTCTCGAAGCCGTCCTGGAGCGCCGGGAGCACCGCAAGGTGATCGTCTTCCGGCCCCTGTACGCGGTGGGCGGGCAGGAACTCGGCTACCTGCCCGGGTCCGAAGCGGAAAAGATGAACCCGTGGGCGCAGGCGGTCTTTGACACCCTGGGCGCGCTGGTCAGCCAGGAAGTGGTGGAGGAAGTGATGGACCGGGGCATGCTTGAGGTCATGCCGCTGACGCACATCCGCGGACGCTCCCTGCACGACGCATTCGTGATCGTCGACGAGGCGCAGTCCCTGGAGAAGAATGTGCTGCTGACAGTGATGAGCCGGATCGGCCAGAACTCCAAGATCGTCCTGACGCACGACGTCGCCCAGCGGGACAACCTGCGGGTGGGACGGCACGACGGCGTGGCCGCCGTCGTCGAGACCCTGAAGGGACACCCGCTGTTCGGCCACATCACCCTCACCCGCTCGGAGCGCTCGCCGATCGCTGCCCTCGTGACGGAGCTGCTGGAGGGGGCGGAGATCTAGCCTCCCGAGGTTGGGGGCCGTGGTCCGGTTCGCCGGACCACGGCCCTTCGCTGTGGTCGGGAAACCGTGGTTGGGTTCGCCGTTGTCGGGAAACCGTGGTTGGGTTCGCCGGGCAGCGGCGTCCCGCCGTCGCTTAGACACCTCCCGTCGCTGCGCTGCGGTCGCTGGGCGACCTTCGCTTCGCTTTGGTCGGCGATGCGCTCCTTAGCGGGACACCGCTGCCCCGCGATGGTGAGACGCCCACCAGCCGGGTCGCCGTCTTTCGTAGAGGAGCGCATCGCGGCGCATCGGATCCCCGGAGGTCGCCCAGCGACCGCAGCGGGTCCCATGCGTCGTGTCTAAGCGACGGCGAAAGGTGGCGGTCCGGCGAACCCAACCACGGCACCCGCAACCACCGCAACCCAGCGACGGGAAGCGACAGGAGGCGTCTGAGCGACGGCGGGCGCCGCGGCCCCGCTGGGGCTATTCGTGGATGCCCAGGAATTTGGCCGTGGGTTCGTGGCCTTTTACCTCGAGCTGCCAGTCGGGGCGTTTGAAGGTGGCGGGGGTGAGGCGGACGTTTTGGACCTCCTGGGCCCTGCCGCCCCAGGCGGCGCGGGTGACGCCGTTGAGCTCGTAGCCGAGGGAGCGTGAGACGCCCAGGGACTGCTGGTTCCAGGCGGCGGCCTCGGATTCCGCCACTTCGGCGCCGAGCCAGTCGAAGGCGTAGAGGGCGACGGCGGCCCGCATTTCCTTGCCGAGGCCCTGGCCGTGCACGCTTTGCCGCAGCCAGGAGCCCGTGGTGACCGTCTTCAGCGTGGCGAAGTCTTTGGCCTCGACGTCCTGGCAGCCGACGAATTCGTCCTCGTGCCAGATGCCGAGCAGGAGGGTCCAGCCCTGCGGTGTCATGTTCCCGCGGCACCGCCAGTACCACTGCGCCATGTTCGGGCCGAGCTCCTCAGTGGGGGATTCGGCCCAGGGCCTGCTGAAGGGGCTGCGGCCCGGCTCGTGCACGCCGCTCAGGGCGGCTGAGACCGCGGCCGGAATGTCCGCGTCGCGGATGGGGCGCAGCTGAAGACGCGGCGTGGTCAGGCTCAAGGCGAAAGGGGGCCAGTAGTCGGCGGGTTCAGTCATCGCAGGAAGCCTAGCGGTGCCGGCGGGCGGATGCGAGTCACGGCCGGGCTATTCCGCGGGGACGTCCCAGCTGATGTGGCGCCGGACGTCCGTGAGGTTCATCGATTCGGCCAGGAACAGGTCATCGAGCATGTATTCGTCGACGCCCAGGATGCGGAGCCAGTGCCCGTAACCGTCCTGCTCTGAGCCGGCCCCGGGCGCGTCCAGCCAGCGGCTCGCAACGCAGACGCCCGTGCCGGAGTCAATCCTCAGCAGCGTGCGTCCCGGACGGCATAGCGGGGCTCCGGGATCGGCGGGACGGTAGGAGAGGTTCGGGCTGACCGTCGATTCCAGGGCCGGCCGGCCCTCGTGGTCTACCTCCGTGATGGGGCCAAGCTCGACGGCGTTGGAGTTGGGGAACTCCAACGGGACGGGGGCGTTCCCCGCAAGCTCCACCGGGTCCAGGACGGCGGCGAACCTGCCGTTGCCGAACGACGGCTCGCCATAAGCTGCCTCCGGGCGGCGGCGCACCAGCCCGTCGTCGTCGTACACCGGCGTAACCAACTGCGGGGGTAGGAGCCAGGTCTTCCTCGTGGAGCTGATATAGAAGCCGCCGCGGGAGTCATTGATGCCGGTGGTGCTGCCGATGACCAGTCCGTCGGCAGTCTCCAGCCGCAAGGCACCGGGCCGGCGCAGCCACCCCCTGACGAGGTCGCCGGGGGAGGGGGCGGCCGGGGAAACCGCGGAAACCGTGAGCGGCCGGTCCAGGTACTCGAACCTCAGCGACTGCCACTTCCAGGGCGATGACCGGCACAGGTTCCGGAAGGCCGCGGCCTTCTCCGCCGGGCCGCGGGGCGCGTCCGGCCCGCGCCGGTTCGTGCTGTCCCATGCGGCCATATCCACAGTTTACGCGCGGGGACCGCCGGGCCGGACGAATATCAAGTAGCATCCGAGGGTGATCGAACGACTCGGCACCCTGGGCGCCGCCAACCCGCTGGCTTTCTGGCTTGCCCTGGCTGCGTGCGCGTATTWCTTCGTGATGGCSGTYCGGCTCACGGTCATTGACGTCCGGCACCACCTGCTCCCGGACAGGATCGTCTTTCCCTCCTATGGGATCGCCGGAGTCCTTCTGCTGGGCGCGGCGGCCAGCCAGTTGCTTCCCGGCGGGCGAGACGTGGCCAGCATAGCCGACGCCGGGGCATTCGGCATTCCGGGGCTCCGTGTCCTGGCCGGCGGGGCAGCCCTCTGGCTTTTCTACTTTCTCTTGCACGCGGTATATCCGCCGGGAATGGGATTCGGCGACGTGAAACTCGCGGGCGTCCTGGGAATGTACCTGGGATTCCTGGGCTGGGGGCACGTCATGGCGGGGACCTTTGCGGCGTTCGTCCTCGGCGGGCTGTGGAGTCTCGGATTGCTCGCCGCACGGCGCGGGACGCTGCAGTCGGCCATTCCCTTCGGGCCCTTCATGCTGGCCGGCACGGCCGCCGCCATGCTGCTGCCGGCCGCCGGATAGGCCGACTGCACGGCCATCCCGGCCTGCCGGAGCCGACCGGCCGGCACGCGGCAGGGGCGCCGCACCCCCAAAGGTTGCGGCGCCCCTGCTGGCACTCACCGGCTGCTGCCGGGCCGTCTCCGGACCRTCAGTTTCCGGACACTGAGCCGCGCAGGCGGGTGAGCTCGTCTTCGTGGCCGGACCCACCGGTGTTGCCGTGGGCTGAAAGCCCTTCCGGCCCCGTGGACTCCGCGGCGTCGGCGGCGTGGCGGGTTGCCGCCCGTTCCGCCTCGAGCCGCTCGGCTTCCTCGCCGCCGACTGCTTCGCCGCGGGCCACCATGCCGGCGGTGTCCGACAGGGGGATCTGCTTGAGGGTCAGGGCCAGAATCAGGGCGATGACCAGGAAGGGCAGCAGGTACCAGAAGACGGGGGCGAGCGAGTCCGCGTAGGCGTTGACAATCGCGTCCTTGAGCTGCGCCGGGAGCTGGCTGAGGACCTGGGGGTCCATCGTCCGGGTGGACTGCGACGCCTGCTCAGCGGACGCCCCGGCGCCGGTAAAGGCATTGGTCAGGGACTCGGAGAGCCGGGTGGTGAAGATGGAGCCGAACACCGCGACGCCCAGGGATGCGCCCACCTCGCGGAAGTAGTTGTTGGTGCTCGTGGCCGTGCCGATCTGGTCCGCCGGCACCGAGTTCTGGACCACCAGGACAATCACCTGCATGATCGAGCCCAGGCCGGCGCCGAAGACGAACAGCTGCACGCAGATGACCCAGATGGGCGTGGCGGCCGTGAGTGTGGTCAACCACAGCATTGCCGCGATGGTCAGGGTGGCCCCGAGGATCGGGAACATCTTGTACTTGCCGGTCTTGGAAATGCGGATGCCGGAGAAGATGGCCATGCCCATGAGTCCCACCATCATGGGCAGCATCAGCAGGCCGGATTCGGCGGCGGAGGTCCCGGAGGACATCTGCAGGAAGGTCGGGACGAAGGCGATAGCCGCGAACATGCCCAGCCCGAGGGTGAAGCCGATGGCGGTGGAGTTCACGAAGATGCGGTTCTTGAACAGGCTCAACGGAATGATCGGGTCCTCGGCCCGGCGCTCCACCAGAATGAAGGCCGTAGCGGCGAGCACCAGCCCGGCGCCGAACGCCCACGTCAGCGGGGAATCCCAGCCTTCGTCCTTCTTGCCGCCGAAGTCGGTGAAGAAAATCAGGCACGTGGTGGCCGCGGAGAGCAGCAGCACGCCCAGGATGTCGATCCGCTTCTCGGCCTTCTTGTTCGGCAGCGTCAGGGTGAACCAGGCGATGGTGAACGCGGCGATGCCGATCGGGATGTTGATGTAGAAGGCCCATTCCCAGGTCAGGTRGTCCACGAAGAAACCGCCCAGCAGCGGTCCGGCGACGGCGGAGAGGCCGAAGATTGCGCCCAGCGGGCCCATGTACTTGCCGCGCTCCTTGGCCGGAACGATGTCGGCGATGATGGCCTGGGACAGGATCATCAGGCCGCCGCCGCCGAGGCCCTGGATAGCGCGGAAGACCACGAAGCCCCAGAAGTCGGTGGCGAGGGCGCACCCGACGGAGGCGAGGGTGAAGAGCCCGATGGCGATGAGGAACAGGTTCCGGCGGCCCAGGATGTCGCCGAACTTTCCATAGATGGGCATGACGATCGTGGTGGCGAGCAGGTAGGCCGTGGTAATCCAGGCCTGGTGTTCCACGCCGCCGAGCTTGCCGACGATCGTCGGCATGGCGGTGGAGACGATGGTCTGGTCAAGGCTGGAGAGCAGCATGCCCGCGATGAGGGCGGAGAAGATGATCCAGATGCGTTTCTGGGTCAGCAGCAGCGGCTCGGCTGCTGGTTTGGTGCTGACGGCGGCGCTCATTGCGCTCCTTCGGAAGGGTTGGGCTGGACTGTATTTGACTCGACTCCGTCGAAGTGGACTGTGTCGAACTGGGACATGGTGAACGGCAGGGAGAAGAGCGTGCGGGCTGCTGCAATGTTTTCCAGCAGCAAGTCCTTGTAGGGGCGGGCGTTGCCCTCGGAGAAGTAGTCGGCGCTGGTTTTCCTGGCGACGTTTCCGAGGAGGACCACGGCCATGCGGACTACGGGATGATCGGCAGGTACGCCTTCCCTGGCCGCGAGCAGCCGGGCGAAGTCGGCCTCGCGTGCCTCGGTGGCGCCGATGATCTTCAGCATCAGCTGGGGCTCCTTCTTGATCACCCCGATCAGCTGGCGGGTCTCTTCCTCGGAGCCGCTCATCCGCTCTGACAGATCAAGGGACAGGCGCACGAGGTCGGCGAGGAGTGAGGCCGAGATTTCCCCGGCGGGCGAACCCGCGCCGCCCGCCATGAACCGGGCCACCACCTCTTCCGGAAAGTCGTCGTCGACGTGGCCCAGGATCGCATCTTCCTTGGCAGGGAAGTAGTTGAAGAAGGTCCGGCGGGAGATGCCCGCGCGCTCGCAGACTTCCTCCACGGTGTAGCCGCTGAGGCCGCGTTCGGCGGTCAGGGAACGCGCGACGGCGGTGATCGCCGCCCGTGTTGCGGCCCGCTTGCGCTCGCGGAGGCCGCCCGAAGTAATTGCACTGTTTCCCATGAAGTGTATTTTTGCACTAAATTATAAATAGTGCAAAAGAAACTTTGGGCTGTTTGGGTTGTTTGGGCTGTTGCCGGCAATAATGTCGCTGCCCGGCCGTAGCCTGCTCCTGTCCAGCCATACCGCTGGCAACAGGTGGCCCGCGACGAGGCAGAAGCGCCGTCGGGGCCGGAAATGGGGAAGCATGACAGATTCAGCCCTGACGCACGTGTACGTCCTCCTGGACCGTTCCGGGTCGATGAGCGCCATCGCCGATGACACTGTGGGCGGGTTTGCGGCGTTCATCCGCGAACAGCGGGCAGTGGCGGGCCGGTGCCGGCTGTCGCTGGCGCAGTTCGATGACACCTACGAGCGCGTCTACGCCTCGGTGGACATCCAGGACGTGCCGGCGCTGGACCTGCAGCCGCGGGGCAGCACCGCCCTGCACGACGCCATGGTCCGGCTGATCGGCGAAGCGGGTGCGGAACTGGCGGCCCTTCCGGAGGACAAGCGCCCCGGCACTGTGCTGGTGGCCGTGCTGACGGACGGCCACGAGAACTCCTCGCGCGAGGCCACGGGCGAGCTGGTCAAGGCCCTGGTCCAGCGGCAGCAGAGCCAGTGGGGCTGGCAGTTCACGTATTTGGGCGCCAACCAGGACGCCGTATTGACCGCCGGCGGCCTCGGCATCCGCGCCGAAGACGCCCTGACCTACGCCGCCGGGAACGTCGATGCTGCCTTCTCCRTCCAGTCCGCCAAGACGCGGCGGTTGCGGGAGGCACGGATCGGCGGTGCCAGCATGGCGGATGCCGCGGCCGCGGCGGCGTACACGGCGCAGGAGCGGGAAGCCGCCGGCGGGGAACCGCCCCGGGTCTAAGTTCTGACCTGCGGTGCAGACATGCCGACGGCCGGCACCCTTCCAGGAAGGATGCCGGCCGGCGGGGGTTGTACTCTTCGGGGGCGGCGCCGCCCGGAGCCGTTAGGCCTTGTGCGGCGGGCGCGTCATGGACATGACGTCCAGGGCGGTGTCCAGCTGCTCTTCGGTCAGTTCGCCGCGCTCGAGGAAGCCCATGGAGACGACCGTCTCACGGATGGTCAGGCCCTCGGTCACGGCCTTTTTGGCGATCTTGGCGGCGTTCTCGTAGCCGATGAACTTGTTCAGCGGGGTCACAATCGACGGCGAGGCCTCGGCGAGGAAGCGGGCGCGCTCGACGTTCGCGGTGATGCCGTCGATCATCTTGTCGGCCATGACGCGGCTGGTGTTGGCCAGCAGGCGCACGGATTCAAGGAGGTTGGCGGCCATGACCGGGATGCCGACGTTGAGTTCGAAGGCGCCGTTGGTGCCGGACCACGCGATGGCGGTGTCATTGCCGATCACCTGTGCGCAGACCATGATGGAGGCTTCGCAGATGACGGGGTTGACCTTGCCCGGCATGATCGACGAGCCCGGCTGCAGGTCCGGGATGGCGATTTCGCCGAGGCCGGTGTTGGGGCCGGAGCCCATCCAGCGCAGGTCGTTGTTGATCTTCATGAAGGAAATCGCGATGTTGCGCAGCTGGCTGGACGCTTCGATGAGGCCGTCCCGGTTGGCCTGGGCCTCGAAGTGGTCGCGGGCCTCGGTCAGGGGCAGTCCGGTGTCGGCCGCCAGCAGTTCGATCACGCGCTCCGGGAATCCGGCCGGCGTGTTGATGCCGGTGCCCACGGCGGTGCCGCCAAGCGGGACCTCGGCGACGCGGGGGAGGGCGGCGTTGATGCGCTCGATGCCGTAGCGGACCTGCGCGGCGTAGCCGCCGAACTCCTGGCCCAGCGTGACGGGGGTGGCGTCCATGAGGTGCGTGCGGCCGGACTTCACGACGTCCTTGAATTCGGTGGCCTTGCGCCCCAGCGACTCCGCCAGGTAGCCGAGGGCCGGGATCAGATCGTTGATCAGGGCGGACGTGGCGGCGACGTGGACGGACGTGGGGAAGACGTCATTGGAGGACTGCGAGGCATTGACGTGGTCGTTCGGGTGGACAACCTTGTCGCTTCCGGCAGACGTGAGGGCACGCGTGGCGAGCTCGGCGATGACCTCGTTGGTGTTCATGTTCGAGGACGTGCCGGAGCCGGTCTGGAAGACGTCAATCGGGAAGTCGCCGTCGTACTTGCCGGCCGCAACCTGGTCGGCTGCGTCGGCAATCGCCTGGGCGAGCTCGCCGTCGAGCACCCCCAGTTCTGCGTTTGCCTGGGCGGCGGCCTTCTTCACCCGTGCCAGGGCTTCGATGTGGGCGCGCTCCAGGGTCTTGCCGGAGATGGGGAAGTTCTCGACTGCCCGCTGCGTCTGTGCGCGGTACAGGGCGTTCACGGGAACGCGGACTTCGCCCATCGTGTCGTGTTCAATGCGGAACTCTTCGGTGTTCAACTCATCTGTGGAAGTCATGGGGCTAGCTTATTGGGAGTAGGAGTCCCACCGAAAACCGTGAGCAGGCTGCGACGGCCGGGCGCCGGGGTTTACAGCCTGCCGATGCTGGAAACGAGATCGGCCCGGCCGTCAGCCAGGCTGTAGGCGAGGCCGATCACGGCGGTGCGGCCGYTGTCGACTGCGCCCGAAATCACCCGGGAACTGTCCACCAGCCGCTGCGAGGTCTGCTTGACGTTCTCGACCACCATGTCGTTGACGTCGGTCTGATTGTTACGCAGCGAGGTCAACACGGACGGGGTGATCCGCTCCACCAGGCTGCGGATGAAACCGACCGGCATCTGGCCGGTTTCCACGGCGTTCTTGGTTGCAGTGACAGCACCACAACTGTCGTGCCCCAGGACGACGATCAGAGGGACGTCCAGTTCGCTGACGCTGTATTCCAGCGAGCCAAGCACGGCGTCGTCGATCACCTGGCCGGCGGTGCGGACCACAAAGGCGTCCCCGAGGCCGAGGTCGAAGATGATTTCGGCGGCAAGCCTGGAGTCGGCGCAACCGAAGATCACCGCGAAGGGGTGCTGGTTTTCAACCAGCGACGAGCGTCGCGACGCGTCCTGGTTGGGGTGTGAGGACGTGCCGGCGACAAAACGCTTGTTGCCTTCACGGAGACGCTGCCAGGCGAGTGCGGGAGTCAGATAAGTAGCCACGTGGCCACTTTACGGTGAAGGGCTGGCCGAAGGTGAAACTGTTGCGCCTGGCGCGCTGGACGATGCCCCGGCGGCCGGATTGCTTTCGAGCGACTTCACCACGGCGGTGGCCAGGGCGGAGAACTCCTCCAGCGTCGCGGATCCGGAGAGGATGACGGTGGTGCCGCGATCAGTCAGCACCATGGATTTCTCGCCCTTGCCGGTGTCGCGCAGTTCCCAGTCGCGGCCGCCGGCGTTGCGGGTGCCGGTCACGGGAGCGTTCTTGGTCTGCTGCAGGAGCCAGGTGGGGTTGGCCGTGCGGGTCTGCACGAGGGCGATGAAGGATTCCTTGGGCGTCAGGTAGCCGACTTCCCAGGCGGGGACGCCGCTGCCGGCGCCGGACTCCCAACGGGCGTAGTTGGCGCGGAATGTGTCGCCGGTATCGGCCGCCACGGGTGTGAATCCCGCCACACCCGCCGCGTTCTGCGCGGTGGCGCTGACGTTGACGTTGGGCCGGTAACCGTCGGTCTTCGGAGACGGGTTCATGAGGACGATCGGCAGGAACGCGGCGATGCTCACCACCAGGGCGATGATCATGCCCATCACGGAGGCGTTGGCGCGTTTGGCCGCCGCGGCGGCGATGACGGGCTTCACGGGCGGCTGTCCGGAAGGGGCCGGGCCTGCCGCGGGGGAGCTGCCAGCCGGCGAACCGGGGGCGGCGGGGGAAGCGTCCTGCAATTCACTCACCCCTCTATAGTCGCGCATGACCGGGCCGATCTCACATTCGCGGCGCAGCGGCCCCTCAGAGGGTGAAGTGCGTCACGCGCCGGTCATCCCATGACCTTCCGGGTCCGCCCCGACTATGATCAATATCAGACGAATCACCGCGACGGATCGATCCTGGCCGTACGGGTTCAACGACCGCCACTCGAAGAAGAGGTTCACGTGACACCAGCGCCCATGTCCCAGAAGTACTCCACGCTTTCCCCCTCGCTCGCCGTCGGGATCGATGAGCCTGACCGCAACCTCGCGCTGGAACTTGTCCGCGTCACGGAAGCCGCGGCCATCGCCGGCGGCCACTGGGTGGGTTTCGGCGACAAGAACAAGGCCGACGGCGCCGCCGTGGACGCCATGCGCTCCTTCCTGCAGACCGTGCACTTCAACGGCGTCGTTGTCATCGGTGAGGGCGAGAAGGACGAAGCCCCGATGCTGTTCAACGGCGAGCACGTCGGTGACGGCACCGGCCCCGAGTGCGACGTCGCCGTCGACCCCATCGACGGAACCCGGCTGACCGCCCTTGGCATCAACAATGCCCTGGCCGTCCTGGCCGTGGCCGAACGCGGCTCCATGTTCGATCCCTCCGCCGTGTTCTACATGGAAAAGCTCGTCACCGGCCCGGAAGCGGCCGACATGGTGGACCTGCGCCTGCCGGTCAAGCAGAATCTGCACCTGATCGCCAAGGCCAAGGGCGTCAAGGTCAACCAGCTCAACGTCATGATCCTGGACCGCGACCGGCACCGCCCCCTCGTGGAGGAAATCCGCGAAGCCGGCGCCCGCACGAAGTTCATCATGGACGGCGACGTCGCGGGGGCCATCGCCGCTGCGCGTGCCGGCACCGGAGTCGACGCCCTCATGGGCATCGGCGGAACCCCGGAAGGCATCGTCGCGGCCTGCGCCATCAAGTCCCTCGGCGGCGTCATCCAGGGCCGCCTGTGGCCCACGAGCGACGAAGAGAAGCAGAAAGCGATCGACGCCGGCCACGATCTGGAGCGCGTGCTCTCGACCAACGACCTCGTCTCCAGCGACAACTGCTACTTCGCGGCCACCGGCATCACCGACGGCGACCTCCTCAAGGGCGTCCGCTACTCCAAGGACAAGGTCCTCACCCAGTCCATCGTGATGCGCTCCAAGTCCGGCACGATCCGCTTTGTCGACGGCGAACACCAGGCCAGCAAGTGGGAAGGCTACGCCCGCAGGAGCTAGCACCTGAACGGCAACACTGAACTGCACGATAGAGCACAGCGAATCCCGGGCCGCCTCCGCGGTCCGGGATTCGTCGTCTAAACCAGGTGCATGATGACGTGTCTATTGCGGTGCGGCGGCCGGGGCCCGTGGGATTAGATAGGGTGGAGCCATGACGTGGCTCGTAACTGGCGGTGCAGGATATATCGGTTCTCATGTGGTTTCCGCTTTGCGCGGTGCCCGGATTCAGCCGGTGGTGATTGACTCCCTCTCCAGCGGGCACCGTGAGTTCGTGCCGGCCGATGTGCCGTTCATCCATGGCAGCATCCTCGACGCCGACCTCGTGGCCCGCACGCTGCGGGAGCACGCGGTGACCGGGGTGATCCACCTGGCCGGTTTCAAGTACGCCGGGGTTTCCGTCCAGGAGCCGCTGCTGACTTATGAACAGAACGTCACGGGCACCGCGCAACTGCTCAAGGCCATGGAGCTCACCGGCGTCGACAAACTGGTGTTCTCCTCGTCCGCGGCTACCTACGGCACGCCCACCGGCGACATCGTCACCGAAGCGACGCCCACCAACCCGGAATCGCCCTACGGCGAGAGCAAACTCRTCGGCGAGTGGCTGATCCGTGACCAGGGCCGGGCCCGGGGCCTGAGCCACACCTCGCTGCGGTATTTCAACGTGGTCGGCTCAGGTGCGCCCGAGCTTTACGACACCAGCCCCCACAACCTTTTCCCGATCGTGCTGCGGGCGCTCACGGCCGGTAAGACGCCGCGCATCAACGGCATCGACTACAACACGCCGGACGGAACTTGCGTGCGCGACTACGTGCACGTGGCGGACCTGGCCACCTCGCATGTGGCCGCCGCCCAGGCGCTCGAGGCGGGCAAGCCGCTGGAGCGGGTGTACAACCTCGGATCCGGGGACGGGCTGTCCGTGCGCCAGATCATGACGGCGATGGCCGACGTCACGGGGATCGATTTCGAACCCGAAATCGGTCCGCGGCGGGCAGGGGATCCGGACCGGATCGTGGCCGACGGCACGCTGGCCGCCCGCGATCTCGACTGGAAGATGCGGCACTCCGTGGAGCAGATGGTGGCCAGCGCCTACGACGCCCAGCGGCACGCCATTACGGCCAACTAACGCCCCCACCAACACCGGCCACCGGGAAAYRGCGGCCCGGCTGGCCGGGGCGACCCGGTGGCCGGTGCCGCCTGCTGGGCCCTTAGCGGTTTGCGAGGGCCCGGGACCGGGCGCGCAGCTTCTTCGCGAGCTGGGCGCCTTTGCGCGCCAGCTGGTAGCTGCCGTAGCGCACCTTCCGGACCGGCAGGTCCCACGTTCCGGGATACGCGATCCCGCGGCCCCCGAACGACTTCTTGAACGCCGTGAACCCGGCCCATTTGTGGTCGGGCTGGTCCTCCGGCGCCACGCCCCAGAGATCCACGTGCTTGAGGCCCTTCGCCTGGGCGTCCGCGATCAAGGTGACAAGCAGGGGGATGCCCGCGCTGAGTTTGCGGTGGGTGTCGTCCAGGGCGGCGTGCGCGTAGGTCCGGGTGTCGGCCGAGTCGTAGGCCAGGGCTGCGGCGATGGGGTGGCCGTCGAGCTCCGCGATGAACAGCGTCGCCGCGCCGGCCGGCATCAGCGAGAGGGCCACCTGGGTCAGGTATTCGTCGCTTTGCGGCTTGAAGCCGTTGCGGGCGGCCGTCATGTGCAAGAACTCCAGGAGGACGGCGATCTCTGCCGGATCCTGGCTGGAGCGGAAGCTCACGCCCTTCTTGTGGATGTTGCGGAACAGGTTCCGGTTCGCCGGCTTCATATCCGCCAGGACGTCCTTGAAATCCCGGTCGAGGTCCACAATCCAGCTGAGCTCGGGCTGCTGGCTGGCCGGGGCCGGCTGCAGGCCGCGGCTGCGGAGTACCGAGTCGGCTTCGGCTGCGGTGAATCCTGCGGTGACCGGCTCAACCCGGACAAACACGGCCCCGCTGGTCCGGGCGAGGTCCGTCAGGGCCGCCAGTGCGGCGTCGAACGCTGCCAGTGACTCGGCGACCGGGCCGTACGGGGAGTACAGCAGTTTACCGGCCGGATTGGATTCCTCCACCGCAAGGAAGCGCCACCCGGGCCCGGACTGTTCGTGGACGGTGCGTCCCAGCGAACGCTGGAACTGTGCCCACTGCGGGCTCTGCAGGAAATAATCCATGGTGTCAGGCTTCCAATGCGGTGGTGACGGCAAATGCCAGGGCGGGGCCGGTGGCGCCGGAGACGGCGTGGACATTGACCGGTGCCTCGGCGGCGGGCAGGAAGGCACTGGCGCCCCTTTCCAGCCGGAGCTCGCCCTTGGGGGAGTCGAGGCGGACGGAGCCGTGGGTGACAATGACGACGGCGGCACCGGACTGCGCCAACGGGACGGGCTCCGCGCCGGGCGCCACAACAATTCGCTGCAGCTGGAATTCCCGGAACGGCGGCCGGAAGAGTTCCTGGCCCAGCATGGTGGTCTCGGCGGGGAGCATGGGCACCTCGACGGCCTCGAACGCCACGGTCTTCAGCAGTTCCGGCACGTCGACGAATTTCGGCGTGAGCCCGCCGCGGAGCACGTTGTCCGAGGACGCCATGACCTCGATGCCGAGGCCGTGCAGGTAGGCATGGACATTGCCGGCCGGGAGGTACACGGCCTCACCGGGGGCGAGGGAAATCCGGTTCAGCAGCAGGGAAATCAGCACTCCCGGATCTCCGGGGTACCGGCCGTTCAGGCTCACCGCGGTGGACAGTTCCGCCTCGTGCCCGGCCATCGGGGCACCGGAGACGAGAGCCGCAACGATCGTCGCCGTCGCCTCGGCGACGTCCCCGCCGCCGGAGATGAGGCGTTCGAAGGCGGAGCGCAGGGCCACGGGTTCGTCCGGCTGCGCCAGGTCCTCGAGCAGTTGCGGGACCAGCGGCGGCAGCTCCAGCCCGGCGAGCTCGAAGCACGCCGCCAGATGCTGGAAGACCGCACGGGATTCCGCGGCCGGCCGGAACCCGCAGAGGGCCTCGAACGGAGCCAGCGCGAAGATCATTTCGGGCTTGTGGTTATCGTCCTTGTAGTTGCGCTCCGTCGCGGCAGGGTCGACGCCGGCGGCTTCCTCGCGCGCGAAGCCCTCCCGGGCCTGGGCGAGCGTCGGGTGCACCTGCAGGGACAAGGGCGCCTCGGCCGCGAGGACCTTGAGCAGGAACGGCAGGCGCGGACCGAAAGCGGCCACGCTCGCGCTGCCCAGGCAATGTTCCGGATCCCCGGCGATCAGGGCGTCCAGCGGCAGCCGTCCGCCGTCGTGCGTTGCGGGTGCGTGCCGGCCGGCACCGCCGGGCGCCGGCGTCAGCGCGACGGACGGGGAGCCCGGGTGGGCGCCGATCCAAAGCTCCGCTTCAGGACCGCCGGAAGCCGGCCTGCCCAGCAGCCCGGCGATGGCCGTCGGGGAGCCCCAGGCGTAGGGCCGGAGGACGTTCTCAAGTTCGTACATGGCCTGGTCCCTGTCTGATCAATGAAATGTCTCGTCAAAGAAATGTGGTCGCACTGCTGCGGTCAAGGCTGCTGCCGGGGTTAGAGCGGCGCGCACTGTCCGTTGGTGGCGACGAGGTCGCGGATGGACTGTTCGTCGCCGTTGCGCTTGAACTGGTTCAGCATCTCTTCGGTGATCTGCTTGCCGTCCGGCGTGGTGGTCACGGGGGTGAAGTCCGACGGTGCGGGCGGGGGATCGGTGGCCGGGACGGGGCCGGCGGCGGAGACCGGCCCGGCGGCCGTTCCGGGCTGCAGGACCGCATCGTCAGGTGCGGCTGCGGCACCGGCGGACGGGCTGGCCAGCAGTTTGGCCACCCGCGCGTGGATGACGTCGAAGTCCGGGGACGTGGAGAAGGCGGCGTCGAAGTCCGGCGGACCGATGGTCAGGCGGCTGACATCCTGCCCCTTGGCCTTCATGGCCAGGTCCACGAAACTGCCGAGCTGGCCGGAGGAGATGTTCGACTCGACCACCTTGGTGCCAGCCTTGGCGATGTCCTCAAACTTGGCCAGCAGTTTTGCCGGGTCGAGCTGCTTCAGCATCGCCTGCTGCACGCACTGCTGGCGCTGGATGCGGGCATAGTCGTCCACGAATTCCCGGGACCGGCCGTACCAGAGGGCGTGGAAGCCGTCGAGCGTCTGGTCTCCGGCCGGAATCCAACCGTCCGGCATGCCGTGGATGCCGTTGGCCTCATCCACCATCGGCCCGCTGATGGGGACCCAGCCGCCGGCCTTGATCCGGATGCCGCCCATGGCGTCGATGAGCTTGGAAAAACCGTCCATGTCCACGAGCACKTAGGCCTGTACCTTGATGCCCAGCGTTCCTGACACCGCTTCGAGGGTGGCCTGCGCCCCGGGGTCGGCCACCCCGGGATAGAGGTCCTGGTGCTGGTTGGTGACCTCGGTGTTGATCGCGTTGATCAGGCATTCGTCGCCGCAGTTGTAGCCATCCGGGTACACCTGGCGCATCGGCGACTCCGCGCTGAACTGGGCGTTCTGGAGGTTGCGGGGCACGGAGATGATCGCCGTGCTGCCGGTCTTGGCATCGACGCTGATCACCGAGAGGCTGTCCGGCCGGCGGCCTGTGCGGTCCGCTCCGGCGTCGCCGCCCATCATCAGGAAGTTGTACCGGCCCTCGGACGGCTCAAGGGTGGGGCCGGAGCCGGAGAAGATGCTGCCGATGGCGTTGCGGCTGACATTGAGCAGATAGGCCGCGTAGCCCAGGGATCCGCTGCTGAGGATCATGGCCAGCACGAGCGCCAGCACCACCGCGGGACGGATCCTGGGCGCCAGCATCCCGGGCCGGATCAGGCGCAAGGTGTTCAGGAACACGGCTGCCCAGCCGATGGCCAGGCAGGCGAGGCCGAGCACCAGCAGGAGCGAAGGCACCGTGCCGGTGAGGAGGTTGATCAGCGTGGAGCGGGACACGAGCAGGAGCAGCACGGCCAGCAGGGCCAGCGCCCAGACCGTGAAGGTCACGCGCAGCGCGGCCCGGCCAAGCCGGCGACTGCCGGCGACGGTTTGGGCGCTGCCGGGAACCAGCAGCGTCATGAGGATCAGGACGAACGCCCGCTTGGTGAGCACCGGGGACGGGGCACCGGAGGGGTGCCGGACCGGGTCGCCCAGTGCCCGCCCGGACTGCTCAGGGCGGTGTGTGGGGGCGTAGCTGCTGCTCATGCCGGGATTCCTAATGGCTGCCTTAATTGCCGCTACGCGGGGTGACGTTTCCGGCGGCGAACACTTCGCTGACCTTGTGCCGCAGGTTCGCGCCCTTCCGGGTTGCGACGTCGTTCAGCTCCTGGGCGAACTCCAGGAGGTCCGCCCGGAGCTGGATGGCCAGTTCGTCCGTGCCCGAGGCCAGCATGCGCACGGCCAGGAGGCCGGCGTTGCGCGCGCCGCCGATCGAGACGGTGGCGACCGGAACGCCTGCCGGCATCTGCACGATGGACAGCAGGGAATCCATGCCGTCCAGGGTCTTCAACGGCACGGGGACGCCGATCACCGGCAGGGGAGTGACCGAGGCCAGCATGCCGGGAAGATGCGCGGCGCCGCCGGCGCCGGCGATGATCAGGCGAAGACCGCGCTCGTGGGCCGTCTGGCCGTAGCGGATCATCTCCGTGGGCATCCGGTGGGCCGAGACGACGTCGGCCTCGAACGGGATTCCAAACTCGGCGAGGGCTTCGGCGGCGGCTTCCATGACCGGCCAGTCCGAATCCGAGCCCATCACGAGGCCCACGAGCGGGGTATCCGCGCGGGTGCCGGCGAGGGGGGTTCCCGCTTTGTTGGCTTCGGGGCTGGCTGCGGTGCTCATGCGGTCTCCTCGGAGGTTGCCGGCATTGCGCCGGCGTGGGCCCGGCCGTTCCGGATGATGTCGGCCACGGTGGTGGCCCGCTGCCGCACGGAGTCGACGTCGGCAGCTGAGGTCCCGACCAGGTTGACGTGGCCGATCTTCCGTCCGGGCCGGACGGCCTTGCCGTAGCAGTGCACCTTCGCGGCCGGTTCGCTCGCGAGGGCGGCGGGGAAGGCGGAATAGAGGTCCTGGTTGGCGCCGCCGAGGAAGTTCTTCATCACCACGACGGGCCCCAGCAGGTCAGTGGCGCCCAGCGGCAGGTTCAGGATGGCCCGCAGGTGCTGCTCGAACTGGCTGGTCACCGAGCCGTCCTGGGTCCAGTGCCCGGTATTGTGCGGGCGCATGGCGAGTTCATTGATCAGGAACCCGGCGCCCACGCCCGGGGTCTCGAAGAGTTCGACGGCCATGACACCGGTCACGCCGAGTTCGCCGGCGATCCGGACCGCGGCGTTTTCCGCGGCTGCGGCAACATCGACGGAGATGTCCAGGGCCGGGGCAATGACTTCATCGCAGACCCCGTCCACCTGGATGGTGTGCACCACCGGCCAGGCCCGTGTTTCACCGTCAGGCGTCCTCGCGACCATGGCCGAGAGCTCCCGGCTGAATTCCACCTTGGCTTCGGCCAACAGGGGGGACATGGCCTCGAACCAGTCGGCGGAGGCCGCCGCGTCCTCGGCCGAGGACACGATGCGCACGCCCTTGCCGTCGTAGCCGCCGCGGGGCATTTTCAACACCACCGGCCAGCCGGTCTGCTCGCCGAAGGCGACGAGGTCCGCGACATTGGCGACGGAGGCCCACGTGGGGTTCGGAAGCTCGAGCCGGTCGATCGCGGCGCGCATCACCAGCTTGTCCTGGGCGTTGACCAGGGCATCCGGGCCGGGATGGACGTTCACGCCGGCACCGATCAAGGACCGCAGGTGCGCCGTGGGGACGTGTTCGTGGTCGAAGGTCAGGACGTCGAGGCCGCGGGAGAACTCGAGCAGATGCTCCAGGTCCTTGTAGTCGCCAACCGGGGCGTTAGCCACGGCAGAGACTGCGGAGACGTCCTCGCCTTCGGCGAGAACACGGAGCTCAAAGCCCAGGGCGGTCGCGGCAGGGGCCATCATGCGGGCAAGTTGGCCGCCGCCAACAACACCGATTACAGGAAAAGTCACAAGTCCCAGCCTACCGAAAACCTCACGGGAACCCGGCTTTTGGGGATTGGCAAGCGCGGGAACGGTGCCGGGACGGGGGTTTCGCACCCGCCCGCCCGGCGCCCGCCGCCGGGTCCGCAGGGAGCCGTCTGAGCGGCCGCTGCGGGCGGACTCCCGGGAAACGGCGCTAAAATGGGCGTTTGGCCCAATGGCCGACAGTTCCAGAAGGCCACGGAGGGTCATGATTACTACACTTAACGAGCGCATGCGCGGGCTTGCCTCGCTGTTCTGGCGCGAAGTGGCCAAGTTCGGTGCCGTCGGCGGCATCGCGTTCGTCATCGACAACGGACTGACGTTTTACCTGATGCACGGTCCCATGACCGACAGCGAGGCCAAGGCCCGCTTCTTCGGGGCCAGCGTGGCGACGGTCTTTTCCTGGGTTGCGAACCGTTTTTGGACGTTCCGGCACCGCCGGCAGGCCAACGTGCTGCGCGAGTTCGTGATGTTCCTCATCATCAACGGGATCGGCATCGGCATCTCCACCGGCCTGACCGCCGTCGCGAAGTACGGCATGGGAGTCACCGACAAGAACATGCTCTTCCTCGCCGGGGTGGTCGGCATCCTGGTCGCGACCGTGGTCCGGTTCTTTGCCTACCGCTTCCTGGTGTTCAACCAGGAACTCGACGCAGAGCCCGAGTTCTCGCACGACCACGAGATCATCGAACGGCACCCGCACTCCCAGCCGGTTGCCACGGCAGCCGTCAGGGAACCCGTCAACGATCCGGAACTGCCCGGCCCGCCGGCCTAAGGAACCGCCGTCCCGGGGAATCAGCGGCTGGGGATCGGTGCCCGGGAATCGGTGCCGGGGATTCAGCGCGTGGGGATCAGTCCCCGCTGATGCGCTCGGCGTCCCGCAGTTTGCCGGTCACCTCTACCTCGGGGTGCACCAGGACCACGGAACCGTCGGCCTTCCAGGTTCCCAATGACTGCGCAAGGACGGTTTCGAGGCCGTCGGCCGCCGGAACGAGCAGCCGCAGCCCGGGGTCCTGGGCCGCGGCAAAACCGTCCAGGAGCGCCCCGTGCGCATGGGCTGCGCCGTCGGAGGTGCGGACGGCGAGACGTCCCGCCTCCGGATCCACGTGGGGCATGAAAATGTCGCCGTGGGAGCGGACCTCGGCGGCGTAGTCGAGGACGCCGCTGGGCAGTTCACCCGTCCACCGCATGGCCAGTGCCGGCAACGACACGGCCAGGACGGCGTCGAACCCGCCCGCGGCAGCGCCCGGACCCGGGTCCGCGGTGGCCAGCAGGTCAGCCTCCGCGTCGTCGAAGACCACTTCCATGCCAAGCTGCCAGGCCGCGAGGGCCAGGATCACCGACTTCCAGTGCGCGGGCAGGTCCAGGCGCAGCCGCATGCCCGGTTCGGCGTCGAGTTCGTCCTGCAGCAGGTTGGAAGTCTTCGCGACCCAGTTGTCCAGCACGCGGCCAGAGAGTTCAACCCGTTCCGCATCGGGGCCGTACCAGGTCAGCCGGGGCGCCGTGGCCTGGCCGGACCGCAGCGCTGTCATCAGGTCGATTGCCGGAATGCTCATGCCCTCATCTTGCCACGGCTGTTGTCACGGCCGATGAGTCCCCGGCTCCGTGACGTCCGTCACCCCGGCGGCCCCGGCGTTCGGCGGGGTCCGCGCAGGGCGCGGGAAAATTTCCCGAAAATTCAATGAAAAGCCCCAAAAGTGCTCAGTACCCTGATTATTCCGGGGGTTCTCGCGGGAGAGGCGAAAAAATTCCGGGCGTGGCGTGCCTCCACTTTGTGTATCAAGTTGATTATTATCTCCGCCGTGGCTTGACTCCCGGATACTTACACGCGTGTAATTAGTTATCTAAAGCCACTGCACAAAAACCGGCACTCAACCGAGTGTCCAAGGGGGTCTTGCAGTGGCTGCAAATCAGGAGGGGGACGCCATGGGGCTAGCAGAGCGTATCCATGAAGATGCCGTAGTTGCCGGCCAGGCCACGGCGAAATACCGGTCGCGCGGCGTGCCGACTGACTGGTACGTAGATCCGGCGGATCCGGACGCAGCTGACCGCTATAACGAACACACCAAGGATTCCCTGCAGGAGGCCGCCACGGCCTTCCTCGCAGCGCACGACGAGCTCCTGTCCGGCCCGGATCATGACACCGATCCCCTCGACCCGCCGATGGAGCTCCATTCGCCCGGTTCCGGTACCGCCGGGCAGCCAGTCTGGATCGGCCTGCCGTCCCGGCAGGAATTCGACGACGAGGGCGAGCTCGGCTGGCAGACCGATGCCCTGTGCGCCCAGACTGATCCCGAAGCCTTCTTCCCCGAAAAGGGCGGCTCCACCCGCGACGCCAAGAAAGTCTGCGGCGCCTGCAATGTGCGTTCCCAGTGCCTCGAGTACGCCTTGTCCAACGACGAGCGCTTCGGGATCTGGGGAGGCCTCTCCGAGCGCGAGCGGCGCCGGCTTAGGAAGCGAGCAGTCTAATTCTTCAAGAAGTACGAGTCACCGCCGTCGTGGTCTCCCACGACGGCGGTGATTTTCTCCCCAGGACCCTTGCGGCGCTGGCGGCCCAAACACGGCCCGCCGACGCCGTGATCGGTGTCGACACCGGATCCCGCGACCACTCCGCCGCCCTCCTTGAACAGGAACTGGGCAAGGCCAACGTCACTGTCTTCGACCAGCCCAGGTCCGGCATGGGTGGCGCCGTCATGGCCGGGCTCAAGGCCCTCGCGCCGTGGCCTGCGGAGGGCTCCGCCGCCACGGCGCCGGGCACCGACTGGATCTGGCTGCTGCACGACGACGCCGCACCGGCACCCGAGGCCCTGGCCGAACTCCTCCGTGCGGTCGAGCGGGCGCCGTCGGTCACGGTTGCAGGCTGCAAGCAGCTGGACTGGCATGCCGAGCGGCGGCTGATCGACGTCGGGCTCTCCACGAGCCGCTGGGCCGAGCGGCTGACGCTGATCGACGCCGACGAGCTCGACCAGGGCCAGTACGACGGCCGCAGCGATACCTTTGCGGTCAATTCCGCCGGCATGCTGGTCCGCCGCGACATCTGGGAGGAGCTCCGGGGCTTCGATCCGGCCCTGCCCGGCAGCGGCGACGACGTCGACTTCTGCTGGCGCAACCGTCTCGCCGGGCACCGCGTGGTGGTGGTCCCCAGCGCCCGGATGTTCCATGTCTCGCACCGTCCCCACGCCCTTGGCAACGCGACGGCCGCACGCAAGGCACAGGTGCACCTGCGGCTCAAGCACGCGGCCGGCTGGAAAGTCCCGCTGCACGCGGCCGGCGCCCTCCTGGGCAGCCTCTTCAAACTCGTCCTGAGCATTGCGGTTAAGGACCCGGGACACGGGTTCTCCCAACTGCTGGCGACCTTTGCCGCGCTGGGCCGCCCGGCGGCGGTGGTCCGCGGACGCCGCAACGCCGCGCGCACCCGCCGGATCCGGCGCTCAGTCATGAAGGGACTGCAGACGCCGCGCCGTGAGGTCTGGGCGCACCGGCGCTCCCTGATTGAGGCGCTCGGCGCCGACGACTTCGGCAGCGAATTGACAGGTGCCGGTCCGCTGGCCGAGCAGCCCACCGGGAACACCGGCAATGCTGACGATTTCGCCGCCATCGCCACCCCGGACCGCGGGTGGGTGGGCAGCGGTGCGGTGCTGGCCATACTCCTGACCCTGGCGGTCTCCCTGACAGGGTTGCTTAGCCTGTTCCGGGCCCCGGCCGTCTCCGGCGGCGCGCTGATCCCCGTATCACTGCGCCTCTCCGAAATCTGGAACCATGCCTCCACCTGGTGGATCAGTCTGGGCGCGGGCCTGCCGGGCCACGGCGACCCCTTTGGCTACCTGCTGTGGGTGCTCGGTGTGCTCGGTGCCGGCGATGCCAACGGCGGCGTGGGCTGGTTGTTGATCCTCGCCATGCCGCTGTCTGCGCTGGGCGCGTGGTTCGCTGCCGGCGCCCTGACTGCCCGCCGGAGGCTGCGCCTTGCGGCCGCCCTGCTGTGGGCCGCGGCGCCGGCACTCCAGGTGTCCGTGAACCAGGGCCGGCTCGGCGCCTTGGTCGCGCACGTCATGATCCCGGTGGTCGTCCTGGCGCTGCTCCGGGCGACCGGCACGGCCGCGGGCCGCGGCATCCATGCCGTCGCGGCCCCGGGGCAGGGACGGCCCATCCCCACGCCGGCCGCCCGTCCCGGTGTCAACGGGACGCCGTCGTGGACGGCTGCGGCCGCCGCGGGCCTCGCCCTGGCCGTAGTCACCGCCGCGGCGCCCTCGCTCCTGCTGCCGTCCATGGCCGTCGTGGCCCTCTGCGGCGTGCTGTTGGGCCGGCGCGGCCGCACGGTCTGGTGGGCGCTCCTGCCCAGCCTGGCACTGTTCCTGCCCTTCGCCTTCTCGGTCCTGGACCGGCCGCGGGCGCTCCTGGCCGACCCGGGCCTGCCGCTCGGTTTCGACGCCGCCCCACTGTGGCAACAGGCCCTGGGACAGCCACTGAACTTCGACGCCGGCGCCGGACTCACCGGGCTCAGCGCCTTCGGCGGGTCCGCCGCCGGTTCCGCCGGGCCGGCCGGTCTGCCGTGGGCACTGCTGCTGGCCTTGCTGTTGGGGCTGCCGGTGCTGCTGCTGGCCCTGGCCGCACTCTTCATGCCGCGCCGGCTTGTGCTGGCCGGACGCACCCGGACGGCACGGGGCCTGTGGGCCGTGGCCGTCCTGATGCTGGCCGGCGGCTGGCTCGCCGGGCATGTCGCCTCCGGCGCCAGCGCCGAGGTCCTGGTCACTCCGTTCCCCGGCCCCGCCGTTTCGGCGGCCGCGTTCGCGTTCCTGGGCGCTGCCCTGATCGGAGCCGAAGGGCTCCTGGACGCCGCCGACCGGACCGCCGGTTCCGGGCTGGCACGGAAGGTCCTGGTCCGCGGTACGGCCGCGGCATCCATGCTCCTGCTGCTGGCCGCGCCCCTGGCCGGGTTTACCGTGTGGACCGCACAAAACCTGCTGCAGCCCGCGTCGCAGACACCAACACAGGCAGCGGCAGCCACCGCGGGACCCTCCGGTCTCGGGACCCCGAGGCTCGTCCAGCCTGCCCAGGCCCGCACGCTGCCCGCCACGGCGGTTGATCGCGGCGAGGGCCCGGAACAGTCCAGGACACTCCTGATTGCCAGCAACGAGGACGGAAGCTTCGACGCAACACTCATGCGCGGAGCCGGGACCACCCTGGACGCGCTCTCAACGATCGCCGCCGCCCGCGGCATCATGGGAGCGCCGGGCCAGGAGACGGTCCGCGACGACGATGCCGTCGCCGGATCGCTCCGGAACGTCGTGGCCACCATCGTCGCCGGCGAAGGCGTGGATCCGCGGGAGGACCTCGAGCGGCTCGGCGTCGGCTTTGTCGTGCTCCGGGTTGCCGATTCAGCCTCCGAATTGACGGCCAGCCGCATGGACGCAGTCCCCGGACTTGTCGCCGTCGGCCAGACGGGGACGGGCTGGCTCTGGCGGGTCAGCCCGCAGGACCGGCCCGGCATCACGGACTCCGACGTCGCGCACCGGGTCAGGGTAGTGGACGGCAGCGGCGCCGCCATCGGACTGCTCCCGTCCGAAGAAGTCTCGGCGGCCGGCACGGTCCCGGCCGGCCCCGAAGGCCGCCTTGTGGTGCTCGCCGAGCGGGCCGATCCGGGCTGGAGCGCCTGGCTTGACGGGCGCCGCCTGACCTCAACGACGTCGGGATGGTCGCAGGCCTTCACACTGCCGGCCCAGGGAGGCCAGTTGAGCATCCGTTACGAAGCGCCGTGGGCCGTCCTGATCGGGATTGCGCAGGCCGTGATGATCGGGCTGACCGTCCTCCTCGCCGTGCCCATGCCTGCCCGCCGGTCCAACACCGGCCTGTCCAGGGACGAAGCCTCCCTGCGTAAGGAACATCAGCATGTCTAAGGGCGACAACGAAAAAGAAACCGAAACGGAAGCCGAGACGGGTCCGTCGCCGCGGAAGCGGCGGCTGCCGCGGGCCGGAGTGATCGGCGGCATCCTCTCCGCGGTGGCCCTCGTTGCCGCGGGCGGCGGCTTGGTATCGGCGGCGTCGCTGACGCCCCAGAACCCCGCCAGCAGGCAGCTCGAGGCCCCCGTCGCCGCGGTTCCGGCCGGCAGCAGCGTCGGGGTCTGCCCGGGCCCGGCCCGGCTGCTTGAGGGCACCCCCGTGGGCACCGACCCCCAGTTCAGTCCGGAATCCGCCACCGCGAAGACAGCCGTCAGCGCCGCCGTGCTCGGCTCAAGCGCCGGCATCATCCCCGGCAGCCGGCTCGCCCCGCTTAAAGGCGCCCCCCTCGCCGACATCGCGCCGGGCGCCGCGCCCACAGCTTCCGCGCCCCCGGCTTCCGCGGCTGCGGCCCGCACGCCCGTGCTGGTCGCCGGCGTCGTGCCCCAGCGCGAGGTGGACAACATCAGCGTCCTCAGCGCCGATGCCCAAAACAACCACCAGGCAGCTGCCGGCGCCGTCCTGAGCTACACGGCCGAGGACGGGGACCTCCAGGGTTCCGCGGCTGCCGCGTGCCAGCAGCCTGGCAACGATCTCTGGCTGGTCGGAGCCAACACTGCGCTCGGCCGGTCGGCGGTCCTGAACCTGACCAATGCCTCCAGCACGCCGGCGACGGTGAGCCTGGACCTCTTTGGCTCCGAGGGCCCGATMCAGGCTCCCGGAAGCCGCGGCCTGCTGGTGGCGCCCGGCACCACCCGCTCCATCATCCTGGCCGGGCTCGCGCCGGGACAGGAACGGCTCGGCGTGCGGGTCCGCAGCACCGGCGGCCCGGTGGCTGCCGTGATCCAGCAAAGCGTGCTCCGCGGCCTCACGCCCGGCGGCGTCGACTTCATCACCCCCGGCACCGCCCCGTCCGTCAGCCAGGTGGCCGCCGGTCTCGACATCCAGGATCCCGCGGCGCTGGCCGCGCTCAAGGCAAAGCCCGGCTTCGCCGACGCCGGACCGGCCCTCGAAGTCGCCGTGCCGGGGGCCACCGACGCCGTGGTCGAGATCAAGCTGTATGGTCCCGACGGCCAGAAGGCGCTGCCCGGCGGCGGCGTGGTGACGGCGAAGGCCGGCGCGGTCACGGAGGTTTCCCTGGCCGGGGTCCCGGCCGGGACCTACACCGTGGCGGCGAGCTCGGATGTCTCGTTTGCGGCCACTGCCCGGCTCACGCGGGGACTGCAGGCCGGGGACGCGGCGGACATCGCGTTTTCCGCCGCCTCGGCCCGGCTGGGCAGCCAGCACATCGTTGCGGTTCCGCGCACGGGCGACCGGCAGCTCGTTCTCGGTGCCCCCGCCGGCCGGGCGACCGTGACCTACACGCCAATCACTGCGGACGGCAAGATCCGGACCGCAGGCACCGCCGACATTGCCGGCGGAACCACCGTTTCCATCAAGATCCCCGCTGACGTGGGCGGCTCGCCGCTCGTGGGCTATGTGGTGTCCGCCGCCGGGGATCCGGCGTACGGGGCACTTGTTCTGGCGCGGGACGGCCGGCAGGACATTTCCGCGGTGGCGCTGGCGCCGGAAGCGGCAGGACAACGGCAGGTCCCCGTCACGCTGGGCTACTAGGCCCGGGGCAGGCCGGACGCAGGCTCGGGCTAGTACCGGCGGCGGTAGACGGGGTCGAGGGACTCCGGGGGTACGCCGAGCATCTCGGCCGTGTATTCCACGACGACGTCGTGCACGAGGTCCTGGAGTTCGTCCCGGGTTCCGCATACCTGCTCCACCACCCGGCGGTACAGCGTGATGACCGGTCCGTCCTCGGCCGTGGCAGCAGTGAAAGCGCCCATCGGCGCGGGCGTGCGGTCCGCCACGAGCTGCTCCAGGCCCGGGGGGATCTCGTCAACGGCGAAGCGGACGCCGTCGAGCGGCTTGCCCCAGATGTCGTGCAGCCGCTGGGCCGAGTCCAGGACGAAGTCATCGAAGCGGTCGGAGCGGGTCCGGTAGCCGGGCAGGGTGGGGAGTATGAGTTCGCCGCGAAGGCCCCGGCCGTGCCGGTTCCTGCGGCGCTGCCGGAAGGTCTTTCCCTGGACGGCGGCAGGCGACCCGGCCAGCGGCGCGCCGGCGGGGCCGGAACCGGCGCCTGTGCGTCCGGCGTCGGGGTCAGCCAACCGGACCGTGAAACCCGAATCGTGGTGCGATGACTGCATATCTTGACTCTAAACCCGCGCAATGAAATACGCGATACAGCCCCGACGGCGATCCGCCGCCGCGCCGCCGCCGCGCCGCCGCGGCCGCGCCGCGGCATAACCACTGCCGTTTCAATGCGCAGCCTCCAGTCCGAGGGGGAGTAGTCTGTGATGTCGTGGGTGCAATTCGTATTTGTTCTAGGTCTGCCTGCCGCAATTCTGCGGTGGCCACTTTGACGTACGTCTACGCCGACTCCACGGCCGTTCTGGGCCCGCTGGCGACGTACGCCGAACCGCACTGCTACGACTTGTGCGAACAGCACGCCGATTCGTTGACCGTGCCGCGCGGCTGGGAAGTAATGCGGCTGGCGATGCCCGCAACCCCGGCCGGCCCCGGCCCCGACGACCTCCTGGCCCTTGCCAACGCGGTCCGCGAAGCGGCCTCCCGTCCGGCTGCGGGGGAAACGGCGAAGGGGCAGCGCACGCTGCACCCGGCGCTGGAGGCACCGGCCCCGGCCGAGGGCGTCCGGCGCGGACATCTGCGCGTCCTGCGCGAACCTTCCTAAGGCGTCAACTGGCGGTAGGGTGGAAACTGCAAAAAGCCGTCAGCCACTCAGCCACCGGCGCCCTGTTGCGGCGCCCATCAGGGAGCGTTCACCATGCCCAAGCTCAGTTCCGAACTGTTGTCTTTCCTGCGATGCCCCGTCACCGGCTCCGGCCTGGTGCAGGAAGGCGACGAGCTCGTCACCGTCACGGCAGATGGCGCCGGGAACAAGCTGCGGTACAAAATCGAGGACGGCATCCCGCTGCTGCTGCCGCCGGAACTGCTGCCCGCCGCCGCGGCGGCCCCCGCTGATCAGCACGACGCCGCCCCGCGCCACGCCGCGGAATAGCGCGCCCCGCGCCACGCCGCGGAATAGCCGCCCCAAAACGCCGCCGGGCACCCATCAGGGAGGCCCGCGGCACCGAATGACTGCTTAGATCCTGCTCCAATCCAGAATCGCCCAGCTCCAGACACGCGATGCCACCGGCCACAACAAAGGACTCAGATGACTTTCGATTACAAGATTGCGGACATTTCCCTGGCCGAGGCGGGCCGCCACCAGATCCGCCTCGCCGAGCACGAGATGCCCGGACTCATGTCCCTGCGCGAGGAGTTCGGCGCCAGCCAGCCGCTCAAGGGCGCCCGGATCGCCGGATCCCTGCACATGACCRTCCAGACCGCGGTGCTGATCGAGACCCTTACCGCCCTCGGCGCCGAAGTCCGCTGGGCGTCCTGCAACATCTTCTCCACCCAGGACGAAGCCGCCGCCGCAGTGGTGGTCGGCAACGGCACCGTCGAGGACCCCCAGGGCGTCCCCGTCTTCGCCTGGAAGGGCGAGACGCTGGAAGAATACTGGTGGACCGCCCAGCAGATCCTCACCTGGCCGGGCGCCGACGCCAACCCTGAGCTGGGCCCGAACATGATCCTGGACGACGGCGGCGACGCCACCATGCTGGTGCACAAGGGTGTCGAGTTCGAGGCCGCCGGCGCTGTCCCCGCCGCCGCCGAGGACGAGTCCGAGGAAGGCCGGGTGTTCCTCGACGTGCTGCGCGCATCCCTCGAGGCCGACCCGCAGAAATGGACCCGCATCGGCGCCCTCCTGCTCGGCGTCACCGAGGAGACCACCACGGGCGTGCACCGCCTGTACCAGMTGGCGGMSCAGGGCAAGCTGCYSTTCCCGGCSATCAACGTCAACGACWCTGTCACCAAGAGCAAGTTCGACAACAAGTACGGCATCCGCCACTCCCTGCCGGACGGCATCAACCGCGCCACCGATGTCCTGATGGGCGGCAAGGTCGCCGTCGTCTGCGGTTACGGCGACGTCGGCAAGGGCGCAGCGGAGGCCTTCCGCGGCCAGGGGTCGCGCGTGATCGTCACGGAGATCGACCCGATCTGCGCGCTCCAGGCGGCCATGGACGGCTACCAGGTCGCCAAGCTGGAATCCGTCCTCAGCGAAGGCCACATCTTCATCACCACCACGGGCAACAAAGACGTCATCATGGCCAAGCACATGGCCGAGATGCGTGACAAGGCCATCGTGGGCAACATCGGGCACTTCGACAATGAGATCGACATGGCCGGGCTGGCGCGGGTCCCCGGCATCAAGAAGGTCGAGATCAAGCCCCAGGTGCACGAGTGGGTCTTCGAAGCTGACCCGGCCACGGGTAAGGGCGGCCGCTCCATCATCGTCCTGTCCGAAGGCCGCCTGCTGAACCTCGGCAACGCCACCGGACACCCCTCGTTCGTCATGAGCAACTCCTTCGCCAACCAGACGATCGCCCAGATTGAACTGTTCACGAAGGCCGGCCAGCCCGAGGGCGAGCGGGAATACGAGAACCAGGTGTACGTCCTGCCCAAGATCCTGGACGAAAAGGTCGCCCGCCTGCACCTGGGTGCCCTCGATGTGGAGCTGACCGAGCTGTCCAAGGAACAGGCGGAGTACCTGGACGTCGACGTGGCCGGACCGTACAAGCCCGGTCACTACCGCTACTAGGAACCCTCCCAAAGGGCCCCGGACGAAGGTCCGGGGCCCTTTGTTGTGACCGTTTTGGGGGCACTTTTGTAACCGGATCGTGGTCGAATCGGGCCGGGGTTCCAAGGTAATTCGCTTATGCTGGCAGGATGACGTGTGGAAACGCCCGGGTCCTGTGATGGCCCTGAAAACCTGGAGTACCGGCCGAAAGATCGCCCTGCTGGGGGTGCTCTGTGCCCTGGCAGCCGGCGGCGGAGCCTTCGCCGCGGCGGCTCCGGGGCTGGCCCAGTCCGGGATTTCCTCCGAGGCCGGGTCCCCGTCCCGGACGACGCCGGGACTCGCCGTCCCGGTGGTCGCCCCCGCAGAACTGGCCGTCTCGCCCGCCGACGGCGCCAAGCAGGTCAACCCTGCGGCGCCGGTTTCCCTCAAGGTCACGAACGGCCGGATTGACCGCGTGGCCCTGACGAGCGATGACGGCGACACCGTTGACGGCACCTTGGGCACGGACGGGTCCGCCTGGACGTCCTCCGGCAACCTGACATTCAACACGCGGTATAACTTCACGTACTCCGTGGTGGACGACGCCGGACGCGAGACCCACAGCACGCGCGCGTTCACCACCGTTTCGACCGCCAACGAGGCCGACGCCGCCATATACCCCCTGGACGGGATGAAGGTAGGTGTGGCCCAGCCCCTGCAGATCACTTTCAGCGAGCCGGTCCTGAACCGGACCGCCGTCGAAAAGGCCATCAAGATCACCTCGACGTCCGGCCAGGTGGGTGATTTCCACTGGTTCAACAACAACACTGTCCGGTACCGGCCGGAGGCCTTCTGGGCCGCGAACAGCACCATCACCATGGACATGAAGCTGTTCGGCGTCGAGCTCGGCAACGGGCAGGTCGGCAACTTCAACAAGACAGTAACGGTCCATATCGGGGACAAGAAGGTGGCCGTCGCCGACGCCAAGGCCCACACGTTCTCGGTCAGCATCAACGACAAGCCGGCCGGACACTGGCCGGCGACCATGGGCGACACCCGGTTCCCGTCGGCACGGGGCTTCCTCGTGTTTATGGAGAAGCACCGTGTGGAGCACATGGATGCCTCCACGATTGGGCTCAAACCGGGGGACCCGGCCTACTACGGCCAGCTGGACGTCAACTACGCCACGCGCCTGACGCCCAGCGGGGAATTCATCCACCAGGCCACGGAGTCCGCGATGCCCTATATCGGCAAGACGAACCTCTCCCACGGCTGTATCGGCCTGGGCCCGGACGGCGCGAAGTGGGTGTTCGACAATATGACCACCGGCGACGTTGTCCAGGTGGTGAACACCGAGGGGGAGTACGCCAACTTCGACGACGGCTTCGGGGACTGGAACATCCCTTGGGCCCAATACGCCAACTGACGGGGTGGCACCTCGCTGAGCCCAATCCTCTGACGGTAGGCTCAGAGCCAGATAAGTTGCGCAGCCGGGCGCAGGCCGGGCAGCGCAGAAGCCTACGGAAGCGAAGCTCCACGTGACTGACAAGAGTCCCACCCCTCCCGACCGGCCGGATCCGCACCTGGACCCGTCGGACGACACCGACGAACCGGCGTTCGACTGGATGAAGCCGGCCGCCGCCGGCAAGCCCACGGCGGGCACGGCAGCCGGCAAGGCAGGATCGGCCGCAGCCGCCGGCAAGCCCACGGCGGGCACGGCAGCCGGCCCGGCAGGGCCGGCCGCAGCCGCCGGCAAGACAGGATCAGCCGCAGCAGCGGGATCAGCAGAGGGCACGGCAGCGCCGTCGGCAACGCCCACCGCCAGCCAGCCGGAGAGCCGCGCCGACCGCAAGGCGGCCGAGGCCGCCGCCACGGGGCCGTCGGATACTTCCCCGTCGGACGTGGCCACGTCGAATGCTGCCACGTCGAATGACGAGGCGCGCGGGGCAGGAGCCGGCGCATCAGCCGGCGCACGTCCTGACACCGCCCCCGAGGACGAAGCCGAACGCCGCAACGCCGAACGCCGTAATGCCGAACGCGAGCAGGCGGCCAAGGCCAAGCCCGTCCTCCCGCGGGTGCTTCAGGTGCTGCTCGCCGTGTTCTACCCGGTCATCCTGCTGGTGCTCGCCGTCCGCGCCGTGACCAGCCCCCTGTTCCTCTGGGTGGAATACAACCGTCCGGGCTTCCCCGGTGACGGCTACGGCTTCAGCACCGATGACCGCATGACGTACGGTTCCTACGCGGTGGACTACCTCAGCAACTGGTCGGGCCCCCGGTACCTCGGCGATCTTGTGGACCAAAGCGGGGAGCGGTTGTTCAAGGACGGCGAAGTCAGCCACATGGCCGACGTCAAGGCCGTGATCCTGTCCACTTTCGGCGCCGGTACCCTGCTGATCCTGCTGGGCCTGGTGGCCGTGATCTACCTCAAGCGGCGCCATAACGGGGGAGTCCGCCGCGGCCTGTTCGCCGGCTCGATCGTCACCCTTGCGCTCATCACCGGCCTCGGGACCCTCGCGGTACTCGGCTGGGAGCAGTTCTTCACCGATTTCCACCGTATTTTCTTCGCCAACGGGACCTGGACATTTACGCTCCAGGACACCCTGATCCGGCTCTTCCCGGGCCAGTTCTGGATGGACGCCGGGATCGTCATCGGAAGCCTCGTGCTGSTCGCTTCCTTGGTCACCCTCGTCCTGACCTGGCCCACGCGCCGGCGCCGCGGCCTCGGCAAGAAGGCCGCCGCCACGTCCAAGGGCACCGATACTGATGCCGGCGCCGGCGCCACCGCCGAGGCTGCGCCCGCGGCGGACGGCACGGCCGGCAGCGACGCAGAGGGCCCGGCGCGCACCCGGCACACCGTCTGACGACGGGCCGGTTGCCCGGGGTCAGCCGTAGATGCGGTTGATGTGCTGTTCGTAGTCCCGCACGACGGCGGCCCGCTTGAGTTTGAGCGAGGGGGTCAGGTGCCCTGATTCCACGGTGAAGTCGGCGTCCAGGATGACGAAGCTGCGGATGGACTCGGCCTTGGAGACCGTGAGGTTCGCGGCATTGATGGCTTCCTGGATCGCGGCCCGGACCGTCTGGTCCGTGGCGGCTTCGGCCGGCGCCATGACGGGCACCTTCCGGGCGGCGCACCAGTTGCGCAGTCCTTCCGGGTCCAGGTTCACCAGTGCCGAGACGAAGGGCCGGCCGTCGCCAACGACCACGGCCTGTCCGACCAGCTGGTGCTCCCGGATCTTCTCCTCGAGCGGGCCCGGGGCGACATTCTTGCCGCCGGCTGTGACCAGCAGGTCCTTCTTCCGGCCCGTGATGGTCAGGAATCCGTCCTCGTCGAGGGAGCCGAGGTCGCCGGTCCGGAAGAAACCGTCCACGAAGGCCTCAGCGTTGGCGGCCTCGTTGGCGTGGTAGCCCTTGAAGACGCCGATGCCCTTGACCAGGATCTCGCCGTCGTCGGCCACCCGGACCGTGGTGCCCGGCACCGGGATGCCGACGGTGCCCACCTTGGTCCGSGCCGGGGTGTTGGCTGTRCAGGGCGCCGTGGTTTCGGTCAGGCCGTAGCCTTCMAGGACGGGGATGCCCACGCCGCGGAAAAAATGGGCGTCGTTGGAGCTCAGCGGGCTCGCGCCGGAGACCGTGTACCGCAGCTGGCCGCCGAAGGCCTGCCGGAGCCTGGGATACAGGATCCGGTCGAAGACTGCGTGCCGGGCACGCAGCAGGAGCCCCGGGCCCGTGCCGTTGCCCCGGGAGGCGGCGTCGAGGGCCTTGGAGTAGTCGATCGCGGCCGCCGCTGCGGCTGTGAAGATCCGTTCCTTGCCGGCGGCGTCGGCCTTCTGCGCGGCTCCGGCGTAGACCTTTTCGAAGATCCGGGGGACCACCAGCAGAAAGGTGGGTTTGAAGCTGTCCAGGTCGTCCAGGAGCTCTTTGGCACTGGCGGTATGGCCGAGGGTGGATCCGGAGCTCAGGCAGACCACCTGTACCGCCCGGGCCAGGACGTGCGCCAGGGGCAGGAACATCAGCGTCCGGGAACGCGGCTGCATGAGGAGCTCGGGCAGGAACAGGACGATGTTCTTGGCCACGAGGGCAAAGTTGGCGTGGGTGATCTCGCAGCCCTTGGGCTTGCCGGTGGTGCCCGAGGTGTAGACCAGGGACGCGACATCCGCCAGGGACGCCGCGGTCCGGTGGCGTTCCAGCTCGGCGTCGGTCACCCCGGTGCCGGCCGCGGCCATGCTTGCCAGGTTCGGTGCGGCGCCGTCGTGCTCCATCCGCACGACGGCAACAAGCCGGTCACCGAGGACGGTGGAGGCGTCCAGGACGCCCTGGACGAGGGCGGCCCTGGCGTGGTCCTCGACGAACACCCGCCGGGCCCCCGAATCATGGAGAATCCACTCGACCTGGGCCGCGGAGGAGGTCTCGTAGATCGGGACGGTGACGCCGCCGGCGAACCAGATGGCGAAGTCCACCACCGTCCACTCGTACCGGGTGGCGGACATGACCGCGACGGTTTCGCCCGGCGTGAGTCCGCCGGCGATCAGGCCCTTGGCCAGGGCAGTGACCTGCTCCAGGAAGTGCTGGACGGAGACGTCGGTCCAGCCGGCGGGGCCTTTGCGGGAGTAGAGGGCGTGCACGGGATCCTTCGCGTGCTGCTCCAGGAGCAGGTCGGTCACGTTGCTCTCCGGGTCCAGCTCCACGAGCAGTCCGGTGCTTGCTTCTCTCACAGCCGAGTCTCCATTTCCTGGTCCGCCCGGAGTTCGGCGGACATTCCCCTGCAATCCTGCCCTAGATCCAGGACGGCATCCACATCCGGATGCGCCAGTCCTGGTACGGGATCACCTCGGCCGTCCAGACCGGGTAGAAGAACGCGGACACCAGCACGGCCGCCACCACGAACAGCGCCACCAGGTAGAACCCGGACCGCCGGCGCCAGAGGGGGTCGGCGCGCTGGCCGAGCACCAGCCCCAGGCAATAGACGAGCGCCAGCACCAGGAACGGTTCAAAGGACACGGCGTAGAAGAAGAAGGTGGTGCGCTCCGGGTACATGAACCAGGGGAGATATCCTGCGGCCACTCCGGCCAGGACTGCGCCGGCGCGCCAGTCGCGGCGGCCCGCCCACCAGAACAGCAGGACACCCAGGCTCACGGCCGCGCTCCACCAGATCAACGGGTTGCCGACGGAGAGGATGGCGGTGGTGCAGTTGGTCAGCTCGCAGCCCGGGGTGCCCTGCCCGGGGGATTCGTAGAAGAAGGACGTGGGCCGGCCCATGACCAGCCAGCTCCAGGCGCTGGCCTCGTAGGGGTGGTCGGCACTGAGGCCCTGGTGGAACTTGTAGGCCTCCAGGTGGTAATGCGCCAGGGACCGTACGGCGTTCGGCAGCCAGCCCCACTCGGCCGAGGGGTTGGCGTCGGCCCAGTGCCTGAAGTAGGCGTCCGTGGARCGGAACCATCCGGTCCAGGTGGCGCCGTAGACCAGGGCGGCCACCGGAACGATGCTCAGGAAGGCCGGGATGCCGTCCTTGAGGATGCCGCCGCTGATCCAGGCATGCACGCCGGCTATGCGCCGCGCACTGAGGTCCCAGAAGACGGTCAGCAGGCCGAATCCGGCCAGAAAGAACAGGGCGGACCATTTCGTGCCGACCGCCAGGCCCAGGCAGACGCCCGCCGCGAGGCGCCACCACCGGATGCCGAGCCAGGGCCCGGAGGTGAGCTGCAGCGCCGAGGGCCGCCCCGTGGCGGAGGCCGCGGCCTGCCGGCCGAGCCGGGCAGCGAGCCGCCTCCGGCCGTCGTCGCGGTCCATCAGCAGGGCCCCGAACGCGGCGAGGATCCAGAACATCAGGAAGATGTCCAGCAGCGAAGTCCGGGACATGACCAGGTGGTGGCCGTCCACGGCAAGCAGGATGCCGGCCACGGCACCCAGGGTGAGCGAGCGGAAGAGCTTTTGCGCGATCAGGGCCAGCAGGAGGATGGACAGCGTCCCCGTCAGGGCGGCACCGAACCGCCAGCCGAAGGGGTTGTCCGCCCCGAACAGCCACATGCCCGCGGCGATCATCCACTTGCCGACCGGCGGGTGGACGACGTACTCCGGCGTGTTCAGCAGCACGCCGGGGTGGCCGGCGATGAAGGAGTCGTTCGCCCGGTCCGGCCAGCTGCGCTCGTATCCGCTGACCAGGAAGGAGTACGCGTCTTTGACGTAGTACGTTTCGTCAAAGACCAGGTTGCGCGGCGTGTCCAGCCGGACGAACCGCAGGACGCCGCCCAGCGCGGCCGTCAGGACGGGAATGAGCCAGTACCAGAGCCGAAGCGACGCCGGGTAGTCCCGCCAGCTCTGAAGGCCGCCGATCAGGCGTTCCCTGAGGGCCTCCGGGGTGTTGGCCTCGGCGGGGCGGCCGATCCAGCGGTGCCCTTCAAGGTTGCGGCCGGCGCTGAAGCGGCTCCGGTCCTTGCCGGCTGCCCGGCCGTCGGGACGGCTGGGACCTGTTGCCGGCGATGCATCGGGGCCAGTCTCGGGCTGCCGCGTGGGGGTCTGGGTCACGTTGCCCATGCTACCTTTCGCAGCTGTGCTCGCAGGCCCCCGCCCCGGCGGCAGTAGGCTGGTCCTGTGGACCACGAACCCAGCCCTTCCCCCCTTCCTCCCCTCGATCCTCCCTTCGACGGCGATGCCGCCGCCGCCGTTCCCGCCCCTGATTCCGCGTCTGATTCCGCCGCTGTTTCCGCCAGTGTTCTCGCCCCTGGCGGTTCCGGCAGGATCGTTCTCGCCGCGACGCCGATCGGCAATGCGGGCGATGCCTCGGCGCGGCTCATGGAGTTGCTCGCGACGGCGGACATCGTCGCCGCGGAGGACACCCGGAGGCTGCACCGCCTTGTGCAGAACCTCGGCGTCACCGTGGCCGGCCGGATCATCAGCTATCACGAGCACAATGAGGCAGCCAAGACGGCTGACCTGCTGGAGCAGGTCCGGTCCGGCAAGACTCTTGTGATGGTGACCGACGCAGGCATGCCCTCTGTCTCTGATCCGGGGTTCCGGCTGGTTGAAGGCGCCGTCGCGGCCGGCCTCACCGTCACCGCGGCCCCGGGACCCTCCGCCGTGCTGACCGCCCTGGCCCTGTCGGGCCTGCCGACGGACCGCTTCTGCTTCGAGGGTTTCCTGCCCCGCAAGGCCGGTGAACGCTCCTCGCGGCTGGCCGATCTCGACACCGAGCGGCGCACCATGGTGTTCTTCGAGGCGCCGCACCGGCTGGAGCCCATGCTGAGGGCCCTGCGTGAGAGCTTTGGCGCCGACCGCCGGGCCGCCGTCTGCCGCGAACTCACCAAGACCTATGAAGAGGTCATCCGCGGCACCCTGCGCGAACTGCTTGAATGGGCCGAGTCCAGCGAGGTACGCGGCGAAATCGCCGTGGTGGTGGGCGGCGCCCCGGAACGCGAACCCGGCCGCCCCGAGGATCATGTGGCCGCCGTCAACGGGCTGATAGCCCAGGGCATCCGGCTGAAGGAGGCTGTCGCCGCAGTGGCCGATGACGCGAAGGTCAGCAAGCGCGAACTCTATGCCGCGGTCCTCGCCGCGCGCTGAGCCGTGCGCTGAGCCAGGTGGTGGGTGCCGGGCGGCGGGTTCCGGCGCGCTGCTTGCCTCGGGGGCCGGCCGGAACCGGGCTCCACGCGCACGCAGAACGGTTGTGCAGCTGCACAGCATAGTCTGGATACAGTAGTGCGCGCATGCATAGACTTGCCAGTGAGCGCGGCAGTAGCGTGGCAGTAATCCAGACGCCCGTGCCTGCCTGTGGGAACGAGCGCCTACAACGAAAACTCATTCAAAAAACTTGTGCCCACACTAGTTCAACCGAATTGCTGACGAGGGAGTCATTGTGACTGTAACTGCCCAGCCTATTGTTTCCGCGGACCGGGAGAGCGCCCTGCTGGCGTCCGTTCCGACGGGTCTGCTGATCAACGGCGAATGGCGTCCGGCCGTGTCCGGGAAGACCTTCGACGTCGAGGATCCCGCGACCGGGAAGGTCCTGCTCAGCATTGCCGACGCCGGTCCCGAAGACGGCAAGGCGGCCCTGGACGCGGCCGCTGCCGCGCAGGAGTCCTGGGCCAAGGTCCCGGCCCGGGAACGCGGCGAGATCCTGCGCCGCGCCTTCGAGCTGGTAACCGAACGGGCCGAGGACTTCGCGCTCCTGATGACCCTGGAGATGGGCAAACCGCTGGCCGAGGCCCGCGGCGAGGTCACCTACGGCGCCGAGTTCCTGCGCTGGTTCTCGGAAGAGGCCGTCCGCGCGTTCGGCCGCTACTCGGTCTCCCCGGACGGCAAGTCCCGGCTGCTGGTGACCAAGAAGCCCGTGGGCCCGTGCCTTTTGATCACGCCGTGGAACTTCCCGCTGGCGATGGCCACCCGCAAGATCGCCCCCGCGGTCGCGGCCGGCTGCACGATGGTGCTCAAGTCCGCGAACCTGACCCCACTGACGTCCCAGCTGTTCGCGGCCGTGATGGTCGAGGCCGGCCTGCCCGCCGGTGTCCTGAACGTCATCCCGACCTCCACGGCCGGCGCCACCACGGGCCCGCTGATCAAGGATCAGCGCCTGCGCAAGCTGTCCTTCACCGGTTCCACCGAGGTCGGCCGCCGGCTGCTCGCGGATGCGTCCGAGACGGTGCTGCGGACCTCGATGGAACTCGGCGGGAACGCCCCGTTCGTCGTCTTCGGGGACGCCGACATCGACGCCGCCGTCGCCGGGGCGATGCTGGCGAAGCTGCGGAACATGGGCGAGGCCTGCACCGCGGCGAACCGGTTCATCGTGCACGAGTCCGTCGCAGCGGAGTTCGCGGAGAAGTTCGCCGCGAAGATGGCCGGGATGACCACGGCCCGGGGCACCGAGGCCGAGTCCAAGGTCGGCCCGCTGATCGATGCCAAGAGCCGGGACAAGGTCCACGAACTCGTCACCGACGCCGTGAACTCCGGTGCCGTCGCCGTGACCGGCGGCTCCGCCGTCGAGGGCCCGGGCTACTTCTACAAGCCCACGATCCTCACCGGCGTGAGCGAGGGCAGCCGGATCCTGTCCGAGGAAATCTTCGGACCCGTCGCCCCGATCATCACCTTCGACACCGAGGACGAGGCCGTCCGGCTCGCGAACAACACCGAGTACGGGCTGGTGGCCTACGTCTTCACCCGGGACCTTAACCGGGGCATCCGGATGGGCGAACGGCTCGAGACCGGCATGCTGGGCCTGAACGCCGGCGTCGTCTCCAACGCCGCCGCCCCGTTCGGCGGCGTCAAGCAGTCCGGCCTGGGCCGCGAAGGCGGACTCGAGGGCATCGAGGAGTACCTCTACACGCAGTACATCGGCATCGCCGACCCCTACGCCGGCTAGCCACGCCAGCTACCCGCGGCGCACCCGGCGGACGGAGTTGCGGATCTTTCCCCAGGATCCCGCGAACCCCCGCCGGGTGCGTCGTGCTGTCCGGGAGTATTGTGCTGTCCGGGAGAGGAATCCGCGGGGCAGCCGGAGGGCCCGTCGCCAGCCGGACATGACCGACGGCGGGAGCCAGGCCGCGCGCAGCCGGACCAGGAAGCCGGCGTTGGCGCGCAGCGAGGCCTGCACCAGGGCGATCCTGGCCGCGGCGGAGTCGGCCGGATCCGCGGAGCCTGCGGTCCGCGCCGGACCGGCCACGCCGCCCGGGCGGCCGTACTGCTCACGTTCGAAGTCCTCGGTCAGGGCCGCCGCGGCCCGCTGGCCGGGCCCGTCCGCACCGCCGGGTTCCCCCAAAACCGTCGAGGCGCGCAACCGCTCGGAGAAATTCCGCGGCGTTTCGCTCGCTCCGGGCGCCACCCCGTAGTCCGTGGCCAGATCCCGCAGTTCCGCCCAGGCCGGCAGCGCCGTCCCGGCCGTGACGCCGGGATAGCCGCGGGACGCCGTCCTCAGCCTGCGGCGCCGCACGCCGCTGCGCACCAGCCGCGGGGAGGCCACCAGCAGCGCCAGCAGCAGCACCGCGGCAACGCTGTACAGCGCCTGTGCCGCCTGCGCGCCGCTGGGCGCCGGCGTGCCCGCTCCGGGAAGCGGGACCGTGCCGGGGGCCGGGAACGGTGCCTGGGTGGAACCGTCACCGGGGGTCAGGGCGTCGTTGCGGTCGTTGGTGCTGGCACCGCTGCGTGCGGCGGCATCCGTGGCGTACGCCGGAACGACGCCGCGGGACGGTGTCGGCTCAAACGCGACCCAGCCGATGCCCTGGAAATAGAGCTCCGGCCAGGCGTGGGCGTCCCGGGCATCGACCTCGAACTCCGGAAGCGGGCCCTGGCCCGAGACCGCCACCGTGGCCCCCGTGGGGCGCCCCGGCGCGTAGCCCACGGCGATCCTGCTCGGAATGCCCTCCAGCCTGGCCATCACGGCCATGGCGGAGGCGAAATGAATGYAGTAGCCGCTCTTCTGGGTCAGGAAGTCCGCCAGCACGGACAGGCCGTTGCCGTCGTAGCCGCCCTGCACGGGGGACTGCAGCGAGTAGCTGAACTCGGCGGAGCGCAGATACCTCTGGATGGCCATGGCCCGCGAATACGGCGAGTTGGCACCCGCCGTCACGGTTTTAGCCGTGCTGCGCACAACCTCCGGAACATTCGACGGTTCCCGGAGGAACAGTTCGGGGACACCGGTCACTGGCCCGGAAGCGCCCGCCAGCAGCGCTGCCGTGAGCTGCGGAGTGACGGACGAGACCACATATTGCTGGTCGCGGGAATTTGTGTCCACACCCTTGATGCTCAGCGTGGCGGGGTCCCAGCTCCAGCGCCCTGAGAGTCCGTTGACAGCTTCCGGCGCATACGGTGCGGGCAGGTACGGGCTCGTGTACTGGCCGGTGTTGACGGCCGTAATTACGCGGAGCTCGGCCGGGGCGGTTTCATGCCCGGCCTCGAGCCGGCCGGTTCCCGGCTGCCGGCTCGACTCCCGGTCATCGGGTGACCAGGAATCGCCGTCAAAGGTGTCCACGGTCACCGAGCGCAGGTACGGCGTCGTCGGCGCGTTCGTGGCGAAGGTGATCCGGCCCTCGCCGGAGGGGCTGCGCAGGCTGTTGCCCAGGCTGATCATCGGATTGAGGCCGGTGGCGCCGCCGAACGGGTTCAGCCGCGAGCCCTGCGGGAACGTGCCCTGGTCGAAACCCGGGATGACCAGCTGCAGCACCAGCGTGAGGGTCAGCGCCGCGACGGCCGTGACCGTGCCGCGCCGGAGCTGCCCGGGGTTGCGGGCGGTGTCGGCCAGGGTGCGGGTATCCGGCGTGTACCAATGGCTGCAGCCGAGGATCAACAGGTACCCGACGACGGCGCCCACGAACCCCAGCACTCCCACGCTTTGCGGCTTGACCATGGCCGGCACCACGAGGATTGCCAGGATCCCGAGCCCGCTCGTGGCCGGCAGCGCCAGCGGGAACGCCAGGGCATCGATGAGGATCACGAGCAGCCCGAGGACCGCGCAGATCAGCATGACGATTCCGGCGTTGGGGGCCACTGGGGTGCTCTCGGCCAGAACCGTTTCGCTGGCCCGCCGGAGGAACTTTCCCAGGTAGTTCATGGTCTCCGGGGAGGGGATGAACCCGGCAATACTGTGCTGCCGGAAGAAGATGAAGGTCACGGCCACGATCAGCGCCACCAGGCCGCCGGCGGTCACCAGCCAGGGCCGGGCACGCAGGGACCGGAGCACCGCGAGGGAGAACGCAACGGAGAGCACGGTACTGAACACCGGGGAATACCAGGCCCAGCCACGCAGGACGCCGTTGAATCCGAGGGCAGCGCCCGCGACGGCTACCGCGACGGCGGTCGCCATCACCCAGGGCCGGGCGCCGGGTCCGTCCGGCCGGGACGCCGCACCGGGGGAGAGGGCCGTCGGTTCTTCTCCGTCGGCCGTGCCGGTGCCTTGGCTGCGTTGCGGGGCGAGCGTCATGGCCGGCCTCCCACGCCGCGGCGGACGTCGGCCCCGGCGGACATCCCCGGGTCTGCCTGGTCGAAGGCTGCCCAGGCGTCAGGCAGCGAGCTCTGGGCGGACACCGCCAGGGCCCGCCATCCGCCCAGCCGCAGCGCCTCCAGCACCTCGGGCACGTCGCCGGAGTCCTGTGCCCGGTCCGTGACCAGCAGCGCGAAGGCGTTCGCGGCGAACCCGGCGGCCGGGGACAGCGCCCGGGCCTCGGCCGGGGTCAGGCTGCCCAGGACCGCCAGGACAGGTCCGCGCAGCCGGTGGGCGGAAAGTTTGTCCATCAGGGTGTCGTCGAAGGCGTGCGGGGCATTCCCGGTGCCCGCCCCGGCCCCGGAGCGGAATCCACCCGGCGCGGAAGATCCGGTGCTGGTTCCCGCCGCGGCCTTCTGCGGGCGGGGCCCCGTGCGGTCACGGTGCGGGTGGTTGTGGTGGTGGGTGTGGTGCGGGCCGGAAAGCTCGATGGCAGCCAGGCTTTCGGCGATGGACTGCAGCCCGGCCGTTCCGGTGTATTCCTCGGCTTCCGGGTCGGGAGCGGACGGCGAATGCCGGAAGGCCGGCTCGCCCGCGCTGTCCAGGAACCGCAGCGAGTAGTTGCGTTCCGCGAGGTGCGCCCCGATCGACATCGCCGCCGTGACAGCCCACTCGAAGGCATCAGAGGTCAGCAGGTCGTGGCCGTCCCCCTCCCCGCCGCCCGGGTGGCCGCCGGAGGAATGGGCACTGTGGCCGAACACCCCGTGGGGGTAGGCGGAGAGCCGCTGGTCCAGGATGATGGTCGCCTCGGGGGTCGTGACGGATTCCTCCTGCCGCACCATGAGGGACCCGTGGCGGGCGGTCGCGGCCCAGTGCACCCGGCGCAGCGGATCCCCGTGGCGGTATTCGCGGGTCATGACGTCGTCGTCGCTGGGATTGGCCCGGGCCCGCGTGGGTGTGACACCGTCGTGTCCGCGGGCACCGGCGAGCCCCGTCTCCGGCAGCTCGATGGCGGCGGGCGTGACGGTGAGGAGGTCGCCGTCGTCAATTGCGTGGCGGTGGAAGGAGAGCCCGAAGGGATCGCTGAATTCCGCTGTGACGGGCCCGATCAGGAACTGGCCGCGCCTGGCCGAGCGGAGGTGGTACTCATAGCGGCTGGTGCCGCCGGCTGCCGCACGGGCCGGGAACCGGAAGACGGGCGATTCGCCGAACCGGGCCGGCAAGTGTTCCTCCATGACCGCGTGGCCTGTGCCCGCCCCGGTCCGCGCGACGGCCAGCCGCACCGTGGCACGGGCGGAGGTTTCAACCGGCGACGGGCTGAATTCGCGGTAGACCCGGAACCTCGGCTTCAGGACCCGGGTTCCGGCCAGGGCGAGCGCCGGCAGCACCAGCAACAGGACGGCCAGGGCCAGCAGGTCCCGGCGCCCCATGATCTGCGCGGCCAGCAACGACACCGCACCCGCGCCGAGCAGGCCCCAGCCGCGGCTGCTGAAGAAGTGCCCGGGGAACCGATCCCTTAACGCCACGGCGGAGCCATTCCCTAGCGCGGATTGGGCAGGTTGGGCGGCGGCGCGGCTGCCATGGCCGAGGCCTTCTTCCGGCCAGGGCGGCCGGTTCCGTTGGGTGAGGCCGTCACGTCCGGGGTGACGGGTATCTTGGCGATTATGGCCCGGATGACGCTTTGCGGCGTCTCACCCGCGCTGGCCGCCTTGCGGTCGAGGATGATCCGGTGGGCGAGCACCGCTTCGGCGACGCTGACGACGTCGTCCGGCAGCACAAAGTCCCGGCCCTCCAGCGCGGCGGTGGCCTTCGCCGCACGCAGGAGCTGCAGCATGGACCGCGGACTGGCGCCGAGCCGGAGAAGCCCGCTTTCCCGCGTGGCCCGGCCCAGGGCCACGGTGTACTCCTTGATCGACCGGGACACGTACACCTGCTGCACCGTGGCAATCATGGCGGCCACTTCCGCCGCGGTGACCACTGCCGTCACACGCGCCAGCGGAGAGGAGGCCTGGTGGGTTTCGAGCATCTCCATCTCGGACTCACGGTCCGGGTAGCCCATGGAAATCCGGGCCATGAAGCGGTCCCGCTGCGCTTCCGGCAGCGGATACGTGCCCTCCATCTCAATGGGGTTCTGCGTCGCCACCACCATGAAGGGCTCATCCAGCCGGTAGGACGTGCCGTCCACCGTGACCTGGTGCTCCTCCATGCACTCCAGCAGGGCTGACTGGGTCTTGGCCGAGGCGCGGTTGATTTCGTCCCCGATGACGATGTTGGCGAACACCGCGCCGTGCCGGAACTCGAAGGTCCGGGTCGCCTGGTTGTAGATGGACACGCCCGTGACGTCGGACGGGAGCAGGTCCGGGGTGAACTGGATCCGGCTGACGGAACAGTCGATGGTGCGGCCCAGCGTCTTCGCCAGGAGCGTCTTGCCCACCCCTGGGACGTCTTCGAGGAGCAGGTGGCCCTGGGCGAGGAGGACCGTGAGCGCCAGTTTGGCCGCTTCGGCCTTGCCGTCGATGACCGTATTGATCGCCGTCAGGATCCGGGTGCTGGCTGAGTGGAAGGCGTCGGCTTCCATGGCCGGCAGTTCATGCCGCGGGGGCCGGTGTCCGGCTGCGTTTGGATCCAAGGAAGCGCGGCCCGGGAGGCTCTGTCCTTGGGGGAGGATGTCGTCTACGGAAGTGCGGTGGTAATCCATCGGCAGCCTTTCAGCCCTGGTGGGTCCCGGATCTGACCGCCCGCGGCGGCCGGGCCCCGCAGTGGCATTCACCTGTTTCCTAACGGGGAAATTACAGAGTATTAACAGACTACTAACACAACTGCCGGCCCTGACAGAGAGTTCCGGGGAAATCTGGCCTCCGGTTAGGGTGGATGAATGCTCAGTCCCCTCACTCCCGTCCCCTTCCGGTCGCCTGGACACGACGGTACCGGACGCAGCGGGTATCCGCCCGCACCTGAACCGCTTCCCGTGCCGGTCATGGACAACCACACGCATTTGGATTTTCCCGACGCGGAGCTTGAGGTGGGCATCAAGGACGCCCTCGATGCCGCCGCCGCCGTGGGCGTGCAAGGCGCCGTGCAGGTGGGCTGCGACCTCGAATCGTCCCGGTTTACGGTCAACGCGGTCGACCTCGATTCACGGCTCCTGGGCGCTGTTGCCCTCCACCCCAACGACGCCCCCGGCTACGCCCGGCGCGGCGGCCTGGAGGAGGCCCTGGCCGAGATCGAGGAGCTCGCCGCCCATCCGAGGATCCGGGCGATCGGGGAGACCGGCCTGGACTTCTTCCGGACCGAGGGCGAGGGCCTGGTCCACCAGCGCTATTCGTTCCGCCGCCATATCGACATCGCCAAACGGCTCGGACTGACGCTGCAAATCCACGACCGCGACGCCCACGACGACGTCGTCCAGGTCCTGCGCGAAGAGGGGGCCCCGGAGCGGGTGGTCTTCCACTGTTTCTCCGGCGGCGAGGCGCTCGCCCGGACCTGCAACGCGGAGGGCTGGTACATGTCCTTTGCCGGAACAGTGACATTCAAGAACGCGACGGACCTGCGGGAAGCGCTGGCTATCGCTGAGCCGAGCCGGATCCTGGTCGAGACCGACGCACCCTTCCTCACCCCGCACCCGCATCGCGGCCGGCCGAACGCGAGCTACATGGTTCCGTACACGGTGCGGGCCATGGCCGATGTGACTGGGTCGGAGCTTTCCGGGCTGTGTGCGCAGATCGCCGCAAATACGGTGCTGGCGTACGGATCCTGGGACTGAACCGCCCTCATCCAGCCTCCCGGTGTAGATACGGGGTATGCACAAATTCTTGGTTCCTTTATAACGCTTCGATTACAGTGGTCAACTATTAGCCGGGGTCGGGGAAGGCCTACGGATAATTTCACTCCAGCAGGGCGTGCATTGTGGCCAACGAACCACATGCGCGCTCTCGTTTTGGGTGAGGCAGTGCACGCATGTTCCGTGACGCTCCGGACGCTGTCCGGAGCCGCCGTTGGCGCGCTCGCGGGGGATGGCCACGTGCACTTTTCCCCGTGCCCGGAAGGTCCAAGAGATTCGGGCAATTGTGGTCAAGTTCTTCACATCGGACGGCAAGTTCAGCTTCGTCAAGGTTGGCACGCAGCTCGTGGTGCTGGTGGCACTGGTGCTGGGCCTCGTGGCCTTCGTCGGCAATAACAAGACGATCACACTCAACGTGGATGGCAAAGTCAGCTCCGTCCAGACCTTCGGCGGAACCGTCGGGGAAGTCGTCAAGAGCGCCAAGGTTGAACTGCAGCCATCTGACAGGGTGTCGCCTTCGGCGGACGCCCACGTGCAGGACGGGTCAGTCATCAACGTCAACCTCGCCAAGGCCGTCAAGGTCAGCCTGGACGGCGCCGAACGGACCATCTCCACCACCGCACCCACCGTCGAAGGTCTCGTGACCGAACTCGGCGTGGCCAGCGCCTCGCAGGTCTCCGTGCCCAAGGACGCCCAGCTCGCTGTCTCCGGCTCCTTCGTGTCCATCTCGACGCCTAAAAAGGTGAGCCTCGTTGCGGACGGCAAGGCGGCAGCGACCACGACGACGGCGGCCACAGTCGCCAAAGTGCTCGAGGACGCCGGGCTTTCGCTCGGGGCCAGCGACCGCGTCTCCCAGCCCGGGAACGCCCCGGTGGTCAATGACATGGTGATTAAGGTCTCCCGCGTCGACGTCAGCAAGACGGCCAACACCACCGAGCCCGTCGCCTTCGAAACGCTCACCACCGAGAGTGCTGACATGTTCAAGGGTGAGAAGAAGGTCACCCAGGCCGGCGTCGCCGGCACCACCAGCAAGAACTTCAAGCTGGTCCTCGTGGATGGCCGCGAAGCCTCCCGGACCCTGGTGTCCGAGACCGTCAGCGTCCAGCCCGTCACCGAAAAGGTCACTGTCGGCACCAAGGAAAAGCCCAAGCCCGCCGCCAACACCGGTGCGGCCGCCCCCGCCATGATGAACCAGGGCATGTGGGACAAGATCGCCCAGTGCGAATCCGGCGGCAACTGGTCCACCAACACCGGCAACGGCTACTACGGAGGCCTGCAGTTCGACGTCGGCACCTGGCTCAGCTCGGGCGGCGGCGCCTACGCCCCGAACGCCGCGGCCGCCACCAAGGCCCAGCAGATCGCCGTCGCCAACCGGGTCTACGCCCAGCGCGGACTGCAGCCCTGGGGTTGCGGCTGGGCCGCCTCCAGCTAGCAGGCCAGGCCGGCGGCTGACTGCCCGCCACTGAACGCCCGCCACTGAACGCCCGACTCCCGCGGCTGCCGACCACAGCCAGGGGAGAGCACAGGCCGGGTCCGGATTCCCTCCGGACCCGGCCTGCGGCGTACCGGCGCCGGGATAGGATACCTAGGTGACTGAACCGAGCCCCTCCGCCCCCGAAAGCCTGCCCGGAGCGGCGCCCGCACCGCTGATGGGTGCCTCCGATATCCGCCGGCTGGCAGAGGAAATCAGCGTGCGGCCCACGAAGACCCTCGGGCAGAACTTCGTGATCGACGGCAACACCATCCGGCGGATCGTGAACGCCGCCGACATCCGGGCCGATGAGACCGTCCTGGAAGTCGGCCCCGGACTCGGGTCACTGACCCTTGGCCTGCTGGACGCCGCCCGCAGCGTGGTCGCCGTCGAAATCGATCCGGTCCTTGCCGGGCGCCTGCCGGCCACTGTCGCCGCGTGGCGACCGCACGCCGTCGGGAACTTCCACCTCGTGCTGGCGGACGCCATGCGGGTCACCGAACTTCCCGTCGAGCCGACCGCCCTCGTCGCGAATCTTCCCTACAACGTGGCCGTTCCCGTGGTGCTGCACCTCCTGCAGCACTTCCCGAGCCTGCAGCACGGCCTGGTCATGGTCCAGGATGAAGTCGCCGACCGGCTCGCGGCCGGGCCCGGCTCCAAGACCTACGGCGTTCCATCCGTCAAAGCCGCCTGGTACAGCAGCATGCGCAAGGCCGGCGTGATCGGCATGAACGTCTTCTGGCCAGCGCCCAAGATCCATTCCGGACTCGTCGCCTTCACGCGCCGGGAGCCCCCGGTTACGACCGCCACCAGGGAGCAGGTCTTCGCCGTGATCGACGCCGCCTTCGCGCAGCGCCGCAAGACGCTCCGGGCCGCGCTGGCCGGCTGGGCCGGCAGTGCCGCCGAGGCCGAACGCTGCCTGCGGGCCGCCGGCGTCGACCCCACAGCACGCGGCGAAGTGATCGACATCGCGGCGTTCGCCAGAATCGCCGAAGCCCACGGACAAGCGGACTCCTGAGCTCCTTGTGAGCCCTGCATGGGCGCCTCCGGGGGCGGTTGCGTGCTTGGAGCCCGGGCCGCGATGCCATAGCGTGGAGCCATGAACGCAGTGAGAGGGCGCTTTGCCGCGAGGACCGTCCGGGTGAAAGCTCCAGGCAAGGTTAACGTCTCACTGGACGTCGGACCGCTGCGGCCGGACGGCTACCACTCCGTGGCCAGCGTCTACCTGGCTGTCTCGCTCTACGAAGAAATTGCCGCCACCAGCACCGATACCGGCGAGATCACCGTCAGCATCAGTGATGCGAGCACCGTGGACCTCGACGGGGTGGACATTCCGCTCGATCACCGCAACCTGGCCTACAAAGCCGCCGCCATCATGGCCGACGTCTCGGAACACTCCACGGGTGTCCACCTGGAGATCACCAAACGGGTGCCCGTGGCTGGCGGCATGGGCGGCGGATCGGCCGACGCCGCCGCCACCCTGCTGGCCTGCGACGCGTTGTGGAACAGCGGACTGTCCCGCGATGAGCTGGCCCACCTGGCCGCCGAGCTCGGCGCCGATGTTCCCTTCGCGCTGCTGGGCGGCACCGCCGTCGGACTGGGCCTGGGCGATGACCTCTCGCCGGCCCTGGTCAAGGCCCAGACGGACTGGGTCCTGGTCAGCGCGGACTTCGGCCTGCCCACCCCTGAGGTCTACCGCACCCTGGACCGCCTGCGCGCGGCCGAGGGCCTGGCGGTGGACGAACCCGACGCCGTGGATCCCGGCGTGCTCACGGCTCTTCGCAGCGGCGATGCCGACGCCCTGAGCCGCGTGCTGGTCAACGACCTCCAGCGCGCCTCGATCGAACTGGCCCCGGGCCTGCGCGAGACCCTGGGCCGCGGCGAGGCCTGCGGCGCGATCGCAGGCATCGTCTCCGGCTCCGGACCCACCGTCGCGTTCCTCGCGCACAGCCCCGCCGCGGCCGCCGGGCTCGCCGAAGAGCTGCGGCACCACAGCCTCGACGCCATGGCGGTGCACGGGCCGGTGCACGGGGCCCGCATCATCTCCGATACGCTCCTTTAGGAGCTTTTGACGCATCGCATCCGATGACTTCACAGCTTCACTTCACCGATACACCTAAGAAAGCAGTTCCCAGTGGCACACCTGCTCGGCGGCGAGAACCTCACGGTCTCGTATGCAACCCGTACCGTCCTCGATGGCATTACCCTCGGCCTTGAAGAGGGCGACCGGATCGGCATGGTGGGCCGCAACGGTGACGGCAAGTCAACCCTGATGCGGTTGCTGGCCATGCGCTCCACCCCGGACTCCGGCCGGGTGACCAAGCGCAGCGAGGTCAACATCGGCTACCTGGACCAGAGCGACGTGCTCGACGGCGACCTCACCGTCGGCGCCGCGATCGTGGGGGACCAGGCCGACTACGAGTGGGCCCGCAATCCCCAGATCCGCGAAGTCATGGGCGGGCTGGTGTCCGACGTCGACTGGCACGCCAACGTCCACGCGCTCTCCGGCGGGCAGAAGCGGCGTGTGGCGCTGGCCAAGCTGCTGATCGAGGACCACGACGTCATCATGCTCGACGAGCCCACCAACCACCTCGACGTCGAAGGCGTCGCGTGGCTGTCCCGGCACCTGAAGACCCGCTGGCGGGCCAACCAGGGCGCCTTCCTCGTGGTCACCCACGACCGCTGGTTCCTCGACGAAGTCTGCACCAAGACCTGGGAAATCCACGACGGCATCATGGACCCGTTCGACGGCGGCTATGCCGCCTACGTCCTGGCCCGGGCCGAGCGCGACCGCTCCGCTTCCGTGATGGAAAGCAAGCGCCAGCAGCTCGTGAAGAAGGAACTCGCCTGGCTCCGGCGCGGTGCCCCGGCCCGCACCGCCAAGCCCAAGTTCCGGATCGAGGCAGCCAACGCCCTGATCGCGGACGTCCCCGAGCCGCGTGACTCGACGGCGCTGAGCAAGATGGCCACCGCCCGGCTGGGCAAGGATGTCCTGGACCTCGAGCACGTCTCGCTGGACTTCCTCGGCGGCGAGCCCGGGCAGAAGCTCTTCGACAACATCACGCTGCGCCTCGCCCCCGGGGAGCGGCTGGGCCTCGTGGGCGTCAACGGCGCCGGCAAGACCACCCTGCTCAAACTCCTCAACGGTGAGATCCAGCCCAGCTCCGGGAAGGTCAAGCGCGGCAAGACGGTGGTCACCGCGGTCCTGACCCAGGAGGTCAAGGAACTCGACGACGTCTCGGACCTGCGCGTGATCGAAGTGATCGAGCGGGAAAAGCGCTCCTTCAACGTCGGCGGCAAGGAATTCACCGCCGGCCAGCTCGTGGAGCAGCTGGGCTTCACCAACGAGAAGCAGTGGACCCCGGTCAAGGACCTCTCCGGTGGCGAACGCCGGCGGCTGCAGCTCCTGCGCCTGCTCGTGGGGGAGCCGAACGTGCTGATGCTTGACGAGCCGACCAACGACCTCGACACCGACACCCTCGCCGCCGTCGAAGATGTGCTCGACGGCTGGCCGGGCACGCTCGTCGTCGTCAGCCACGACCGCTACCTGCTCGAGCGCGTCACTGACCACCAGATGGCGCTCCTTGGCGATGGCAAGATCCGTGCCCTGCCGCGCGGCGTGGACCAGTACCTCGAACTGCGGGAAGGGGCCATGGCCGGCTCCACGATCACAGGCGGCGGCAACCCCGTCACCTCCGCCGGCGGGGGATCCGCTCCCGCCACCAGCGGCCCTTCCGAGGCCGAAAAGCGCGACGCCCGCAAGGCCAAGAACCGGATCGACCGCCAGCTGGGCAAACTCAAGCAGCAGGAAGACAAGATCCACGCCCAGATGACCGCCGGGGCCGGGGACGCCAGCAAGTTCGACCAGCTMGCCGGGCTTAACGCGAAACTCCAGGAACTGGCCGGGGAACGCGAAGCCCTTGAACTCGAATGGCTCGAAGCCCTGGAAGTGCTGGGGGAGTAGCCTCCTGCCCTCCCCGGGACATGCCCAGCGTGAGCACCCACCGCTGGACATGTCCCTCGCAGCCCTCAAAACCCACGGGACATGTCCCTCGGCGCGGACCAACACCGGACATGTCCCTTGGCGGGCTCAAATCCCGCAGGGCATGTCCCACGGCGCGGACCAGCATTGGACATGTCCCTTGGAGGGCTCAAATCCCGCCGGGCATGTCCCTCGCCGCGGGCCAGGGATGGGCATATTGGCGTTATGCCCATTGTCCGGGACCAACACTGGGCATATCCCGCATAGGGACCGAGGTCTCTGCGCACGCCCGGGAAGGCACGTCCCGCGGAGTGCGTGAATCCTGCGGCACATGTCACTTGGCGCGGGCCAGCACTGGACATGTCCCTTGGAGGGCTCAAATCCCGCAGGGCATGTCCCTTGGAGGGCTCAATTCCCGCAGGGCATGTCCCTTGGAGGGCTCAATTCCCGCCGGGCATGTCCCTCGGCGCGGGCCGAGCACTGGACATATTGGCATCATGTCCATTGCTCGGGACCAACACTGGGCTCATCCCGCGTAGGGGCCGAGGTCTCTGCGCGCCCAAATAGGCACGTCCCGCGGAGTGCGTGATTCCTGCGGCATATGTCCGGCCGCGCGGACCAACACTGGACATGTCCCGTGGCGCTGGCCGCACCGCCCTCCCGCGCCTGCCCGCTCCTTCCGCGGCGCTGAGTCGCACGAGCATCAACCTTCGTGGCAGAATTGATTCTCGTGCCACAGGTCAAGCCTGGGCACGGTCCGCTCTGGTGTAATGGCAGCACCCCGGCCTTTGGAGCCGTGGAGTATAGGTTCGAGTCCTATGGGCGGAACTTGGCGAGACACACCGCGCAACCAAGCAAGGAGAGCCAATACGTGAGCCCCGAGAATACTGGCCCGGCCGCCGTGATCGTCCTAGCTGCAGGGGCCGGTACCCGGATGAAATCCCGTACCCCCAAAATTCTCCATGAGATCGGCGGCCGCTCGCTGGTCGGCCACGCGCTCCAGGCGGCCCGCAGTATCAGCCCCCGCGAGCTGGCCCTGGTGGTCCGGCATGAACGCGACCTCGTGGCCGCCCACGTCTCCGCCCTCGATCCGAAAGCCCTGATTGTGGACCAGGACGATGTGCCCGGCACCGGCCGCGCGGTCGAGGCGGCACTGGAAGCGCTCGATACGCTCGACCCCCAAGGCCCGCTGGGCGGAACGGTCGTGGTCACGTACGGCGACGTCCCGCTGCTCACCGGTGGCCTGCTCGGCGAGCTCGTCGCCGCCCACGAGGCCGAGGGCAACGCCGTCACCGTCCTCACCGCCGTGCTCGAGGACGCCACCGGCTACGGTCGCATCCTCCGCGCAGAAGACGGAACCGTCACGGGAATCCGCGAACACAAGGACGCCACCAGCGCCGAACGCGAAATCCGTGAGGTTAACTCCGGCATCTACGCCTTCGACGCCGCCGTCCTGCGCGACGCGCTGGTCCACGTCACCACGGACAACGCCCAGGGCGAAAAGTACCTCACCGATGTCCTGGCCCTGGCCCGCGCCGCGGGCGGCCGCGTCGCCGCCGTCGTCACCGACGACCGCTGGCAGGTGGAGGGCGCCAACGACCGCGTCCAGCTCTCGGCGCTCGGCGCTGAACTCAACCGCCGCACACTCGAAGCCTGGATGCGCGCCGGGGTGACCGTCGTGGATCCCGCCACGACGTGGATCGACGCCACGGTGACGCTCGACGAGGACGTCCGGCTCCTGCCCAACACCCAGCTGCACGGCAGCACCACGGTGGCGCGCGACGCCGTCGTCGGCCCGGACACCACGTTGACCGACGTCACGGTAGGGGAGGGCGCCACGGTGATCCGCACCCATGGCTCCGGCTCCACGATCGGGGCGCGCGCCAGCGTCGGCCCCTTCACCTACCTGCGCCCGGGCACCGTCCTGGGCGAAACCGGCAAGATCGGCGCGTTCTACGAAACCAAGAACGTCACGATCGGCCGCGGCTCGAAGCTGTCCCACCTCGGCTACGCCGGGGACGCGGAGATCGGCGAGGACACCAACATCGGCTGCGGCAACATCACGGCCAACTACGACGGCGAGAAGAAGCACCGTACGGTGATCGGCTCGGGTGTGCGCACCGGTTCGAACACCGTGTTCGTGGCCCCCGTGCGCGTGGGCGACGGCGCCTACAGCGGCGCCGGGGCGATCATCCGCAAGGACGTCCCGGCCGGCGCCCTCGCCGTCACCCTGGCCAAGCAGCGGAACTCGGACGGCTGGGTTGCGGCCAACCGCCCCGGTTCCGTTTCCGCCGGCCTGGCCGAGTCCGCCCTGGCCGAATCCGCTGCCGCGGTGGATTCCGCCGCGGGCGCCGCCCCAACATCCTCCACTACTCCGGCACCGACAGAAGAGGGCTAGCAATCATGAGCGAAATTACGGCACACGGCGAGAAGAAGCTGGTGCTGGCCGCGGGGCGCGCGCACCCTGAGCTGGCGAAGGAGATCGCGAAGGAGCTCGGCACCGAGCTGCTGCCCCTGGACGCCTACGACTTCGCCAACGGCGAGATCTACGTGCGGGCCGGCGAGAGCGTCCGAGGCACCGACGCCTTCGTAATCCAGGCCCACCCGGCCCCGTTGAACAACTGGCTCATGGAACAGCTGATCATGATCGATTCGCTCAAGCGGGCCTCCGCCAAGCGCATCACTGTGGTGTCCCCGTTCTACCCCTACGCCCGGCAGGACAAGAAGGGCCGTGGCCGCGAGCCGATCTCGGCACGCCTCGTCGCCGATCTGTACAAGACCGCCGGCGCCGACCGCATCATGAGTGTGGACCTGCACACTTCCCAGATCCAGGGCTTCTTCGATGGCCCCGTGGACCACCTGATGGCCATTCCGCTCCTGGCCGACYACATCCGCACCCGGGTCGGCTCGGACAAGGTCACGGTCGTCTCGCCGGACACCGGCCGCGTCCGCGTGGCCGAGCAGTGGGCCGAGCGCCTCGGCGGCGCGCCGCTGGCGTTCGTGCACAAGAGCCGGGACCTCACCGTGCCCAACCAGGCCGTCTCCAAGACGGTCGTGGGCCAGATTGAAGGCCGCACCTGCGTCCTGATCGACGACATGATCGATACCGGCGGAACCATCTCCGGCGCCGTCCAGGTGCTCAAGAACGCCGGCGCCAAGGATGTCATCATCGCCGCGACCCACGCCGTGTTCTCCGATCCGGCGGCCCGCCGGCTCTCCGAGTCCGGCGCCCGCGAAGTGGTGGTCACCAACACGCTGCCGATCACCGCGGACAAGCGGTTCCCGCAGCTGACCGTGCTCTCCATCGCGCCGCTGATCGCCCGCGCCATCCGTGAAGTGTTCGACGACGGCTCCGTCACCAGCCTGTTCGACGGCCAGGCCTAAGCCGGCCGGCGGAGGGCCCGGTTTCAGAAACCGGTCCTTCCGCTGGTAGCCTTGTACCGAAACCTTGGCGAGGGAGAGCGCCGGCATTCCGTATTGAATTCCTTATTGACGGGAAATTAATCGGAACCCGGAGTGCTGGTCTCCGTAATCGACTGGGTCTGAATCTCCTTCTGAAGGGCAGCCGCACGGCAGCCCGGCGTCGAAGGTCGTAAACAGACCTCCGCCCTTGCTGAACACCGTTTAGTCCCACAGCTTGAAATCCCACGAGGAGATATCCATGTCTGAGCAGAAGCTCGCAGCAGAAGTCCGCACCGAATTCGGCAAGGGCTTCGCCCGCCGCGCCCGCATGGCCAACCTGATCCCGGCTGTCATCTACGGTCACGGTGCCGAGCCGATCCACATCACCCTGCCGGCGAAGGCCACCACCCTGGCCGTCCGCACCGCCAACGCCCTGCTGACCCTGGACATCGACGGCGAGCAGCACCTGGCCCTCGTCAAGGACATCCAGCGCAACCCGATCAAGCAGATCATCGAGCACCTCGACCTGCTGACCGTCCGCACCGGCGAGAAGGTCACCGTTGACGTGCCCGTTCACCTCAGCGGCGAGCTGGCCCCGGGCAACGTCCACAACCTGGAAATGACGGTCGTTTCCGTCGAGGCCGAGGCAACCCACCTGCCGACCGCCATCGAGGTCAGCATCGAAGGCCGTAGCGCCGGCGAGCACATCCACGCTTCCGACCTCGTTCTGCCGAAGGGTTCCACCCTGCTGGCCGACCCCGAAGCACTCGTCGTCAACATCTCCGAGGCCACCGAAAACGTCGAAGAGGGCGAAGAGGGCGAAGCAGCCGCACCGTCGGCCGAAGCAGCAGCCGAGTAATTCCGTTGAATTTTACGGCGGCCGGGTCCCTCAGGGGCCCGGCCGCCGTCGTCTCTGATGCCGTATCCCGCGCCGTACGCGCCCCGTAGCCGGCTGCCTGCCCCGACCCACTTGACCCGTCCCACCTGACCCGCCCCACTGGCCGCGCCCCCGGCTGCGTCCCACCGAAGGACTGACCCATGACCGACACCTGGCTGATCGTAGGCCTTGGAAACCCCGGATCCGAGTACAGCCACAACCGGCACAACGTCGGCCAGATGGTCCTGGACGAACTCGCCTCGCGCGTCGGCGGTGGCTTCAAATCGCACAAATCGCGTGCCCAGGTCCTCGAAGGGCGCCTGGGCATCGGCGGACCCCGGATCGTGCTGGCCAAGCCGCTGTCATACATGAACGTCTCCGGCGGCCCAGTGTCTGCCCTGGCCCAGTTCTACGGCATCGATCCGGCCCACGTCATTGCCGTCCATGACGAGATCGACATCCCCTTCGACACCGTGCGGCTCAAGATCGGCGGCGGCGAAGGCGGCCACAACGGACTGCGCGACATCTCCAAGGCCCTGGCCACCAAGGACTACCTGCGCGTGCGGGTCGGCGTCGGGCGTCCGCCCGGACGGATGGAGACCGCGGACTTTGTCCTGCGTGACTTTTCCGCGCCGGAGAAAAAAGAACTGCCCTTCCTCATCGACTCAGCTGCCGACGCCGTCGAACTCCTGGTCCGGGACGGCCTCACCGCCGCCCAACAAAAGTTCCACCCCGCCAAGGCGACGTAGCCCTCCCGGACGTAAACGCAGGCAAAACAGCACGCAGCCGAAACGCCCCGACCGCGGGCCGGCCCGGGCCCGCGGCAGGCGGGCGACGACTAAGTTGCATGCCGATTGCGTGTTTCCTTTCCAAGCTTTCCGCATTCCAGCTATGATCTGTCTACTCTCACGTCGGGGGATAGGGATACGCTACTTCTAAGTGGGCAGTCCGGGGTTGCTGTCTGCAAAGCGGTACGAAGGAAACTACATGTCGAGGGATTCGCTGGGCTGGGGGAATGTTTCCACTACATTGGCACCCGCCGAAGAAGAACATGCTGCCGGCCAGGTCGCGAGACACGGCTGGTCCGGTTTGGCGCGGAACGCTGATGCCGAGCGTGTCCGCCAGGAACTGCTTGCCCAGGACCGGATGGGCGTCGTCATCACCGGCGACCGCGGCGTGGGCAAAACGCTTGTCGGCCGGACCGCCCTCGCGGGCTTCGGCCCCGAGGTGTACACCATCCAGCTCCGCAGTTCAGGGCCGGGTTCGGCAACGCCGTACGGCTGCCTCGCCTTCACCCTTGCGCGGCTCCCGCAGAGTTCCCTGGGCTCGCCGACCGCCATCCTGCACGGCATTACCTCGCTGATCCGCGACGACGCCGCCGGGCGCCAGTGCGTGATCCTGCTCGACAACGCCGGTGCCCTCGATGAACTCAGCACCGGGGTCCTGCTCAACCTGCTCCAGACCCGGACCGCCCGGTTGATCGCAACGGCCCAGCGCACCACTGACCTTCCGCCCGATTTCTACTGGCTCATCACTTCCGGCCAGCTCGCCGAGGTCCGGCTCGCCAACCTGACCGAACTCGAGACGCTGGAGGTCCTGCAGTCAGCTTTGGGCCATCGGGTCTCGACCGCCCTGGCAAGCCAGCTGCACCAGCTGGTCGGCGGCAGCCCCACGCTCCTGCAGGCCGTCGTCTCCGAACAAATCGAACGCGGAAACCTTGTTCTGTCCGGATCCGTGTGGACACTGCTCGATGAGGTTGTGCTGGATGGCCGCACGGCGCTGGAAGATATTGTCCGGGCCAGGTATGCCAGGGAAACACCCGAGGCCCGGGAGGTCATCGACGTCCTCTCCTGCGCCCGGACCCTGCCCCTGTCCCGGCTCGCCAGGATGTACAGCCCCGGTGTCATCGCCGACATGGAAGAGGCCGGCCAGATCGTGGTCGACCGCGCGGACCGGCACCTCGTCACGCTGGGCGACCGCTACCTCGGCGACATTGTCCGCAACTGGCTCAGCGTGGAGCGCCGGCTGGAGCTCCGGGACAAGGTCCCCGGACACCAGGAACATGAACTGGACGAACTGACAGTCGAAGACCTGCTGGCCTACGCGGCGTGGACCCACGACTGCCACGCCCAGCTGGCCCCCGCCCACGCCGTCGCGGCTGCCAGTGCCGCCGTCAAGCTCTTCGACCCGAAATTTGCCCTCAAATGCGCCGGCAGCCTCTCTCCCTCGGACCCTGAATGGGCCGAAGGGCAGCTCCAGAAATCGGCTGCCTACCTCCAGCTCGGCCTGCCGCTGCAGGCCATGTCCGCGCTGGACGACGTCTCCGAACGGCAGGTCAACGGCCTTGCGGCCGAGAACTTCGCCGAATTCATCGCGGCGAAGGCTGACTGCATGGCGTGGCTGGACGACCGCTCCGGCCAGGTCCCCGAACTGCTCGGGCAGGCCAGGGTACGGCTCCAGGACCTGAGCCTGGACGAGCCGTCCCCCGCCCCTGCGGCGCTTGCCCGGGCGGGGCTCTGCCTGGATCTGTGCGAGTTCAACTATTTCTCTTTCATCGGGGATTTCCAGCCCATGATGCAGCGGCTTACCACCGCGGCCACCACGGACGTGCCCGGCGCCGATCCCGTGCACCGGCTCAGGTCGGCCATCATCCTGATGGAGGCCTGGTCCATGACCGGCCACGAACTCGACGCCCGCAAACTCATGCGGGAAATCGGCGGACAGCTGGGCGAGTGGTCCAACGTGCCGCGCATCCGGGAAAACTTCGCCTGGCGCTCTTTCAACGTGCTGCTCCTCTCGGGCCTTTGGCGCCAAGCCATCGACATGCTCAAGGACGCGAGCGGCCGGGCCGGGCACGGGCTGCATTCCGGCAGCGCCGCAACGGACCTCGCCGTCGGACTCGCCTATGTCTATGCCGGCCGCGGGTACATGGCTCTGGATCCGTTGCTGGCCGCGATCGCCCAGCTGGAGGTGCGGGCGAGCCTGCAGTCCCTGCGCCAGGCCTACGCCGCCACTGCTTTTGCCTACGCCCAGACCGGCAACTCGGTCCAGGCCACGATCTACCTGGACCGGGCCCGCTCGGCTGACGGCCCGGCCCGCTTCACGGTCGGCAGTTCCACCGAGTTCTGCATGGATATGGCGTCGCGGTGGCTCGGTGACCCCGAAGCCAAGGACCGGCTGATACGGACCGCGGAGGAGCATTTCCGGAAGGGCCGCTACACCCTGGCCGGCATCTGCATGCTCGGGGCCACCGTCAACGGCACCGTCAAGGATTTTCTTTTGATGGAGGAAATCGCCGGGCTGCGGCAGGGGCCGCTGGCCGAGCTGTCCCGGACGGTCGCCGTCGGCAGCCGGAAGAAGGACGCCGCGATCATGCTCGAAGCCGCCGGGCAGGCCGCGGGCCTCGAACTGGACGCCGTCCAGGCCCGGTGCGCCGCGCTCGCATTCGACTTCGCGAAGGGCGCCGGACTGACCGCCAGCGCCAACGCCGCCTACAGCATGCTGGAGAGCCTCTCGGAGTCCGTACCGGCGCTGCCCGTCATGCCGCGCAACAAGGGCCCGCTGCTGACAGACCGGGAGCGGCAAATCGCCACCCTGGCCGGGAACGGGGTCTCCAACAAGGACATCGCCCTGGAAGTGGGCATTTCCGTCAGGACCGTGGAGGGCCACTTGTACCAGGTGTTCACGAAGCTCGGCGTTTCTTCGCGAAGTGATCTGCTTGGACTCATCTAAGGGGCCGGCGGGAAACCCCGGCACGGCGCCGGCCCGCGCCTTGACCGGGAGGTCGGAAGATTTGATGTCTGCAGTGGAAGCCCTCCAGGGCGGCAGCCATGTGGCCGTGTTCGTCCTCGGCGACAGCGGGATGGGCAAATCAAGGCTCATCGATGCCGTCGTCGGGGAACTGGGCCCCGAGGTGACGCCGGTGCCGATCCACGGCAGCGCGTCGCTGACCAAGGTGCCCTACGGTGTCCTGGGTCCCTTCATCGTCGGACTGCCGGTCCAGGAAGCAACATCGCAGCTGGCCGTGCTGAGGACGCTGTGGGCGCATCTGGAAGAGCAGAAGCGGGCCACCCAGAAGCCCCTCCTGCTGGTCGTTGACGACGCACACGATCTCGACGAGGCGACGGCCGGAATCCTCGCGGAGCTGGCGGCGGCCGGCTGGGCGAAACTGCTTGTGGGCGCGGCGGCCCGGCCCGGACTGCCGGAACCGCTCCTGCAGCTCTGGTTTGAAGGCATCGCCGAGCGGCACGACCTGCGCCCGCTCACCCTCGCGCAGACCACAGAGATGCTGGAGGGCGAGCTCGGCTCGCAAGTGCTGCCAAACGTCGCCGAGATCCTCTGGGAGGCCTCCGGGGGCAACCCGATGCTCCTCAACGGGCTCCTGGACGACGCCAGGAACGACGGGACGCTGCTGCGGCGCAACGGTGTCTGGTTGTTCACCCGGCACCTGAACAGCCACGGTGACCGGCTGACCGACGTCGTGCGCCGCCAGTTGCTGCTGCGCTCGCCGGAAGAACGGCAGGCCCTGAACCTCGTTGCGCTGGCCGAACCCGTGTCCCGGGAACTGATCGAGTCGGTGGCCGGCGAAGAGGCCGTGGGATCACTGATCGACAGCGAACTGATCCGGGTCACGGACACCGGGACGGGTGAGCTGCGGCTGTGGCATACCGTGTACGGCGACACCTTGCGGAACCTGATTTCACCGGCCAGGAGCCTGCAACTTCGGCAAAGCCTGCTGCGCAAGATGGACAGCGAGCCGACGTCTGCCGAGGGACTGCTGCGGCAAGTAAGCTGGTCGATCGAATGCGGCGCGGAGGTCGAGGACCGGCAGCTCCTGAGGGCGGCCGTGCTGGCGAGCCGGCTTTACGAGGACGAGCTCGCCCGCAAGGCTGCCGTCCTCGTCAAGGATCCGGAACTGCAGATGGCGGCCCGCGCCGTGATAGCACGGACCCGCTACAACGCCTCCGACTACATGGCGGCCCGGGACATCCTCGACGCCGATTTCGGGCAGGGAAACAGCATCCCCGGGCTCCTGGCCGGATCCCTCCTGTGGGCCGCAACGATGTCAGCGCTGGGCCACACACCGGCAGAGATCATCAAGCGGGCACAGATGCTCCGACGCGCCGCCGAACGCCTCGCCGCGGCCCGGCCCGACGACGCCGAAGCCATTCACCGTGCCACGGAAGAGCGGCTGGAGATTCTGGAAGCCATGGTCCTGGCGCTGGCGGGCGAGTACGCGGCAGCCCCGGCCGCGGCGGCGTCCGGCGAGGACGCGGCTGCCGGCACCCCACACTCGAACACCCCGCCCTCGAACACCCCACAGTCGAACACCCTCGTACAGGCGTTCCGGCTCTGCCTCGACGCGGAGCGGCTGCTTGCCGGCGGCAAGGGACTGAGCGCCCTCGCCGCGATGACCCGGGCCATCGAGGCCGCCGGGGCCGATCACGATGAGCTCTACTTCCTCACCGACTTCCTCGTCGTCCGATCGGCGGCCGCCGCAATCCACTCCGGCGACTGGCAGGGGGCGGAAAGCCTCCTGACCGGCTTCGTCGCCGGATCCGGGCCCAACCTGATTTCCTTCGGCGGGGGAGTGCACGCGGCGCACGGCATCATTCTGCTCTACCAGGGCAAGGCCGCCCAGGCCCTGAACACGCTAAGTGCCGCGCTCGAAGCGCTGCGGTTGACCGACCCCCAGCAGCTGTTCGCGCTCACGGCGGCCATGGCCTTCGCGGCAGCCGCCGAAGTCGGTGCCCAGACGAAGGCGGAGCTACTCCTCGCCGACTTCGAGGCAGCACCCGCGGCCCTGCCGCGGTACATGCGCTCACTGGCCGCGATGGCCGTGGTCTATGGAAAGGCCCGGCTCGGGAACTACCCGGGTGCCATCGCGGAACTGAAGCGGCTCGGCCGACCTTACCCGGAAGTGGACACCGCCGGGCTCGAACTCGACGCGCTGGCCTTCTGCCTGGCCCTGGGGGACACGGACTCGGCGCCGAGGCTGCTCGAACTCCGGGCCGGGCTCGAGGGGCCAAGGCCCGCCGCGATCTGCGCCTACGCCGCAGCCATCAGCGCGGACAACGCCGCAGACCTCCTTGAGGCCGCGAAAGCCTGTGAAGCGGCGGAATTGTGGGCCTTTGCCGCCCTCGCCTACGACGCCGCGGCGCACGCCTACCGGGCCGCGGGCGACACCCTCAGGGAGCGCATGGCCAATTCCCAGCGGAAGCGGTGCCTGGACCGGGCCGATGACCTTCCCGGCGACGAAGCGGCCAAGAACGATGACTCGCTCGGCATACTGACCCGCCGCGAGCGCGACATTGTGGCGCTGGCGGTACGCGGCCTCACTGACCGGCAGATTGCCGCAGAGCTCCAGGTGTCCGTGCGCACGGTTGAAGGCCATCTCTACCGCAGCTACGCGAAGCTCAACGTCAAGGGCCGTGAGCAGCTTCCCGGTATCGGCGGGCACTAGCGGCAAGCAAGGGAGAGGCCGCGTGGGGCCGTGTCCGCCGGCCGGCCGGCCGTGGCGGGGCCGCTTCCCCGGTGTCCGGGCCGCTACCGGCGCCGGACACGTGCGGCGGGATGGCGACTACTTGGTTTGGGCCTTGCGGCAGCGCCGGTCCAACTGAGTACAGCTACGTAGAGCGGGCGGAATACTCGCTAGGTAATCGAGTACTACTTACGCATACCGAAAATACGCGTAGTCCCTACCGTTGAGGTATCACCGCTCACACTTTGATTGCGAAGGTCTCTCATATGTTCCAGCAAGACGCCGGCTTGCCAACGGGCAGCGGCCAGACAGAAATAGTGTTTCCGGCGCAAAGAAACGGTCATGGCCGCAGTAAGGACAGACCCTTCACCCGCCAGGAGGTCGTTGCCGACATCGTTGAGACCCTGACGTCGGGTTCCGGCTGCGGCATCGTGCTCGTGGGCGACCACGGGGCCGGCAAGTCCTTTATCGCCCAGCGCGCCCTGGAGCAGCTCGGCGACGAGTACCTGGTAGTCCAGGTCAGGGGCAGCTCCATATCCTCCAAGCTTCCCTACGGGGCCTTGAGCGTCCTGCTCAACGACCTCGACGCCTCCCACCTCGAGCACCCGCTGATGGTGCTGCGCGGACTGACCCAGCTGCTCCACAACAAATCCGAAGGCCGGCGAATCGTCCTCTTCGTGGACAACGCCCATGACCTCGACGAGCTCTCCAGCATGATGGTGGCCCAGTTGAGCGCCGGGTCCCATGTCACGTTGCTGGCGGCGTGCGTTGACATGCCGCACATTGGCGGGGACATCATGGGCCTGTGGAAGGATGACCTGCTCCGACGGGTGGACCTCGGGCCGTTCGACTTCGCAGAGACGGCAACAACGTTGCACCACGAATACGGCGGCCGGTTCTCCCTGACCGCTGCCCGGGCGCTTTGGAGTGCGAGCGGGGGCAATGCCTTGTTCCTCCATTCCCTGGCCCGGGAGCAGATCAAGCTGGGCACAGTGATCCGCCAGGACGGTGTATGGTTCCTGGGCAACGGCCCCATCGCCTTGACCGGAGAGATCCGGGACGTCGTGAAGGCACGCCTCAACCGGCTCGGCAACGGCCAGCGCGACGTCTTTGAACTCCTGGCACTCGCCGGGGCAGTCCCGCTGCAGACCCTCATGCTCATCGCCAACCCGCAGGATATGGACGCGCTCCAGGAGCGGGCCCTGATCCGGGTCACCCATGACCATCCGCCGATGGTCAGCATCGCCAATCCGGTGACCGCCGGAATTGTCGCCAACGTGGTCCCGCCCGGGCGCAGCGCCGAACTCCGCCGCCGGCTCACGGCCGTTCTCCAGGAATCGGACGCGCTGGACACCGGCGGCTCGGCCGGCGTCGCCTGGGCGCTGGATTGCGGGGAAGAGGTGAGCTCCCAGGTCGCCCTGGCCGCCGCACGCGCCGCGAACGGTGCATCCGACCACGCGGCCGCCTTGCGATTTGTCCAGGAGGTCGAAGGAAGCGAACCCGCTGCCCTGATGGCCATCGAAACAGTCAATGCCCACATCTCGGTGAACAACGAGGACTCCGCACGCCGGGTTCTGGAGGCACTGGATGACGGCGCGTGCGCCAAGCTTCCCCTGACCGAGTGGACCGCTTTGCAGCTGCTGCGCGTGGAACTGGACAAACGCAGCACCGCCCCGGGCGCCGACCCCGAAGCCCGGATACAGGAGTTCGCCGAGCGGCTGGCTGCCGAGCCCGCCGCACAGAGTTCAGTTGCCGTTGCAGCCCGGGAGCGGCTGCGCCTGGCGGAGGCTGGGCTCGCCGCTTTCCGTGGACGCTACGACGAAGTCCTGGCCATAACCGACGGCGTGGACGCGGGGGACCTGGGCAGCGAACCAAGGATCCTGACCGCCAGCGTGCGCAGCGAGGCCCTGGCCGTCACCGGCAACGTGGTGCGGGCGCTCGCCCTCGGAAAGCAGATCCTGGCGGCCACAGCCGGCGTGCAGCTCCCGGACCATGCGGTTCGTGAGATCAGGGGCAGGTTCCTCCTCCTCCTTTTGCTCTCCGGCAAGTTCAGGGAAACGTCCGTCTATCTTGAGGAGACGTACAGCGGCGCAGAGCCCCAGACCAGGCTGGGCGGGATGTTTGAGATCGGGCACGGCGTCATGGACCTGCATGCCGGACACCTCGACGACGCCTTGTCCCGGCTCCAGGCGGGCCGGTGGCAGCTTCGGGCGCAGGACCCCGACGCTTTGGGCGGCCTGGCCGCGGCCGTGTGTGCCTATGCCGCCGCACTCCAGGGCGAAGAGGAAATGGCCGGCCTGCTACTGGACGATCTTGCCCAGGCCAGGCCGCCCGCGGCCTGGCTGGTGGAACGGCTCACACGCTATTTCGAACTGTCGGCCCAGGCCGAGCTCGGCCAGAGGGCAATGTCCATCCGTGCGCTCTCAGCCGAAGCGGGCAACGACGCCGAAACGTCAGCACTGGCCCCCGCGCTCCTGTTCCAGTCCGCCGCGGCCCGGCTGGGAGACCGCCAAACGGGCCAGAAGCTCGGCAGCCTGAGCGGGAGGGTGACCGGACAATTTGCGGCCCTGTGCTCGCGGCTGGCCGAAGGCATGCGCGAGGCTGACAGCGAGCAGTTACTGGCAGCATCCAAGGAAGCTGAGGCATGCGGCAACACCGTGTTCGCCCGGGACGCGGTGCGGAAAGCCGTCGGCTGCGCGAACGACGCCGGCAACCGCATCGCGCTGCGGATCGCCCAGCGGGCGCAGCAGTCCCTCGATGACAAGTTCGGCAGTCCGAAGAACGGGCTGCGGTCGCTTACAACCTCAACCCTGACGGCGAGGGAATGTGAAGTGGCGGTCCGGGCCGCTGCCGGTACGTCCAACCGCAAGATCGCGGAACAGATGCACGTATCCGTCCGCACTGTGGAGGGACACCTCTATCAGGTGTATTCGAAGCTGCACGTCGCCAGCCGATCGGAACTCAAAGATGTCATCTCGACTCCGGCAGACAGCGCCAGGCTCGGCTGAGCCCGGCAGACTGCAGGCGGCAACCCGGACGGCTATTCAAGACGGGCAGAAACTGGCAGGAAGAACCGGCGATGGAAAGCCTGGCTGAGACCTCGGCACTGATCGAGCGCTCGGCGCTGGTCAAGGACCTGGTGCGTTGCCTGCGTGACGACACCCGATCAGGTGCGCTCATCGTCGGCGGCGCGGGCGCGGGCAAGACCGCCGTCCTCAAGGCCGCCATCCGCGAACTCGAGCCCCACCGCCACCTGATTCGGCTGACCGCCACTTCGGCTCTGGCCAGCGTTCCTTTCGGTGCCCTGGCGCCGTACTTGTCCCGGCTTCCTGACCGGGAACTCGACTCCTACGCAGCCGTCGTGGAAGCGATGGCGCGCAGCCTGAAATCCGAGGCGGACCGCCCTCTGTTTGTGGTCGACGACGCGCATTGCCTCGACCATGGGACCGTCCGGCAGTTGGCGCAGGCGGCCGCGACCGGCGCCGCGGGAATCCTCGTGGCCTGCCGTCCCGGGCCGATGATTCCGGAAGAGTTCCTGGCGCTTTGGGACGACGGGATAATTTCCAAGTTCGACCTTTACCCGCTGAGCCGGATCGGAACCCACCAACTGTGCGAGCAGGTCCTGCGGGCCGACGTCTCTCCGTGGGTTAGTGCGTTGTTCCATAAGGCGGCCGACGGCAATCCGCTCATGCTGATGTCCCTGATCCAGCATGCCCGGGCCAGCGGCGCCTTGGGCCTCCGGCACGGAGTATGGTTCCTGCTGGCCAACCCCGACATGGCCCAAGTTCCGGCCGCCGACGTTGTGGACCGGCAGTTGCGCTCCATGACACCGGAGGAAAAGACCGCCGCCACGATCGTTGCCATGGCCGGACCGCTATCCCTGTCCCAGATTCTGCGGATCAGTGGTCCCAAGGCCGTTGATGCCCTGGACACCGCGGGCATCATTGCCGTCTCCACGGGTCATGACCGGCTGGTTCGGGCGGCCAGCCCGATCCTTGGCGAGATTATCCGCCAGCGGGTCCCGGCCGGCCGCAGTTCGGCCCTGCGTTCGAGCGTGTTGTCGCTTCCGTCGGCACGGGCCGCCGCGCCGGGAGCGGCCCTCAACCGGCTGCGCTGGTCCATGGACTGCGGCGTAGAGATCCCTCCGATCCAGCTCCTGCAGGCCGCTGTCGCCGCGAACACGGACCTGGACCCTGCGACCGCGTCCCGGGTGGCTGGCGCCATCCGGGACGCCCGGTTCCTCCCCGAGGCCCGGATCCAGTTGGCTTATTCGCACTTCATCGCGGGGCGCACCGAGGCCGCTGTGGCGTGTCTGGAGGCCGCACAGCCGGTGCCCTCCGGACGGCCGTCCTACCTGGCTGCCCTCCTCGCAGCCCGGCTCGGGTCCGCAACGCCGGCCCGGCAACAGCAAGCCGACGCCGGGACGCACAGCCCGGCCTTTGGACTGTCCATGGAACCAGAGCTCCTGGAATCGCGGGCCCGGGATTCACTGTCTGCGGATTTCGCAACGTGCACCGACCTTTCCGGGCGCGCTCCGGCGGGACGGCCGTCGGACGTGACAGCTGCCGGGGGACTGGCCACAGAGCTTCTGAGTCACTCGTGGGACGGCAAGTTCATGGCAGTTGGAACCGTGCTGCGCGAACTCATCGCCGCGGCCGGCGCCTATCCCGAAATCCGGGTCCCGGCAGTTTCCCTCCTCGCCGAACTCTTGACCGCCCAAGGTCAACTCCGCGCAGGGCTGCGATTGGACGGAGAGGCATGGGGCGGCGCCCGAACCGCAAGCCTGGAACTTCCCTTGGTCTACGAGGACCTCGTGGTGCGCCACTGCCTGAATCTGATCTGGGCAGGCGACTGGGACCGGCTCGGAAATGTCCTGGACGATTACGCGGCCCGTGAGCCTGGGCGTCTGCTGTACAGCGGCGGCATGCTGCACCTCATGCGGGGCTACTCGCGGTTGCGCCAGGGCAGGATGCGTGAAAGCTTGGCCGAACTTCGGCTGAGTGTCGAAGAGCTTACTATCGCCGACCCGTTAGGTCTGTTGCCGTTTGCGCGCGCCGTTGCGGCCTACGCCGCAGGCGCCGTCGGACGCCACCATGAGGCCAGCCAGCATGTGCTGGCCTACCGGCTCTCGGAGTACCGGGAGCCGAAAACCCTTCACCTGCTGGCAGAGGCGTACTGCCGGGCGGCTGAACCCGGAGAAGGGCCCGGAGGGAGCGGTGCCGGAGCTTTGGCGCGGCTGGCGGACGAGGCCCTGCACGAGAGCCTGCGGGGCGTTGAAACCGATATCAGGCGGCTCGCGYTCCGCRGCGGTGACACCTCGGGCGCCGAAGCCCTCGCCCTCAGCAGCGGCGCAGTCGACGGCCCGGAAGCCAGGCTGGTGGAGTCCTACGCGCGAGCGGTGTCGGCGTCCGATGCGTCCGACCTCATTGGCATCAGCGACGACGCGCTCAATGCAGGGCACGGGCTCCTTGCCCTTGAGGCCGCCCAGCAGGCCGAGCGGATCCTGGCAGACGACCCGGAGCGGTGGCGGCTTACCGCGGTCCAGCGCCGGGTCCATCACCGCCTGGTGGAGGCCGGAATGTTGTCGCAATTGGAGGTCGTCCGCAGCGATCACGGCGCCCCGTTGACTGCCCGCGAGACCGAAGTCCTGGAACTGGTGTCGGGCGGGGCCACGAACGCCGAGATCGCCACCGCGCTCTGTGTGTCACTTCGGACAGTGGAGGGGCACCTGTCCCGGATCTTCGCCAAGCTCGGCGTGGGCCGGCGGGCGGACCTCCTGGACCTCGGCCCGCTGCCCTCCTGACCGGCCCGGCCCGGCATGGCGTGACCTGGCTGTGGCGTGCGTACAGCACGGGTGGCCTGCGGGACCAGCGGGAGTAGCTCCAAGTAGTGCCATGGCGAGTAGGGCGTCAGAAATCGGGTAAACGCTACTCGTGTGCAGAGTCCGTTCGGGCGATTGACTTAAGCCAGTCCCACGAACAGCCCCATCCCGAACAACTCCACCCCGTACAGCTCCAACCCGAACAGCTCACAAAGGTCTCAAAATGAGGAACTTGAGGGCGGTCAGCAACCGCAAGCATGGCCCGAGGAAAGTGTGGTCTCAAATTCCTTGCTTGCGGATGCGGCCACTGCCACCATTAGAGGTGATCGGGCCGTAATCTTTCCCACTAACTCCTTCATTGGAATCGTGCGGTGCCTCAACGGGCAGCCGCGCGCCAAGGTCGGAGCCGGCGGCGTCAGAGCCTTCTGAGACCGAGGCTCTCCCCCCAGCCGCCGCCGGCTCCCTTAATCGGTCTACACGCGGGTCCGCGCCATCGAGAAGCGCGGCCCTGACACCGGCGCCGTCGGGCATCGCCGCAGGGGGTAGCGGCGCGTGACGGCGTCCGGTGTGCAAGCCCTCGCCGGACCTGGCGTCACGCGCCGGCATGTCGGGCGAGCCTTGCGCCGCGCAGGCCTTGCGCAGTAGCAGTGAGAGCCGGCCGGATGTTCCGGCGCCCCTGTTGCATGTCGCTGCTGGATGCCGCTTTTGCATGCCGCTTTTGCATGCCGGTGCTGGATGCCGACGGCCCACGGCTCCCGCCAATGGGTCCCGGCGACGCACACCCGCGGTCCCGGCGACGCACACCCGCGGCCCCTGCGGTCATCGCCGCGGCCCCTATCGTTTGTCGTCTGCCATTTTCTGGCAGCACCAGCCCAACCCGCCTGGCTGGGGGTTGATTGCGGCTGCCCTTGGGCAATGCTCCTGTCGCGGTCCGGGTCTTGGCCGCCGAAGGGCACCGCCGCGGGAGCCGATGGCCGCCGGAGCCGGCTAACGGGGCGCGGACCTCCGCCCGGGTTCCGCGGTGTGCGGGTCCGCGCGGTGGGCGCGCAGGAGGGCTGCAGGAACGTGGGATAATTAGGTTTAATCTGTGTGACGTATTTTGCACGCTGGCCGCCCGGCCGGCGCGGTGTACGCCGCAGCGAACGCCGATCCAGGAGTCTCCGCCATGGTTGCCACCCCAGCCCATCTCCGCCGCTCTGCCGCCGCGCTCGGAAACGAGGAGGTCCTGAGGATCCGCAACGACTTCCCAATCCTGCAGCAGCACGTCAACGGCAGGCCGCTCGTCTACCTGGACTCCGGTGCCACCTCGCAGAACCCGCTCAGCGTGCTCGAGGCCGAGCAGGAATTCTATGAGCAGCGGAACTCCGCGGTCCACCGTGGGGCACACCACCTCGCCGTCGAGGCCACCGAGGCGTTCGAAAACGCCCGGGAAACGGTGGCGGACTTCGTCGGGGCGGAGTGGGATGAGCTGATCTGGACCTCCAACGCCACGGAGGGCCTGAACCTGCTCACCTACTCCTTCCTCAACGCTTCCCTGCCGGGCGCCGGACCCGAAGCGGCCCGGTTCGCCCTGGCCCCGGGCGACGAGCTCGTGGTCACGGAGATGGAGCACCACGCCAACCTGATCCCCTGGCAGGAGCTGGCGGCCCGGACCGGCGCCGTCGTGAAGTTCATCCCGATCGACGACGCCGGCGCCCTTGACCTGGAGGCCGCTGCCGGCATCATCGGCCCGCGCACCCGCGTCCTGGCGTTCACGCACGCGTCAAACGTCCTCGGCACCATCAACCCGGTGGCCGCCCTGGTGGCCCTGGCCCGGTCCGCGGGAGCCCTCGTGGTGCTCGACGCCTGCCAGTCCGCACCGCACCTGCCCCTGGACGTGAAGGCGCTCGACGTCGACTTCGCGGTGTTCTCCGGCCACAAGATGCTTGCCCCCACCGGCATCGGCGCCCTCTATGGCCGCTCGGAGCTGCTCAACGCGATGCCGCCGTTCCTGACCGGCGGCTCCATGATCACCACCGTCACGATGGAACGGGCGGGTTTCCTGCCCAGCCCGCAACGCTTCGAAGCCGGCACCCAGCGCATTTCGCAGGCCGTGGCACTCTCCGCGGCGGTAAATTACCTCAGCGAAACCGGGATGGACCGCATCCACGCCTGGGAAGCCGAACTCGGCCAGCGCCTCGTGCGCGGCCTGGAGTCCATCCCCGGGATCCGGGTGCTGGGTCCGGCGGCCGGGCAGGAGCGGATTGGCCTGGCGGCATTCGACGTCGCGGGCGTCCACGCGCACGACGTCGGCCAGTTCCTGGACAGCCGCGGCATCGCCGTGCGGGTCGGCCACCACTGTGCCCAGCCCCTGCACCGCCGGCTCGGGCTGACGGCGACGACGCGCGCCAGTACGTACCTTTACAACACCACGGACGATGTGGACGCGTTCCTGAACGCGGTCGCCGATGTCCGTGCCTACTTCCAAGCCTAGGACGGACATCCATGAGTCTTGACCAGCTTTACCAGCAGATCATCCTCGAACATGCCAAGGCCCGGCACGGCAGCGGCCTCGCCGCCGCGGACGCGCCCAAGGAGGCCAGCTGCGGCCAGTCCCACCAGCTGAATCCGACCTGCGGCGACGAAATCACGGTCCGGGTGTCCGTTGCCGGCGGGAAGGTCAGTGAGCTGCGCTGGGACGGCGACGGCTGCTCGATCTCGATGGCCTCGGCGTCCGTGCTGACAGACCTCGCCGAGGGCATGACAGTCGAGGAACTCAGCGCCGTCATTGACAGCTTCCGCGAGGTGCTGCGCTCGCGCGGGAAGGTGCCGGCCGACCCGGAGGTGCTGGGCGACGCCGCGGCGTTTGAGGGCGTGTCCCGTTATGCTGCCCGGGTCAAATGCGCCATGCTCTCCTGGGTGGCCGCGGAGGACGCCCTCGGCCAGGCGCTGACGGCCTGACGGCAACACATCAGGGCCGGCCCAGGCCCTTGTAGGTCCAGCCGGCCGCCCGCCACTTGGCAGGGTCCAGGACGTTGCGGCCGTCCAGGATGCGCGGCGCGGACACGAGCGCTTTGGCGGCGTGCGGATCCAGCTCCCGGTACGCCTGCCACTCGGTCAGCAGCAGCACGGCATCGGCCCGGTGCAGCGTCGTCTCCAGGTCCGGTTCCAGCTGGAGTTCGGGGAAGCGCTTGGCGGCATTGGGCAGGGCCTGGGGATCGGTGACCGTCACCACGGCGCCCTGCAGCTGCAGCTGCGCGGCGGCGCTCAACGCGGGGGAGTCCCGGACGTCGTCGCTTTCGGGCTTGAACGCCGCGCCCAGGACTGCGACCCGCTGGCCCAACAGGGACCCGCCGCACAGTTCGCGTGTCAGCTCCACCACCCGGGTCCGGCGCCGCATGTTAATCGCATCCACTTCCCGCAGGAAGGTCAGAGCCTGGTCCGCCCCCAGCTCGCCGGCGCGGGCCATGAAGGCACGGATGTCCTTGGGCAGGCACCCGCCGCCGAATCCGATGCCTGCGTTCAGGAACTTCCGCCCGATCCGCTCGTCGAGCCCGATCGCATCGGCCAGCCGGGTGACGTCGGCGCCGGTGGCTTCGCAGACCTCGGCCATGGCGTTGATGAAGGAGATCTTGGTCGCGAGGAACGAGTTGGCTGCCGTCTTCACCAGTTCTGCCGTGGCGTAGTCCGTCACCAGCCGGGGTGTCCCGCCTGCCAGGGGAGTCTCGTAGACCCTGTCGAGGACGGCCACCGCGGGATGGTCTTCGCTGCCGTCCGGCGTGCCGTAGACAAACCGGTCCGGGTTCAGGGTGTCTGTCACGGCATGGCCTTCGCGCAGGAACTCGGGATTCCAGACCAGCGAGGCGCCGGGCTCTGCCTCCGCCAGCACCTCGGCCAGGCCCGCGGCGGTTCCCACAGGCACCGTGGATTTGCCGGCGACGACGTCGCCGGGGGAGACGTATTCAGCGAGCGAGGCGACGGCGGCGTCGACATAGCGCAGGTCGGCGCCGTTTTCGCCGCGTTTCTGCGGCGTTCCGACRCAGATGAAGTGGACCTCGGCGCCGCGGGCGGCCGCCATGTCGGTGGTGAACCGCAGCCGGCCCGATTCCTCAAGTTGGGACAAGAGTTCGTCGAGCACGGGTTCGTAAAAGGGGGCGTGGCCTGCTGAAAGCTGTGCCACCTTGTGTTCGTCGACGTCGATTCCGACGACGTCGTGACCCAGCTTTGCCATGCATGCGGCATGGACCGCGCCCAGGTAACCGCAACCAATAACCGAGATCCGCATAGTTCCGATTTCCTCCCGTCGGGCCCTGTTCACAGGGTACGTGGTGGACGTCGGGATCGCACAGCCTCACGGCGCGCCATGAACAGCCTGGCCACGAGCGCGCCGGCCATGGCGCCGATCGTGTTYGCGGCGACGTCGGCGACGGACGGAAAGCGCGCCGGCAGGAACGCCATCTGGCCGAGTTCGATCACGACGGAGAGGATGAACCCGGCAACGGCCCCGCCCCACCAGAGCCGCAGGCCCAGGATGATGGCGACCAGGGCGCCCAGCGGAATAAACAGGATCACGTTTGAGGAAAATTCCACCACCCCGTAGTCGAACCAGGGAGGGACGCCCCAGCTGYGCAGTTGCCGGAGCCACCGCATGAGGTAGGTGGCCGCGCCCCGGTCAACGGGCACCGGCCAGAAGGCAATCAGGCCGAGGACCGGAACGCAGGCGCACAGGCCCCAGATGGCGACGCGGCGGGGTAGCAACTGGCGTCCCCTTTCAGCGGTCCACCTTTTTGCTGATTCTAGCGGCCGGCGGCGGCAGGCGCAGGGTGCGCGTGCCGCCGCCGGTGTGCCGGATGCTAGCTGAGCAGCCCGGCCACGCCAATCGCCGCCGTCGCGGCCCCCAGCAGCATGGAGATGCTGACCAGGACCACATGGACGGTCAGGAAGCGCGTGGCCTTGCCGTTGGCGTCGCGGGCACGCGGATCCTTCATGACCCGGCGCAGGAACTGCGGCCAGACAACAAGGGACCAGACGCCGGCGACGATCAGGACGACGGCGAGGACCGCGGGCAGTTCCACGGGGTCAGTGGCTTTCGAGCCAGGCCTGGGCCTGCTGGGACTGCAGGTTCAGGGCCTTGCCGACCATCGGTTCTGCGGCGTCGGCGATCTTGCCGCCAAGGAACGGCACCGAGGAGGTCACGTCGCCCTCGAGCTCGATCCGGGTGCTGCCGCCGTCGGACACGAGACGCTGGACAGCCTTCACGTCCAGCGGGGCGCCGGAGACCTTCAGGGAGATCTTGCTCTGCCGGGAGCCGTCGGCGGTGGGGGCCTCCCAGGCCTCCAGCTGCGTCACCTTCAGGCTTTCGCCAACAAATTTCCGGGCAATGTCGGGCATCCGGGTGGTGGGGATGGTCCGCACGGTGGTGGTGTTGAAAGCGCCGGCGGTGTCGCCGTCGATGGCGAAGGATTCCAGGGTGCCGCCGACGAGTTCGCTCGTGTGGCGCAGGAAGTCTTCATTGACGAAAACCGCGGTAACGCGGTCGACGCTGTGCGGAACGGTGGTGGATGCACTCAGGGCCATAGGGGGGTCCTCCGTGATGTGGAAGTGGACGTTTCGGGCTCCAACATCCTACGTGGTGTGCCGGGCTGGCTCCGATTCGAGGTTTTCCAGATCCCGGGCGGCGGCGGTGATATTCCGCGACATGGCGGGAAAAATGACGCTGTGGAACGGCAGCACTGCGAGCCAGTAGAGGCGGCCGCTGAGGCCCTTGGGGAAGAAGATGGCGCGCTGGCGGTAGCGGCTGCCCGTCCCCTCCGGCTCCACGGAAAGTTCGAGCCAGGCCCGGCCCGGGGCCCGCATTTCGGCCCGCAGCCGCAGCAGCCGGCCACGGTCGATCCGCTCGACCCGCCACCAGTCCACCACCTCGCCCTCGGCCAGCAGGTGCGGGTGCCGGCGGCCGCGCAGCAGCCCCGCCCCGCCGGTGAGCTTGTCCAGCCAGCCGCGCACCTGCCAGGCCAGTGGCAGGGAGTACCAGCCGTTCCGGCCGCCGATTCCTTCGATGACGGTCCACACATATTTGGGGTCCACGTCGCTTTGGAAGCTTCGCTCGTCCACGTACACGGCGTGTCCGGACCAGTCCGGGTCGCTCGGCAGGGGATCGGCGTCGACGCCGGCGCTGGCCCACGTGGTCTCCACCTGGCCGTCGCGTTCCTTGCCCAGGGCGAGGGCCACGGCCCGCCGGTAGGGGGTCAGGCCGCCCTCCGGCGCAGGGATGTACGCGTCGATGTCGTGCTCGGCGGCGACGGCGTCGTGCTGGAGTGATTCGACGAGCGGCAGGGACATGGAGAGCGGGATGGGGGTGGTCAGTGCCACCCACAGACCGGCCAGTTTGGGGGCCGGCACCGGCAGCGCCAGCACCACCCGGTGCGGCAGGCGGGCCTCTGCGGCGTATTCCTGCATCATTCCGGCGTAACTGAGCACCTGGCGGCAGCCGATGTCGAAGGTCCGGTTGATGCGTCCTTCCAGCGACGCTGCCGCCACGAGGTAGTACAGGACGTCACGGACCGCGATCGCCTCGATCTTGTTGCGCACCCAGCTCGGGGCGGGCATCAGCGGCAGCGTCTCGGACAAATGCCGGATCATTTCGAACGACGCCGAACCCGAGCCGATCACGACGCCGGCCTGGAACACCACCGCGTCCACCGGGCTGTCCAGGAACACCTTCCCCACCGCCTCGCGGGAGCGCATGTGGGTGGACAGTTCGGCCCCGGCCGGGTGCAGGCCGCCGAGGTAAACGATCMTGTCCACACCGGCGGCGGCCGCGGCCCGGGCGGCCGTCCCGGCCATCGTCTTTTCCTTGGCCTCGAAGCCGGCCCCGGCCGCCATGGAATGGACCAGGTAGTACAGGACGTCGACGCCGTCGAGCGCCGCCTGCAGGGCGTCCCCGTCGTCGAGGCTGCTGTGGATCACCTCGACGTCGTCCAGCCAGGGCACGCCGGCGATCTTGGCCGGGGTGCGGACCACGACTTTGACCCGGTGCCCGGCTTCCAGGAGCCGGGGGACAAGCCGGCCGCCGATGTAGCCGGTGGCCCCGGTGACGAGCACGGTCTTAGGGGATGCGGCCTTCGCGGTGGCTGCCTGCGGGGCTGTAGCAGGAGTTCCAGCGGGTTCGGGGGTTGCGGTTGTGGCGTTCATGGTGACTCCTTGTCAGCCAGCAGTTGGCGGGTGGCCTACCAAGCCATTCGGTGCGCGGCCCGCGTTGGATGGGCCGCCCGCTCCTGAAGCCAGCCTAGCCCCGTCGGCGGCGCCCCGGGCAGGCCTCACCGGCCGGGCCCGTCGGCGGTCCCCGAGGCTCCGCGGTAGGCTTGGAGGGCCCGGGATTCTCGCGAATTTCGGCTATTCGTGTTGCCTGCACCCCGTGATCCCATCAGGAGCAACAGCTATGAGCCTCAACGGCCCCTCTCTCACCGGTTTGCGCCGTGTCCTCGCCGAAGACCGGAACTACGCCCGGATCCAGGCCGAGGCCGCCCGCGGGTTCGCCGCCCGCAGCGAGGATTACCAGATCAGCGCCCCGGCCGGAATGCGGTCCACGCTGCTCGCGGAAATGGCGGACGGACTCGCGACCCTGGCGGGAAACGAAACCGGCTCTGCAGGGGCTGGCCGGGGAGTGCCCGTGGTCCTGGCCGTCACCGCGACCGGCCGCGAGGCAGAGGACCTGACCGAGGCCCTGCGCGCCTTCCTGCCGGCCGAGACGATCGCGGAGTTCCCCAGCTGGGAGACGCTGCCGCATGAGCGGCTCTCCCCGCGCTCGGACACCGTCGGCCGGCGGCTGTCTGTGCTGCGGCGGCTCGCGCACCCCGAATCGTCCACCGCCGGTGCGCTGCGCGTCGTGGTGGCCCCCGTCCGCGCCGTCGTGCAGCCGATCGTCGCCGGCCTCGGCGAACTGGTGCCGGTCACCCTGACAGTCGGCCAGGAGGCCCCCTTCACCGGTGTTGTCAAGAGCCTGGCCGACGCCGCCTACGCCCGGGTGGACATGGTGACCCGCCGCGGCGAATTCGCCGTCCGCGGCGGCATGCTGGACGTCTTCCCGCCCACCGAGGACCACCCCATCCGGGTCGAGTTCTTTGGTGACGAGGTGGACCAGATGCGCTGGTTCGCCGTCGCCGACCAGCGCTCGCTGACCGCGCCCGGCCTGCACCATCCCACCGAACTCCATGCCCCGCCGTGCCGCGAAATCCTGATCACACCCTCCGTCATGTCCCGCGCCGCGACCCTGAAGTCCCAGCTCCCGGCCGCCGCGGACATGCTGGAGAAAATCGCCGGCGGCATCGCCGTCGAGGGCATGGAATCGCTGGCCCCCGTGCTGGTGGACGCCATGGTGCCGTTCCTGGACCAGCTCCCGGCGGGTTCCATCGCGGTGGTGATCGAGCCGGAGAAGGTCCGCACCCGGGCCCACGACCTCGCCGCCACGAACGAGGAATTCCTCCAGGCCGCCTGGTCCACGGCGTCCGACGGCGGCACCGCACCTCTTGATCTGACCTCTGCGGCGTCCGAAGCGCTGCACTCGGCCAGCTTCCGCTCGCTGACCGAAACCCGCACCGCGGCCCTCGAGCACGGCGTCTCCTGGTGGTCCATCACCTCGCTGGCCAGCGACGAGGAGCTGCTGCCCGACGTCGACGTGCTGAACCTGCACGCCCGGGAACCCCGCGGCTACCAGGGCGACGTGGCGGAAATGATGGACTTCATCGGCTCCCGCGTCCGGGACCAGTGGCGGATCGTCGTGGTCACCGAGGGCCCGGGCCCGGCGCAGCGCCTCGCCGAACTCTTCCACGACAACGACATCCCGTGCGCGCGGGTTGACACGCTCGAGGCCGATCCGCAGGCCGGGCTGATCGAGGTGACCACCGCCGCCGTCGGCCGCGGTTTTGTCCTGGATCCGCTCAAGCTGGCGCTGCTGACCGAGGCTGACCTGCTGGGCCGGACCTCGGCCGGTTCCACGAAGGACATGCGCAGGATGCCGTCCAAGCGGCGGAATGCCGTGGATCCGCTGCAGCTCGTGGCCGGGGACTCCGTGGTGCACGAACAGCACGGCATCGGCCGGTTCGTGGAGCTGATCCAGCGCAAGGTTGCCGGTGGCGGCGAGGGCGTGCGCGAATACCTGGTCTTGGAGTACGCCCCGTCCAAGCGCGGAGCCCCGGGCGACCGGCTCTTCGTGCCCACCGACCAGCTGGACCAGGTCACCCGGTACGTGGGCGGCGACACTCCGGCGCTGAGCAAGATGGGTGGCGCGGACTGGGCGAGCACCAAGTCCAAGGCCCGCAAGGCGGTCAAGGAGATCGCCGGCGAGCTGATCCGGCTGTACTCGGCCCGGATGGCCTCCCGCGGCTACGCCTTCGGCCCGGACACCCCGTGGCAGCGGGAACTGGAGGAGGCCTTCCCGTACGTGGAGACCCCGGACCAGCTGACCACCATCAACGAGGTCAAGGCCGACATGGAGCGGGAGATCCCGATGGACCGGCTGATCTCGGGCGACGTCGGCTACGGCAAGACAGAGATCGCTGTCCGGGCCGCGTTCAAAGCGGTCCAGGACGGCAAGCAGGTCGCMGTKCTGGTKCCCACCACGCTGCTCGCCCAGCAGCACTACGAGACGTTCACCGAACGGTTTTCCGGCTTTCCCCTCGTCGTCAAGCCGCTGTCCCGCTTTCAGACCGGCAAGGAGGCCAAAGAAACCGCCGACGGCGTCAAGTCCGGTTCCGTGGACGTCGTGATCGGCACTCACCGGCTGCTGTCCAAGGACTTCGGCTTCAAGGATCTCGGCCTGGTGATCGTGGACGAGGAGCAGCGTTTCGGCGTCGAACACAAGGAAGCGCTGAAGAAGATGCGCACCAACGTCGACGTCCTGGCCATGAGCGCCACCCCGATTCCGCGCACACTGGAAATGTCCCTGACCGGCATCCGCGAAACCTCCACCCTGGCCACCCCGCCGGAGGAACGGCACCCCGTGCTGACGTATGTGGGCCCGTACACGGACAAGCAGACTTCCGCCGCGATCCGCCGTGAGCTGATGCGCGAAGGCCAGGTGTTCTTCGTCCACAACCGGGTGTCCACGATCGACCGCACCGCGGCGAAGATCCGCGAACTGGTCCCTGAGGCCCGGGTGGAGGTGGCGCACGGGCAGATGTCCGAGAGCCGGCTGGAGCAGATCATCGTGGACTTCTGGGAAAAGCGCTTCGACGTCCTGGTCTGCACCACCATCATCGAGACCGGCCTGGACATCTCCAACGCCAACACCCTGATCGTGGACGGCGCGGACAAGTACGGCCTCTCCCAGCTGCACCAGCTGCGCGGACGTGTGGGACGCGGCCGTGAACGCGCCTACGCCTACTTCCTCTACCCTTCGGAAAAGCCGCTGGGCGAGGTGGCGCTGGAACGGCTCAAGGCCGTCGCAACGCACAATGAGCTCGGCGCCGGCATGCAGCTGGCCATGAAGGACCTGGAGATCCGCGGCGCCGGCAACCTGCTCGGCGGCGAGCAGTCCGGCCACATCCAAGGCGTCGGCTTCGACCTCTACATCCGGCTGGTCGGCGAGGCCGTGGCCGAATACCGGGGCGAGGCGGAGGAGAAGGCCGCCGAAATGAAGATCGAACTGCCGGTCAACGCGCACCTGCCGCACGACTACGTGCCGGGCGAACGGCTGCGCCTGGAGGCTTACCGCAAACTCGCCAGTGCCATCACCTACGAGGCGATCGAGGAGGTCCTCGCGGAGCTCGTGGACCGTTACGGCGAGCTGCCGCTGCCGGCCACCAACCYGATCGACGTCGCCCGGTTCCGGGTGGGCGCCCGCGAGGCCGGATTGTCCGACGTCGCGCTGCAGGGCAACTTCATCAAGTTCTCCCCGGCGCAACTGCCCGAGTCCAAGCTCATGCGCCTGACCCGGATGTACCCCGGCGCGCAGGCGAAGCCGGCTCTGGACGCCGTGCTCGTTCCGAAGCCCAAGACGGCCAGGATCGGCGGCCGGGACCTGCAGGACGCCGAGATCCTGGAGTGGGCCAACGGCGTGATCCGCAACATCTTCTCCGACGCCCCTGTCTCTGCCACACCGGCGGTGAAATAAAAGAATGATGGGAGGACATCACGCCGCGTCGGGAGCCGCGGCGTGGGTAGCCATTGCCTCGACCGGCCCGTATGCGCTCGGCTGGTACCCGCTGGATCCCACCGGAATCGTGATCGGCGCGATGGCGACGGCGGGGACCGCGCTGGTCTGCGACTGGGACCACCGTGCCAGCACGGTGGCRCACGCGCTGCCGCCGCTGTCCAACCTGGTGGCGCGCGGCATTGAGAACGCCAGCGGGGGCCACCGGCAGGGCACTCATTCGGTGCTGGGCGCGGCGTTCTTCGTGCTGCTGGCCACGATCGCCGGGCAGTGGCAGGTGCAGACCCAGTGGGGGCTGCTGTCCGTCGGAGCCGGCCTGCTGTGCATGTTCATGATCAACATCGCCGCGAAGGCACTGAAACTCTTCCCGAAATTCGGCTGGATCAGCAACTGGATCGTCGGGCTGCTCATGGCCGGACTCGTGACGTGGTTCGCGCCGCACCAGTGGACCTGGCTGCCGGTTTCGATGCTTACCGGGGTGCTGGTGCACATTGTGGGGGACATGATCACCACCGGGGGAGTGCCGCTGCTCTGGCCACTGGTGATCAAGCCGCCCAAGGTCCTGCGGAAACTGCCGCTGCTGAAGAACATCTGGAGGGCCAACGGGGCGTTCTCCATCCCGCTGCTGGGCCGGGCGGGTTCGCGGCGGGAATGGTTCGTCCTGATCCCGGTAAGCGGCTACGCCATGGTGGGGATGTTTGGCGCCGGCCTGGCGGTGGCCAAAGCGCACTTCCCCGCGGCCCTGGCCCTCGGCACGGGGCTGGTCAAGGGCCTGTTCGCGCTGGTGCCCGGCTAGGACTGCCACCGGTTAAATGACTGAAGCTCCGGATGAACCGGAGCTTCAGTCATTTAAGGGTCAGGAGTGGCCTAGTTTTCGCCGGCCGAGTCCGAGCGTCCCAGCAGGGTCTGCGGGATCCAGAACGCGGCGGCGAAGAGAATCAGGCAGACGGCCATCGGCCAGGTGTTTTCCAGCGTCAGGAAGGACAGCGAGTAGATCGCACCGAGGAACAGGACCATCATCGGCACGAACAGGGCGATGCTGGATCCGAGGCTGTTCTCGACGCGCCGGGACGGGGTGGTGTTGCTGGACATTCGTTCCTCCTCGGCCCCGGGGGGCTCAAAACTGTGGGCGGTGCCGGCACGGTCAGTACGCGGACGAACCCTGTTCACCCTTGACGATCGCGATACCGGAGCTGGCGCCAATACGTGTTGCACCTGCAGTAATCATAGCCTGAGCATCGGCCAGGGAACGCACGCCGCCGGAGGCCTTGACACCCAGGTCCGGGCCGACGGTGCGGCGCATGAGAGCGACGTCCTCGGCAGTGGCCCCGCCGCCGTTGAAGCCCGTGGAGGTCTTCACGAAGTCCGCCCCGGCTTCCACTGCGGCCTCGCAGGCGAGCACCTTCTGGTCATCGCCCAGCAGCGCCGTTTCGATGATGACCTTCAGGATGGCTCCGCCCTCGTGCACGGCGGCCGCGACGGCGGCGATGTCGTCCACCAGCGCGCCCTTGTCATTGGCACGGGCCGCGGCGATGTTGATGACCATGTCCACTTCTTCGGCACCGTCCAGGACCGCGCCGCGGGCCTCGAAGGCCTTGACGTCGCTCGGCGTGGCGCCCAGCGGGAATCCCACCACGGAGCATGTCAGGACGCCGGATCCCTTGAGCGCTTTCTTGACGGTCTTGACCCAGACCGGGTTCACGCAGACCGACTTGAAGTGGTACTCCGCCGCCTCGGCGCAGACCTTGAGGATCTCCGCCTCGCTGGCCTCCGGCTTGAGCAGGGTGTGGTCGATGTAGGAGGCGATGTTGGGCGTCCCCCCGGTGGCGGCTTCTTGGCTCATGGTGGTCCCTTTCGTGGCGGGCCTGGGACGCGGCGGTCCCTTCCCGGGCCTTGTGGGCCTGCGGGCCCTGGCGGCGCCGCGTGGTGCGCGGCTTATCAGGGAACCATCTTGCCATAGGAATGTGCCCGGCGGATGCCCCCGGCCGGGCCTCCCCGGCACGTCAGGCGGCGGCCGCCAGGGCCCGGCCCATGGTGGCCTGAAGCAACTGGGAAGCGCACACCGACGCCGCGGAACCGGAGGCCACGAGCAGCCCCAGCCGGACGCCGTCGTAGGCTGCCGCGTCACCGATCGCCCAGATGCCCGGCACGGAGGTGCGAAAGTCCTGGCCGATGACGATCCCGCCRCCGGCAGCGGTCGCGAGCCCGGCCGTGGCGGCCAGCTCGTCGCGGGCGATGCGCTCCTCGGCGAGGATCACGAGGTCACCGTTCATGCTGGAGCCGTCCTCGAAGACGATGCCCGACGCCGGCAGGGCGGACCCGGCGGCGGTGGGAACGACGGCGGCGGGACGGACGGTGGTGCGGACCGGGCGGACGCCGCGGGACCGGAGCACGGCCTCGGCCTGGCCGGCGGCCGAACCCGTGCCGACCAGGATGCCGAGGGGGCGGCGGCCCAGGACCCGGGTGACGTCCTTGACGGCCTCGCCCAGCCCGGCGGCGTCGTCGATCGTGGAATAGCTCAGGCAGCGGGCGGCACCTTCCACCGGAGCCTCGGCGGGAGCGGAACCGGTGGCGATGACGAGCTCGTCGTAGTCGAACTCCATGCCGTCGGCGGTGGTCACGCGGCGGTTTTCCGCGTCGATGTAGCTGGCCGGCTGGCCGAAGCGGACGGATACCTGGGGCAGGACGGCGAGCTCCAGCAAGTCCTCGGGTGCGTCGTCCCGGTTGCTGAGGACCGTGATGGCGCCGGCGAACGGGGTCCGGGTGAGCTGCCGGACGAGCGCCTGGGCGGCCCGGCCGGCGCCGGCGATGACGATCCTGGGCCGGGCGGCCGTGGTGGCGGGGGCAGCCGAAGCGCCTGTCAGGGAGGAAGTGGAGATGGGAGACATTGCCGGAGCGGACATATGCTGGCCCTTTCGCTGGGTGGCCATCGTGTGGCCGGTGTGCTTGATGAACCCCAGCGTAGGCGTCCGATTTTTCCGGGGTGTTTCCCCGGTGTTGCCGCTTCTGCCCTGCCCGTTCGCCAGTATTTACCGGCCGGTAATGCCGTGGGTCACACCCCGCGAAGGCCGGCAGCAAACCAACGCGGGGTCACTTAGCGCCTATAGATAGCGGTGGGATGGGCGCTATGTGACCCCGCGTTGGGTTAGACCCTGATCCGGTAGCCGCGTTTCACCACGGTTTCCACCAGCCGGGTGTCCGGCAGCGCGGACCGCAGCCGGCTGACGGTCATGTCCAGGGCATGCACGGAACCGCGCAGCTCCAGCAGGTCCGAGAGTGCCTCGCGGGACAGCACTGCCCCGCCGGCGCCGATGAGCGCGCGCAGCAGCAACAGCGGTGCGGGCGCCATCTCGACCGGCTCGCCGTTGATGCGCAGCGACCGGCCGCGCAGCTCCACCCTGCCGGAAACGGTGTCGAGCCGGCGGACGTGGTTGAGTGCCAGGTGCTCGCAGACCAGCCGGATCAGGGCGCCCATCCGGAACCGTTCCGGGATCAGCGGATGCAGCCCGGCATCGAGCAGCGGCTGCGCGGTGATGGGCCCGACGACGGCGGTCGCCACAGTGGTCTTCAGGCTCTCCACGAGCTGTTTGTAGACGCCCATCTCGTGCGCCGTGCTCCACATCGCGTCCACGGCGGGCGCGCTGGTGAACGTCAGGACATCCAGGTTGCCGCTGCACGCGGCTTCGATCAGCTTGGGCAGCCGGTCGGCGCCGTCGGGCTTGACCCAGCGGTACGGGGTGACCGTCAGGACGGTGGCGCCGGACATGCGCAGGCGCTCGAGCTGGCGGACATCGGTGTAGCCGTGCAGCTGCACCGCGACTGTCTTGCCGCGCACACCCTCGGCCAGGAGCATGTCCACGAGCGTGGACGTGGTTTCGTCGCTGCTGATTCCGACGTCGGCGAGCCCGGCGGCGCGCACGGCGCCGCGGGCTTTGGGCCCGCGGACGAACATCCGGGTGGCGGAGAGGGTCTCCAGCAGCTGGTCGCCAATGCCAAACGTGTCCGCGGCCTCGCACCAGCGGCGCATGCCGTAGGCGGTGGTCGCGATGCAAAGATCGGGCCGGGCGGCGATGATCGCCCGGGTGTCCTCGATCAGGCTCTGGTCCTCCCGGACCGGGGCGATCTTCAGTGCCGGGGCGTGAAGCACCTCGGCACCGCGGCGTTCCAGGGCCTCGATGAGGTCCTGCGAACGGCGGTGCGAGGTGACGCCGATCCGGAAGCCGTCCAGGGGAAGGTCCCGGTCGGTCGCGTCCTCGGCGGGTTCGGGCGCGGGGGCGCCGGCGGTCGCGCCGGCGGTCAGTGCGGAGGCGAGGGCGGGGTTCAAGGGGGACAGTGGTGCGCCGGGCTCCGGGAGGGCTGCGGCGACGGCGTTCAGTGCGCTCATGGGAATCCTTACGCCTCCATCAGTGATGCGGCCAGACGGTCGAGCTCTGCCGTGGCATCGGCACAGCCCCGGTTGGCTTCGGCCACCCGGACAACGTCCCCGATCACCAGGACGGCGGGGTTGCTGCAGCCCGCGGCTGCGGAGGTGATGGTGCCCAGCTCGGCGATCGTGGTGCGCTGGCCGGGGCGGTAGCCGCGTTCGACCACCGCCATCGGCATGTCGGCCCGCATCCCGGCCCGGCGGAGTCCGGCCGCGAGGTGGTGCAGGGTGCCGATGCCCATCAGGACCACGATGGTTCCGCCGAGCCCGGCAAGGTGGGTCAGTTCGTTCTCGGTCAGCGGGGCATGGCCTGAAACAACCGTGAACATGTGGCTGACTTCGCGGTGCGTGACCGGGATGCCGGCGGCGGCCGGAACCGAGATGGCGCTGGTGACTCCGGAGATGACGCGGACCGGAACCCCGGCCGCGACGCAGGACGCGACTTCCTCGCCGCCGCGGCCGAACACATAGGGGTCCCCGCCTTTGAGGCGGACCACATTGTTGCCGGCCAGCGCGCTTTCCACCATGAGCTTTTCGATGTCTGCCTGGCTGACCTTGTGGTGGCCGGGCTTCTTGCCCACATCCACTAGCTCTGCCGAGGTCAGGGACGGCAGGTCCTGGTACGGGGCGAGCCGGTCGTAGAAGACGACGTCGGCGTCGCGCAGCGCGGCGACGGCGGCGACGGTGAGCAGCTCGGTGGTCCCGGGTCCGCCGCCGACCAGCGTGACGTGGCCCGCCGGGCCGGCCGGGGGCTCGGCCGCCACCGGAATGCCGGTGGCACGGCACCGGCCGAGGAGGGCCTCCCAGCCCGGCTGGYCGTCGTCGAYCGCCGCSACSAGGAACGGGCGYTCRGGCAGCGGGCCGTCMATGCCKKCGCCCTGCGGGGTGCTGAGGCGGAACACGACGGCGCCGGCCGCCTCRTAGCGCCGCGCGGCCTGACGGGCGGCGTGGTCCGCGCCCGTGACCAGGACTTCGCGTCCGGTGAGGTCAATGGTGAGCTGCATGGCTATACCTCGTTCTCGTCAGGCAGTCCCGGGGTGGTGGCTCGGACCGGAATGGAAGCCCCGATCAGGACCGGCTGCTGCCCGGCCCGCGCCTTCTCCTCCGCTGTCGCGGGGCGCATCTGGCCGCGCTCGTCGGAGACGAAGGTGATCGAATCGTCTTTCTGGTCCGGGGCGTTGACGAAGGAGCGGAAGCGGCGGAGGCGCTCGGGATCCTTCAGGGTGTCGGCCCATTCGTCGACGTAGGTGTCAACGTGCTTGGCCATGGCGGCTTCGAGGTCCTCGGCAATGCCCAGGGTGTCGTGGACCACCACGTCCTCGACGTGCTTGATGCCGCCGTCGAGTTCTTCCTGCCAGCGCGCGGTGCGCTGCAGCCGGTCGGCCGTGCGGATGTAGTACATGAAGTAGCGGTCGATGTACCTGAWCAGGGTTTCGTCGTCGAGGTCCTTGGCCAGCAGCTGGGCGTGCGCCGGAGTGGCGCCGCCGTTGCCGCCGACGTACAGGTTCCAGCCGTCGGCGGTGGCGATGACGCCGACGTCCTTGCCCCGGGCCTCCGCACATTCGCGGGCGCAGCCGGAGACGCCCATCTTCAGCTTGTGCGGGCTGCGGAGACCGCGGTAGCGCAGCTCGAGCGCGATGGCCATGGCCACCGAATCCTGGACCCCGAAGCGGCACCAGGTGGAGCCGACGCAGGACTTCACCGTGCGCAGGCTCTTGCCGTAGGCCTGGCCGGATTCGAAGCCGGCATCGACCAGCACCTTCCAGATTTCGGGCAGCTGCTCCAGCCGGGCACCGAACATGTCGATCCGCTGCCCGCCGGTGATCTTGGTGTAGAGGCCGTACTGCTCGGCGACCGCGGCGATCACGCCGAGTTTCTTCGGGGTGATCTCGCCGCCGGCGATCCGCGGGACCACCGAGTAGGTGCCGTCCTTTTGCATGTTGGCCAGGGCGCGGTCGTTGGTGTCCTGCAGGGTGCCGCGGCCGGCGTCCAGGACGTAGGCGCTGTTCTGGCTGGCGAGGATGTTGGCGATGGTCGGCTTGCAGATATCGCAGCCGGCGCCGGTGCCGTACTTGGCCATGATCTCCTCGAAGGAGGTCAGCTCCAGGACCCGGATGGCGTCGAAGAGTTCCTGGCGGGAGAGCTCGATGTGTTCGCACAGGGCCTTGGAGACTTCGACGCCGGACTTGGTCAGTTCGGTTTCGAGCAGCTTCTTGAGCATCGGCACGCAGGAACCGCAGCTGGTGCCGGCGCGGGTGCAGCCCTTGAGCTCGCCGAGTTCCCGGACCGGCGCGTTGCCGTCGCAGCTCCCGCAGCCGTTGACGGTGTCACGGATGGTTCCGGCCGAGACGTTGTTGCAGGAACACAGGATCGCGTCATCCGGCAGTTGGATCTCCAAGACTCCGTCCCCGGCGTCGCCGCCGCCGGCCGCGGTGAGGTAGGCGCCGGGTTCGGCGGCCAGTTCGCGGCCCAGCATGGGGCGCAGGGAGGTGTAGGGCGAGGCGTCGCCGACGAAGATGCCGCCGAGCAGGGTCTTGGCATCGTCGGTGGTGACGATCTTCTGGTAGACGCCGCGGGCGGGGTCGGCGTAGACGATCTCGAGCGCGTGTTCCGTTCGGGCGAAGGCGTCACCGAAGCTGGCGACGTCGACGCCGGAGAGCTTGAGCTTGGTGGCGGTGTCGAAGCCGGGGAAGGTCGCGTCGCCGCCGTGCAGCCGGTCCGCGACGATTTCGGCCATCGTGTTGGCCGGGGCCACGAGGCCCAGGCACATGCCGCCGAAGTTGGCGACCTCGCCGATCGCCCAGATGCCGGGAACCTCCGTGGAGCAGTCGTCGGAGATGACGACGCCGCCGCGCTGGCCGAGCTGGAACTGCTGCGGTCCCTTTTGCCCATCCGGGCCATCCGCCGCCCGGAACAGTTCGTCTCGGGGCCGCACGCCGATCGCGACGATCACGATGTCGGCGTCGATGATCCGGCCGTCGGCCATGAGGACGCCGGTGACCTGGCCGTCGTCGTCGGAGATAACCTCGGAGGGGAACACCCCGCCGTGGACGGTGAAGCCCTTGGCCTCGATCAGCCGGCCGAGCGCCTGGCCGGCACCCTCGTCCAGCTGGGTGTTCATGAGCCACGGCGAGCCGTTGATGACGATCGGGGTGGCGCCGAGCTGTTCGGTGCCGGCGGCTGATTCCAGGCCCAGCAGACCGCCGCCGATCGTGACCGCGTTGACCTTCCGGCCCAGCTTCGCGGTGAGGTCCGCGATGGCCTTGTTGATGGACCAGACGTCCTCAAGGGTGCGGTACACATGGGTGAGTTCGGCGCCCGGGATGGGCAGGCGGGCAGCGTCCGAGCCCGTCGCGACCACCAGCTCGTCATAGGGATAAATGGTTCCCGCCGCGGTCCGGACGGTCTTGCCGGCGGCGTCGATGCTGGTGACGCGCTCGCCGGTCTTGAGGTTCAGGGCCGTGTGGTCCCACATGGAAGCGCTGCCCAGGGTGAGGTCGACGTCGCTGTCGGTGAGTGCCTTGCTCAGCGCGACGCGGTCATAGGGGAGGTGGGCTTCCTCGGTGAGGACGGTAACGTGCCAGCCATCGAGTCCGCGGGCGTGCATGGCATCGGCGAACCGGTGCGCTGCGGGGCCGCCGCCGGCCACCACAATACGGCGCGGGGCGGCGCTGGTTGCGCCCTGGTTCGGGTGGCTTGAGGGGTGTCCGGTCACGGTGGGCCTTTCGCATGGGCCGCAGACGGTGCTCTGCAGCTTGTCGTCCCAGACTAGGCAACCGGAATTTCGCTTCAGTTTCCCTTATGTTTCGTGATCTTAACTTCTGCATCACGAATGCATTTCCCGCCGTGTGAGCTCTCTTTTACGCGCCGGACACATCCGGCGCGTCCGGATGAAACACCGCGCGCCTAGCTTGAATATGTGGCCGCAGCAGCGGTTGAGCCCGTAAGGGATGTATCAGAGAGGGGCCGGGATGACCGCCGTACTTGAAACCGCCGTACACGACGTTGAGGACCAAATTACTGAAGCCGCAGCCGGCTGGCACCGGGTGTGCGCCGTGGCGGACCTGGAACCCGCCTGGGGCGAGGCGGCACTGATTGCGGGCCGCCAGGTGGCCGTGTTCCGCACCCTGTCCGGTGAGGTTTTCGCCGTCGCGCAGGAGGACCCGGCCACCGGGGCGAACGTCATGGCACGCGGCATCACCGGATCCCGCGGGGACCGGCCCACGGTGGCATCTCCGTTGCACAAGGAGGTCTACGACCTCGGCACCGGAGAATGCCTCGGCAGCCCGGAACTCCGCCTCGCCACCTTCGGTACCCGGATTGTGGGCGGGTACATTGAGGTGCAGCTCTAGAGGCCCAGTGCCTCGCGGACGTCCGCAAGGACGCCGTCCAGGGCCGTGCGGGCCTCGTCCCGGGCTGCCGGAAGCTCGGCGGCCGAGCCGACACTGCGGATGACTTCCAGGTAGCACTTGAGCTTCGGTTCCGTACCGCTGGGACGGATGATCACACGGCTGAGGTCCCGGGTCAGGTACAGCAGGCCCTCGGTGGGCGGGAGGAGTTCGCTGCCCTCGGCAAGGTCCGTGACGGCCTCGACGCCGGAGCCGCCAAACGATTCCGGCGGGCTCACGCGCAGCCGGTTCATCATCGCGTCCAGCAGGCCGAGGTCCGCCACCCGGATGCTGAGCTGGTCGCTCGCGTGCAGCCCGTGCACCAGGTAGAGCTCGTCCAGGGTGTCAAAGATCGTCTTGCCCTCAGCCTTTGCGGCCGCCGCGAGTTCGGCAATGAGGACCGCAGCCGAAATGCCGTCCTTGTCGCGCACCAGCGACGGAGCAACGCAATAGCCCAGCGCCTCCTCGTAGCCGTAGACCAGCCCCGGCACCCGGGCAATCCACTTGAAACCGGTCAGGGTTTCCTCGTGCGCGTAGCCTGCCGCGGCCGCGATCCGCGCCAGCAGCCGGGAGGACACGATCGAGTTGGCGAACACGCCGGCCGGTGCTTCGCCACTGGCGGCCTGCCGCGCCACGACGTGGGCACCGAGCAATGCGCCTACCTCGTCGCCGCGCAGCATGCGCCACGCGCCGGTATCAGGATCCTTCGCCGCCACCGCTGCCCGGTCGGCGTCGGGATCGTTGGCGATCACGATGTCGGCGTCCTCGCGCGTCGCCGCCTCGAGGGCGAGATCCAGCGCCCCGGGCTCCTCCGGGTTCGGGAAGTTCACCGTGGGGAAGTCCGGATCCGGCTGCGCCTGTTCGGTGACGAGCGTGACGTCGTCGAATCCGGCGGCGTTCAGCACCGCCACGGCCGTTTCCCCGCCCACCCCGTGCATGGGGGTCAGGACGATCTTCAGCCCGCGGGCCGGGAAGTGCTCAGGAACCGCCAGAGCCGCGACGGCGCGCTGGTAGTCGCCCGCAATCGAGGGCTCCAGCACAGTCCACCCGTCCGCGGCCAGGACGATCGAGTCCAGGGCGCCGACGGCGTCGATCTTCGCCGCTATCAGGGCATCGTAGGGTGCCACGATCTGGGCGCCGCGGCCGCTTTCCTCCACCGCGTGACGGCCGAGGTACACCTTGTAGCCGTTGTCCTGCGGCGGGTTGTGGCTGGCGGTAACCATGACGCCGCCGTCGCAGTCCAGCGCCCGCACCGCGTAGGCGAGCAGCGGGGTGGGCAGCGCGGCCGGCATCAGGRAGGTCTCAACCCCCGCCGCGGTGAGGATCGCCGCTGTTTCCTCGGCGAAAATGTCGGAGTTGTAACGGGCGTCATAGCCGACGACGGCGCGCGGCCGGGTGCCGGGGGAGGCCTGCCCGACCGCGTTGGTGAGGAAGGCGGTGAAGCCGGCGGCGGCGCGGCGGACCACCACGCGGTTCATCCGGTTCGGACCCGGGCCGAGTGCTGCCCGCAGTCCAGCGGTGCCGAACTGCAGGGTGCCGCTGAAGCTGTCGGCCAGTTCCTGGCGGGCCGCGGCGACGCCCCCGTCGGCGCGGCGGACGAGTTCGGAGAGTGCGGCGGCGGTGGCGGGGTCCGGGTCCTGGCTTGCCCAATCGCGGGCATCGCTCAGGAGGCGGGCGAGTTCGGCATCAGAAGACGTCATGGAACCAAACTAGCGCCAATCGTGGGCGATTCCTGCCCAGACAATCGGGAGTTCGGGTTTCAGTTCCATCTCGAGGCCTTTCGCCGGACCTTGACACTCAAATTTCCGGACACGTAACGTCTGGAATATGAAGATGGGCCGTGGTGTCGAATGGGCCGTGCACAGTTGCGTCAACATGGCATGGACACCGCCCGGTGAGCCGGTGAACAGTGCCCGGCTGGCAGAGTTCTACAAACTCCCGGCGGCCTATCTCAACAAGCAGTTTCAGTCGCTGGTCCGCGCCGGCGTCCTGGACTCGGTGTCGGGTCCCCGCGGCGGCTTTCTCTTGGCGCGCCGGCCCGAAAATATCACCGTGCTGGACATCGTGCTGGCGCTGGAGGGCCAGGACCCGGCGTTCCGGTGCGAGGCGATCCTCGGAAATGTTCCGGAACCGGACCGGCAGGAGAACTTCGCGCGGACGTGCCTGATTTCCCAGACTATGCGCCAGGCCGAACTCGCCTGGCGGCAGGCGCTGGCCCGCCAGAGCATCGCCGGGATCGCGGACTCGATGGAGCGGCGGTTCCCGGCGGATAAAGCAAAGGTCCTGGACTACCTGGCCGCGGAATAGCCGCAGCCGGGTGGCCCAGGACCTGTCGCGGGGCCTAGCCCAGAACCAGGATCAGAGCTTGGCGATGATGTCTGCCAGCAGCTTGGAAATCCGCGGGCCGGCGGCCTCGCCGGCCTCGAGGACTTCCCCGTGGCTGAGCGGCACGGGGCTGATCCCGGCGGCGAGGTTGGTCACCAGCGAGATGCCGAAGACCTCCATGCCGGCGTGACGGCCGGCGATCGCCTCAAGCGCCGTGGACATGCCCACCAGGTCGGCGCCGATCCGCTTGGCGTACTGCACCTCGGCGGGCGTCTCATAGTGCGGGCCGGTGAACTGGGCGTAGACGCCCTCGTCCAGCGACGGGTCCACCTCGCGGGCCAGCCCGCGGATCCGGGAGGAGTACAGGTCCGTCAGGTCCACGAACGTTGCCCCTTCCAACGGAGAGGTGGCGGTGAGGTTGATGTGGTCGCTGATGAGCACCGGCGTGCCGGGCGTCCAGTTCTCGTTGAGCCCGCCGCAGCCGTTGGTCAGCACGAGGGTCTTGCAGCCGGCCGCGGCGGCGGTGCGCACCCCGTGCACCACGGCTCGGACGCCCTTGCCCTCGTAGTAGTGCGTGCGTGCGCCCAGTACCAGGGCGCGCTTGCCCTCTTTGGTCAGGACCGAGCGGATGGTGCCCACGTGCCCCACCACGGACGGTGCGGAGAAGCCGGGGATTTCGGCGGCGGACAAGGTGGCGGTCGTCTCGCCGATGAGCTCGGCGGCGTCGCCCCAGCCCGAGCCGAGGACCAGCGCGACGTCATGGGAGTCGACGCCCGTCTCTGCAGCGATGTAGTCGGCGGCGGCGCGGGCGGCGTCGAAAGGGTCCGTGTTCAGGAATTCTGTTGTACTCACCGGTACAAGTTATCGCGGCCGGGGCCCGCTGCCCAGCATGCACGGCCGGACCCGCGCGCGGCCCGGATTCTTGGTGGCTCCGGTTCAGATGGTGGACAATGGTTGATTGTGACTACGCATCCTGACTTCAGCTCACCCCGCATCGCAATTCTCGGCGGAGGGCCTGGCGGCTACGAGGCCGCCATGGTCGCCGCCTCGCTGGGGGCGCAGGTCACCATCATCGAGCGTGCGGGCCTCGGCGGCTCGGCGGTGCTGACCGACGTCGTTCCGTCCAAAACCCTGATCGCGACGGCAGATCTGATGACCCGCGTCGGCGAGGCCGGCGAGCTCGGGGTTAAATTCGACCTCGACGGCGGCGACTGCACCCCCACGATGCGCGCGGACCTCAAGCACATCAACGACCGCCTGCTGCGGCTGGCGCGGAAGCAGTCGGAGGACATCCAAGTCGGGCTGGAACACCAGAACGTCCGCATCCTGATCGGTTCCGGCAGGCTGCTGGACAACCACACCATCGAGGTCCTCACCGCCAACGGCACCGAGACGGTGGAAGCAGACACCATCCTGCTGGCGGTCGGCGCCCACCCGCGCGAGCTGCCCACGGCCCGCCCGGACGGTGAGCGCATCCTCAACTGGGCCCAGATCTACAACATGGACGTGCTCCCCGAAGAGCTGATCGTGGTGGGTTCCGGCGTCACGGGCGCGGAATTCGCCTCGGCCTACAACGGCCTGGGTTCCAAGGTCACCCTGATTTCCAGCCGCGACCGCGTGCTGCCGGGCTCGGACACCGACGCCGCCGAGGTCCTCGAGGGCGTCTTCGAACGCCGCGGGCTTAAGGTCCTCTCCCGCGCCCGCGCCGAGACCGTCGAGCGCACGGACGACGGCGTCGTGGTCACCCTCGGCGACGGTTCGAAGGTGACCGGCAGCCACTGCCTGGTCTGCGTCGGCTCCATCCCCAACACGGCCGGCATCGGCCTGGAGGAAGCCGGCGTCGCGCTGACCGAGAGCGGCCACATCAAGGTCGACGGCGTCTCGCGCACCACTGCGCCGAACATCTACGCCGCGGGCGACTGCACCGGCGTGCTGGCGCTCGCCTCCGTCGCCGCGATGCAGGGCCGGATCGCGATCGCGCACTTCCTGGGCGACAGTGTCATGCCCCTTAAGCTGCACCAGGTGGCATCCAACATCTTCACCTCGCCCGAGATTGCGAACGTGGGCGTCTCCGAGGCCGAGATTGATTCGGGCAAGTACCAGGCCGACGTCATCAAGCTGTCCCTGCGCAGCAACGCCCGCGCCAAGATGCGCAACCACCGCGACGGTTTCATCAAAATCTTCGCCCGCAAGGGCTCCGGCACCGTGATCGGCGGGGTGGTGGTGGGCCCGAACGCCTCCGAGCTCATCTTCGCGATCTCGATCGCCGTGACCCAGAAGCTGCACGTCGACGACATCGCCAGCACTTTCACCGTGTACCCGTCCCTGAGCGGCTCCATCTCCGAAGCAGCCCGGCGGCTCCACGTCCACATGTAGATTGCGCACGTAGAGTTACAGAGCGGGCCCGCCGCAATCCGGAGGCTGATGCCATGCAGAGTCCCCAGGCGCTGGTTGAAGCCGCCGAGCGGGCCGCCGCGCGCTCTACTGCGCACGGCGCCGCGGGGGACGTCGCGGGGGAAGAAGAATCCTTCACCGGGTTCGGCGTCACCGGGGTTCCGTTCAGTTCAGGCTACGTACTGGCGTTGCGGCGCTTCGCCGGGTCATCGATCGGGCCGGGGTACACCTCGGTCTGGATCCGCGACCCCGCCGGAGCATGGTCAATGCATGGCACCGTGGCCCCAGGACTCTCGTGCCCCCGGTACTTCGGCGCCGCCCTCGATTCGGCGTCAACCTCCCGCATTTCCCTCACGTGGAGCGGCAGCCACGCTTTCACGGTCGACGTCGACGGCGGCGCTGCGCTGCACTGGCAGCTCACGCTGCGCTCCACGACGATCACCAGATTCATGACGGTGGTGTCCGGTGCCGTTCCGGACCGGCTGTGGCGCAGCCGGGCGTTCCTGCGCGCCATGGGTGCCGTTGCCGGACCGCTCCTCGGGGCGGGCCACCTGGGCCTGACTGGCCTCGCCCCCAACGGCCAACGATTTGCCGTCCACCCTCGGCGCATGTGGTTCGTCGCAGACAGCCGGGCCGTGCTCAAGGGACGCGACTTGGGAGAACCCGCTGCCTTGCCAGTCCAGGACAGGTTGGGGGACTTCTGGATACCCCGGCGAGGCATCCTGATGATGGGAACCGCGGTGTTCGAGCCGGGAGATTAAGCACGACGGTTGACCGGCGCCTGAGGTTCCGCGTCCACTGATCCGGGTCTAGCCTCCTGCGCCGCACACATGCGCGGGTGAACGCAGTGTAAATTCTCGCCGCCCAACAGGCATTCATGTCC
>NZ_JBFTNJ010000006.1:0-104249 GCF_056397425.1 Arthrobacter sp. 05N33_2
GCGGAGGGAAGCCCACTTCCACGAAAACGTCTTTTTCAAAGGTACGAGGTGAAGCGAGTTCGTCTTCGGAATACTGGACCGGGAGTGGACTGCAGGTCCACGGAGCGTACCGGATCTGCCTCCGACGGAATCGGGCCATAAGGAAACGACCGGGATGGCCCCCTCCCCGGTCGGCATCAAGGGGTTAGCTGTGAAATGACTCGTGAGCGCTGGTAAGGGAAAGACCCGCATCGCCTCGCGTTGGAGTCGCAGGTCATTGGGTATCCGGGGAAAAACCCCGAAATTTCCTATGCACCCGGACTCCGTCCGAAGGTCCTCGACGCTACGACTATCAATTCTGTTACAAGAAATGCCGCCCTCGTACGTTTCACGGAGGGCGGCATTTCTACTGATTCAGGCGAAGAATCTACACATTAAATCTAAATTCCACGACGTCGCCGTCGGCCATGATGTATTCCTTGCCTTCGATCCGGACCTTGCCGCGGGCCTTCGCCTCGGCCATGGAACCGGCCTCGATCAGGTCATCGAAGGAGACGACCTCGGCCTTGATGAAGCCGCGCTGGAAATCGGAGTGGATCACGCCGGCCGCCTGCGGGGCGGTGTCGCCCTGGCGGATGGTCCACGCGCGGGTTTCCTTGGGGCCGGCCGTCAGGTAGGTCTGCAGTCCGAGGGTGTGGAAGCCAACCCGGGCGAGCTGGTCGAGCCCGGATTCATCCTGGCCGTTCATTTCCAGCATCTCGCGGGCTTCTGCCTCGTCGAGCTCCACCAGGTCGGACTCGAGCTTGGCGTCCAGGAAGATGGCGTCGGCGGGGGCCACGAGGGCCCGCAGTTCGGCCTGCTTCTCCGGGCTGCCGAGGATCCCCTCGTCGGAGTTGAAGACATAGATGAAGGGTTTGGCCGTGAGCAGGCCGAGTTCCTTGAGGTGCTCCATCTCCAGCTTGTCGCTCTTGATGGACGAGAAGATGGTGTCGCCGCGTTCCAGCACTGCCTGTGCCGCCAGGATGGCCGCCAGTTCGGCGGCCTCCCGCTTCTTGATCTTGACTTCTTTTTCGATCCGCGGGATGGCCTTTTCGATGGTCTGCAGATCGGCCAGGATCAGCTCGGTGTTGATCGTCTCCATGTCGGAGCTGGGATCGACCTTGCCGTCGACGTGGATGACGTCCGGGTCATCGAACACGCGGACAACCTGCGCGATGGCCTCGGCCTCACGGATGTTGGCGAGGAACTGGTTGCCGAGGCCCTCGCCCTCGGAGGCGCCCTTGACGATGCCGGCGATATCCACGAAGGACACGGCGGCGGGCAGCAGGCGCGCGGAGCCGAAGATGCCGGCCAGCTTTTCAAGCCGGGCATCCGGCAGGTTCACGACGCCGATGTTGGGCTCGATCGTGGCGAACGGATAGTTCGCCGCGAGGACCTGGTTGCGGGTCAGTGCGTTGAAAAGGGTTGATTTGCCGACGTTGGGCAGTCCGACGATGCCAATAGTAAGAGCCACGAGCATATATTCTACCCGCACCAGCCGCCGGCCGTTGCTGCGGCCTGCGGCTGCGCCTGTGGCGCGGCAGGGTGCCGGCGCGGGCGCGGGGCGGTGTGGGGTGTTCCCGGGGCGTTGTCGGGTGGTGCGGCGGGTACATCCCGGAGTGTTCCAGGGTGTTCCAGGGTGTTCCGGGCGTCGAAGCCAAAACTGTCACAGGGGCATGTCACAGTGAAGACATGGAAGCTTTTTCTCTGATTCTCGCCCTGCTCATGCTGCTCACGGGCGCCGTCACCGGCGCCGCCGTCGTCTATGTCCTGCTGCGCCGGCGCTATCTGGCCGTGGAACAGGACTTCGACGGCGTGTCAGCCCGGCTGTCCGAGGTCAGCGCCCAGTTCGCCGCCGCCGACGCCGAGAGGCGCCTGCTCGCGGCCCAGAACCGGGAACTCGGCGAGTCCCGGAACCACGACGGCAGTGTGCTCCGTGCGCTGGCGCCGGTGGCAGAAAAGCTCACTGCCGTGCAGCAGCAGGTATCCCTGCTCGAACGCGACCGGCTGGAGCAGTACGGCCAGCTGGCCCAGCAGCTGCAGGAGGCCCGCCTGTCCGATGAGCAGCTGCTGCGGTCCACGCATGCGCTGGAGTCCGCTCTGCGCTCCAACAGCGCCCGCGGCCAGTGGGGCGAGGTCCAGCTGCGCCGGGTGGTCGAGGCGGCAGGCATGCTGCGGCACGTGGACTTCCACGAACAGCTCCACAGCGGGCAGGCCCACAGCTCCGGCACGGACGGCAGCCTCCGGCCCGACCTCGTGGTGCAGCTGCCCGGCGACAAGCAGCTGGTGGTCGACGCAAAGGTCCCGCTGGCGTCGTATCTTGCCGCCCAGGACCTCGGCGCCGCCCAGGCGGGCCAGCAGTCCTCGCAGCTGCCCGGCAGCCAGCAGGCGCACCTCGCCGCCCATGCCAAGGCCCTGAAGGCCCATGTGGACGCGCTGGGCAGCAAGAAGTACTGGGACATCCCAGGCAACTCTCCGGAGCTGGTGGTCTGCTTCCTGCCGGCGGAATCAATCCTGGCCGCCGCCCTCACGGCCGACCCGGCCCTGCTGGACTACGCACTGGCCAAGAACGTGGTCCTGGCCTCCCCCGGGACCCTGCTGGCGGTGCTGAAGTCGGTGGCGTTCACGTGGCGGCAGGACGTGTTGACGGACAGCGCCCGGGAACTCTTCGAGCTCGCCCGGCAGCTCTACGACCGGATGGGCACGCTCGGCGAGAACGTCACCAAGCTGGGGTCCTCGCTGAAGACCTCGGTTGAGCGGTACAACTCCATGGTCGGGACCCTTGAGGCGCGCGTCCTGCCGACCGCGAGGAAACTCAACGCCCTGGAAGCCGCCGGACTGGCCACTCCCCCCGCCGTCGAAGTTACACCGCGGGCAGTCGCGGCCCCGGAACTTCAGTCCCGTGACGAGTCAGAAGAGTCCGCGGCCTAGGTGCCCTGCGCTTGGGTCTCAGTACCCCAGGACTGTCCAATGCCCAGGACTGTCCATTACCCAGGACTGTCCAGTGCTTAGGACTGTCCGGTGCCTAGGACTGTTCGGGGCGGGTGCCGCGGCCGCCGAGGGCGCGGGTGACGTCGCCGGCCTGCTTCAGGGTGGCCCGGAGCTCCTTCGGCAGGGAGAACAGGAGGTCTTCCTCGGCCGTGACGACTTCCTCGACCGATCCGTAGCCGTAGTCGGCGAGAAGCCGCAGCACATCCTTGACGAGGACTTCCGGGACAGAGGCCCCCGACGTCACGCCCACCGTGGCGACGCCCTCGAACCACGTCTCGTCAACCTCGTTGGCGAAGTCGACCCGGTAGGAGGCCTTGGCGCCGTATTCCAGCGCCACCTCCACGAGGCGGACGGAGTTTGAGGAGTTGGCGGAGCCCACCACGATCACCAGATCCGCCTGGGGCGAGATCTTCTTGATGGCCACCTGGCGGTTGGTGGTGGCGTAGCAGATGTCGTCGCTGGGAGGGTCCTGCAGGGTGGGGAACCGCTCCTTGAGCAGGCGCACGGTCTCCATGGTCTCGTCCACGCTGAGGGTGGTCTGCGAGAGCCAGATGACCTTTTCCGGGTCGCGGACCGTGACCTTGTCGACCTCGTGCGGGCCGTTGATGATCTGGATGTGTTCGGGGGCCTCGCCGGCGGTGCCTTCGACTTCCTCATGGCCGTCGTGGCCGATCAGCAGGATGTCGAAGTCATCCTTGGCGAACCGGACGGCTTCGCGGTGCACCTTGGTGACCAGCGGGCAGGTCGCGTCAATGGTGCGCAGGCCGCGGTCCTCGGCGGACTGGACGACGGCGGGCGAGACTCCATGCGCGGAAAAGATCACGAGGGCGCCTTCCGGAACCTCGTCGGTTTCATCGACGAAGATGGCGCCCTTTTCCTCCAGGGAGCTGACCACATGGACGTTGTGCACGATCTGCTTGCGGACATATACCGGCGGGCCGTAGTGTTCCAAGGCTTTTTCCACCGCGATGACTGCACGGTCCACGCCGGCACAGTAGCCGCGCGGGGCTGCCAGGAGGACCTTTTTGGGACCGGCGACCGGGGCCGCGGCCAGGACGTCTTCCGGGGAACGCCGCCTGCGCGGAACGGATGGCATCGGAACGGAGACAGCGGTGGTGGTCATGCTCCCATGCTACCGGTGTTCAATCCTGCCCCGTTTGCGGCCGCCGGCGACCCGGACAGCCACTCCCGTGGCTACCAGTGCTGCTCCCGCGGCGGCACCAACGACGATCCACTGGCCGAAGCTGGCAGAGCACGCCGCGACGAACTCGTTCTTGAACAGCTCCGCCACATCGTTACCGCTCGAGGTCCCGGCGACAGCGGCGCCGGCGGCATCGCTGGCAAGCTTCCATACCCCCGCGAGCACCAGCGTCCCAACGCCCATTCCGACCAGCACGGTCCACCGGCGTCGGGCCGCAACGAACGCCAGAATGAAGGCGATGGCCGCGCCGACGGCAACGGCGTAGCCCATCGGGGCGTAGACGGTGACGCGTTCGATCATCTGGCGCTGGTCGGACTGCCCGATATGGATCAACACCTGGCCGGGCGCCTCCAGCGGAAGGGTGGTCGCCGCAGTGACCTGCTTGGCCACCAGCCCGGCAAGCGGCGCGACATCCAGGGTGAGCGAGGACGACCCGTCAACCTCCGGCGGCAGCGTGCTGGGGTCGGCGAACGTGAGGCGGTGGCTCTTGCGCAGGGTTTCAGCCCAGGCCTCGGGGTAGCCGGGCAGTCCGGTCAGCGAGCGCGCCGCGCTGTCCAGGACCGGCCGGGCCAGCTCCGTGAAGGCTTCGGGAATGCCGGCGCTGGCGGCCAGGCCGTCGACGGCGGCCGCGGCCAGCCGCTGCTGGAACGCCGGGTCCTTGCCCAGCGGCGCGGTCAGGGCAACGAAGCCCTCTTCCTGGACGATGTTCTGGTCCACCCACATGGCTGGAACGGCGACGGCTGCCATCAGGAGCCCGATGAGGACGGCGACGGCAGAGACAAAAGTGCGCAAGGGATTCCTAGGAGGTTGATGGCATCCCTCCCATCCTAGGGCGGGGCCGGGCGCGGCCATAAAGTCGGACCCCGGTGGTAGAGCTATGGATAGAGTTGACAGAGACAACTTCCGGCTGCCGGCCGGCCCACCCGCCGGGGAGCGGGCCGCCGGCAGTCGCGGTGTAAGGACATGCAGTAAACGGCACGCAGCAAAGGACACGCACACATATGCACAAGGCACTCCACCAGGCACTCCCGGCCATGGAGCCCACGCATGCCTGAGGACGCGGCGGCGGCCACCACGCTACCGGCCACCGCGGCCCAAACCAGTCCGGACAACCCCTGGCCGCTGCAGTTGCTGTCCCAGAAGCTCAAGATGCATATCGACCGCGCGCCCTCGGCATGGGTTGAGGGGCAGGTAATCGAACTCAACCGGCGTGGCAGCAACGCCTACCTGACCCTGCGGGACATCGACGCCGAAATCTCGCTGCCGGCATCGGTCTGGACCACAGTGCTGGACCGCCAGGCCGCCCCGCTGGAACGCGGTTCCCGGGTTGTAGCCCTGATCAAGGCCGAATTTTGGCTCAAGACGGGCCGGCTGAACATGTCTGTGAAGGACATCCGGCCCGTGGGCCTCGGCGACCTCCTGGCCAGGATCGAGCGGCTGCGCCAGGCCCTCGCCGCCGAAGGACTCTTTGCCGATTCGCGCAAAAAGCGGCTTCCATTGCTCCCGCACCGGATCGGCCTGATCACCGGCCGCGACTCTGACGCCAAGAAGGATGTACTGCGCAATGCCGCCCTGCGCTGGCCGGCCGTCGAATTCGAGATCCGCGAAGTAGCGGTCCAGGGGAACACCGCCGTAGCCCAGATGATCGCGGCCTTGCGGGAACTCGACGCCCACCCCGTGGTCGACGTCATCGTCATCGCCCGCGGCGGGGGCGCCCTCGAGGACCTGTTGCCGTTCAGCAGCGAGGAGCTCATCCGGGCCGTCGCGGACGCGTCCACCCCCGTGGTGAGCGCGATCGGGCACGAAGCGGACCGGCCTATCCTCGATGACGTCGCAGACCTCAGGGCATCAACGCCCACCGACGCCGCGAAGAGGATAGTTCCCGACGTCGCCGAGGAGCTTGTCAGGGTCCGGCAGGCACGGGACCAGCTCCGTCGCGGGGTCACCCGGCTCGTTGAACGCGAGGGCGACCGGCTGGCCTCCCTGCGTTCGCGCCCCGTGCTGCTCTCCCCCGACGTCATGATCAGCCAGCGCCACGAGGACGTCGAACGGCTCAAGGTCCGCTCGCACTCGGCGATCAGCGCCGCCGTCGTGCGGGCAGCGGACCAACTGGTCCACCTCAAGGCGCAGGTGCGCGCACTCTCGCCGCAAAAGACACTGGATCGCGGCTACGCGGTGGTCCAGCTCGCCGGCGACGGAAACGCCCCCGCGGCGCACCGGGACGTTGTGCGCCATCCGTCCCAGGTGCCCGCCGGCACGGACCTCACGGTTCGGGTGGCCGGCGGCCGGTTCACGGCCCAATCCACCGGCGGCCAGGAACCGGCCGAGGAATAACCCCGGCGGACGGACGTGCCCACACGGCCACCCGTCAGCGCCACAGAACACGGCCACCCGTCAGCGCCCCGAACAGGCACCACCGTCAGCACCACAGACAGCGTCACCGCGGCACAAACCGCGCCAATCAAGGAGCACCCACATGGCAGCAGAACCCAACCCGAACGCCGACATCGAGGCCCTCAGCTACGAGGACGCCCGCGAGCAGCTGGTCGCCGTGGTGGGCAAGCTGGAGGCCGGCGGCGCAAGCCTGGAGGAATCGCTTGCGCTGTGGGAATGCGGCGAAGCGCTGGCCAAGCGCTGCGAACAGTGGCTGGAAGGCGCCCGCAAGCGGCTCGCCGCGGCCCGGGACCAGGCCGCGGACAAGAACTAGGCACCGGCACGCCGCGGCGTGCCGGTTCCCTCCGTATTAGGAGCGCTCGACCAGATCCCGTTCCAGATCGACGTCGAACTCCGGATCCGGCCACTGCAGCTTCAGCCCTTCCAGGGCGTCCAGCATCAGCTGCTGCACCGCGATGCGGGCGTACCACTTCTTGTTGGCCGGCACGACGTACCAGGGCGCGATGTCAGTGGCCGTCTTCTCGAACGCCTCCTGGTACGCATCCATGTAGTCGTTCCAGAAGGCGCGCTCCTTGAGGTCGGTGCTGCTGTACTTCCACACCTTGGTTTCGTCATCCAGCCTGGCGAGCAGCCGGTCCTTCTGCTCGTCCCGGCTGATGTTGAGCATGACCTTGACCACCGTGGTCCCGGCTGCCGCCTGCCTTGCCTCGAATTCGTTGATGGCCTTGTAGCGCCGCTCCAGTTCCTCGGGACTTGCCCAGCGGTGGACCCGGTGAATCAGGACGTCCTCGTAATGCGAGCGGTCAAAGACGCCCACCATGCCGGCCCCCGGCACTGCCTTCTCGATCCGCCAGAGGAAATCGTAGGATTTCTCCTCCGGGGTCGGCGCCTTGAAGGACTTGAGCTGGACACCCTGCGGGTCCATCTGGCCCATGACATGGTTGACGATCCCGCCCTTGCCTGCGGTATCCATCGCCTGCAGGACCAGCAGGATGCGCTTGGTGCCGCCGAACCGGGATTCGGCGAAAAGCTGCTCCTGCAGGGTGGTCAGCTTGCCATCGAGCTCTGCCAGGAGCGCCTCGCCGTCGGATTTCCCGCCCGGGTAGCCCGGGGTGGAGTCCGGGTCGCAGTCCTTCAGCTTGAATTTTTTTCCGACCAGCAGCGTCTCGGCGGGGTGCCGCTCGAACATCACAGCATCTGTCATGGAAAGCCTCTTTCCAGTTTCGTGCAGCCGCTGCGCGGGCGAGTTCCCGAGCTCCGCTGCTGACCGAAGCCTAGTTCCCCTTATACCGGCTCAGGAAGTCCGCCATGCGGTTGATTGCTTCCTCGAGGTCCTTGACGTTCGGCAGCGTCACCATCCGGAAGTGGTCCGGCCGGACCCAGTTGAACGCCCTTCCGTGGGACAGGAGAATCTTCTGCTCGCGGAGCAGGTCCAGGACAAATTTCTCGTCGTCGCGGATGTGGTAGACCTCGGGGTCCAGCTTCGGGAACAGATACATGGCCCCGCGCGCCTGCTGCGTGCTGACGCCCGGGATGGCGTTGAGCATGTCATAGGCCTTGTTCCGCTGTTCCAGGAGGCGCCCGCCGGGCAGGATGAGGTCGTTGATGCTCTGGTAGCCGCCGAGGGCGGTCTGGATGGCGTGCTGGGCCGGCACATTGGCGCAGAGGCGCATGTTGGCCAGCAGGTTGATGCCCTCGAGGTAGTCCGCGGCGGCCTTTTTCGGCCCGGAGATGGCCATCCAGCCGGCCCGGAAGCCGCAGACCCGGTAGGCCTTGGAGAGCCCGCTGAAGGTCAGGCACAGGACATCGTCGCCGGTGAGCGAGGCGAGGTTTACGTGTACCGCGTCTTCGTAGAGGATCTTCTCGTAGATCTCGTCGGCGAAGAGCACCAGGCCGTGTTTCTCCGCGAGGGCAACGATCTTCTTCAGCGTCGCCTTCGGGTACACCGCACCTGTCGGGTTGTTCGGGTTGATGACCACGATGCCCTTGGTGCGCGGCGTGATCTTCGCTTCCATGTCCTCGAGGTCGGGCTGCCAGCCGGATTCCTCGTCGCAGAGGTAGTGCACGGGTTTCCCGCCGGCCAGGGCAACCGAGGCCGTCCACAGCGGGTAGTCCGGGGTGGGGATGAGGACCTCATCGCCGTCGTCGAGCAGGGCCATGAGCGACATTGTGATCAGTTCGCTGACGCCGTTGCCGAGGTAGATGTCATCCACGTGGATGTTCTGGATCCCGCGGGTCTGGTAGTACTGCGACACGGCGGTGCGGGCCGAAAAAATGCCGCGCGAGTCGCTGTAGCCCTGGGCATGCGGCAGGTGGCGGATCATGTCCACCAGGATCGCGTCCGGCGCTTCAAACCCGAACGGGGCCGGGTTTCCGATGTTCAGTTTGAGGATGCGATGACCCTCCGCCTCCATCTGCTGGGCGGCCTGAAGAATCGGTCCACGGATGTCGTAAAGGACATTATGAAGCTTGGTGGACTGCTTGAATTCTGCCATTCATCAAATATGCCATATGGAGGATGTACTTCCGCTGAGACATGACTCACACACGGGCGCCGCAGTAACAACAACGACGCCGGTGCCCGGGCTGTAAGCCCGGACACCGGCGTCGCAGGGTCGCCAGTGGCCTACTGCTGGGCGAGGCCCTTTTCCTTCAGCCACGCGTCGGCGGCATCTTTCGGGTTCTGCTTCTGGCTGCCGCTCACGGCACGGTTGAGGTTGATGAGGTCTTCCGTGGTGAGGACCTTGGACACCGCGTTGAGCGTTTCCTTTGCCTTGTCCGTCATCTTGGCCGAGTTGTACAGCGGCAGCACCTGCTGGGCGATGAAGTTGTTCTTCGGATCCTCCAGCACCACGAGGTCGTTGTCCGGGATGGACGGGGTGGTGGTGTAGATGTCGGCGACCTGGACCTGGTCCGAGAGCAGCGCCTTGAGCGTGACGGCGCCGCCGCCGTCGCTGAACGGCTCGAGTTTCTTGGGCACACAGTTGTAGTTCTTCGCCAGGCCCGGCAGGCCGTAGGCGCGCTCGGCGAAGGTCGCCGGGGCGCCGATGACGAGATCGCCGCAGACCTTCGCCATGTCTTCGATGGACTTCAGCTGGTGCTTCTCGGCCGTGGCCTTGGTGACCACCATGGCGTCCTTGTCCTCAGCCTTGGAGGCATCGAGCACGGCCAGGCCCTGCGGGAGCTTGGTCGGGAGTGCCTTCGCGATGTCTTCGGCGGAGACCTCGGTGGCGTCCTTGTTTACATACAGCAGCAGGTTGCCGCTGTAGTCGGGAACAACGTCCACCGAGCCGTCCTGGACTGCTTTGATGTAGACCTCGCGCGAGCCGATGTTCGGCTTGGTGCTGGCGGTGACGCCCGCGGCGTTCAGGGCACCGGCGTAGACCTCGGCCAGGATCTGGCTCTCGGGGAAATCAGCCGACCCGATCACCAGGGCACCGCCGGAACCGGAGGCGGCACCGCTGCTGGCCGGGGCCGAGCTCAGCGGGTTTGATGAGCCTCCGCAGGCGGACAGGGCCATGGCCAGGCCGACGCCGACGGCCAGGCCGCCGAATGCGCGCCGGCCAAGGCCTCGTTGGCGGGATTCCTTCATGACGTACCTCCTTGAACAACAGTCTCCGCGATCACGGGGTCTGTGAGATCAACCGCAGCCTGCTGGCTGCGGTTCGGCTTGGATGAGGCGCCCCGTGACAGGAACAGCCTCTGAATAAGGGCAAGGATAAGGTCGACGCTGATGGCAAGGGCGGCGATCAGCAGCGAGCCTCCCAGCATTTGCGGGAAGTCGGAGAGCACGAGCCCGTCGAACAGGTAACGGCCCAGGCCGCCCAGGTTGATGTAGGCGACCACGGAAACGGTGGCGATCACCTGGAGCACCCCGGTCCGGAACCCGCCGTACATCACCGGCAGCGCGTTCGGGAATTCCGCCCGGAACAGGACCTGCCACTCGGTCATGCCCATGGCGCGGGCGGCATCCACCACGTTGCGGTCGACGCTGGAGATTCCGGCGTAGGTGCCGGCGAGCAGCGGCGGCACGGTCAGGATCACGAGAGCCCAGATCGGCGGCATCAGCCCGATGCCGGCGAGCAGGACGAACAAGGTGAGCAAGCCGAGGGTGGGCAGGGCGCGCAGCGCGCCCGCGACTGACACGATCGCAACCCGCCCGCGGCCGGTATGCCCGACGAACAGGCCGATCGGGACGGCGATGGCGATGGCGATCACCATCACCAGGCCCGTGTAGAACAGGTGTTCGGCCAGGCGCACCGGGATTCCGGCGCTGCCGGACCAGTTCTCCGGGTCGCTGAGCCAGGCAAAGGTGTCCGTGACGACGTTATTCACGCGTTTCCCCCTCCGGTCTTGGGACGCGAAAACCGCATCGCCGCCGCGGCGGGGCCAGTCCTGTCCGGGCCCGCGCCCGAACCGGTGCTGCCACCCGTGGCCGCCGCGGCCCGGGTCCAGGGCGTCAGCAGCCGTTCAAGCAGCACCAGGACGGCGTCCATCAGCAGAGCCAGGAGAAGGATGGCGATGATGCCCACCACCACTTCGGTGACGAAGTCACGCTGGAGGCCGGAGGTGAAGAGCATTCCGAGGTTGCCGATGCCGAGCAGTGCCGCGACGCTGACCAGCGAGATATTGCTGACCGAGACCACGCGCAGCCCGGCGAACAGCACCGGCAAGGACAGCGGCAGGTCGATCTGCATGAAGCGGGCGAAGGGTTTGAAGCCCATGGCGACGGCGGCCTGCCGTAGGTCCTCGTCCACCGAGTCGAAGGCATCCAGCGTGGCGCGCACCAGCAGGGCGATGGCGTAGATGGTCAGGGCCACCACCACGTTGACCGGATCCAGGATCCGGGTTCCGAGGATGGTCGGCAGGATGATGAAAAGCGCCAGCGAGGGGATCGTGTACAGCAGCGAGGACCCGGTGAGCACCAAGGACCGGAGCGCGCGGCTCTGCCGGGCGAGCTGGGCCAGCGGAACGGCTATGAGGACCCCGAACACCATCGGCAGGATGGCCAGGATGAGGTGCTGGCCGGCGAGGCTGAAGACTTCGGCCCTGTTGGCCAGGAACCACTCCATCAGAGCCCTCCGTGCCGGACGTTGCGGTCTGACTCGATGACGGCGAGGACTTCGGCGGCTCCGATTACTCCGGCCACCCGGCCGTCGTCGTCCACGGCGACGCCGAGGCCCGAGGGTGAGGACAGGGCCGCGTCCAGTGCCCGGCGGAGCGTGTCCCCCTTCCGGAACAGGGAGCCTCCGGGAACCATCGCCGGGGCGGTTCCGGTGGCGCTGCGGGGCCCGGCCCAGCCCAGGGGCCGGAGAGCGTCGTCGACCACCAGCTGCCATTCATCGGAGCTGCCCTCACCCCTGAGCTGATCGGGCGTGAGAGTGGGGACGGGGTGGATGGTGACACCGTCCGAGGGGCTGAACGCAAGGTGCCGGAACCCGCGGTCACGGCCCACGAAGGAGGCCACGAACTCGTTCGCCGGGGCCCGCAGGATCTCCGCCGGCGCGGCGTACTGCGCCAGCTTGCCGCCGACGGCAAACACGGCCACTTTGTCGCCCAGGACGGTGGCCTCGTCGATGTCGTGGGTGACGAAGACGATCGTCTTGGCCAGGTCATGCTGGAGCCGGAGGAGCTCCTTCTGGAGTTCGTCGCGGACCACCGGGTCCACGGCGCTGAAGGGCTCGTCCATGAGCAGCACCGGAGGATCGGCCGCGAGTGCCCGGGCCACGCCCACGCGCTGCTGCTGTCCGCCCGAGAGCTGGGACGGGTACCGCTTGCCGAGCGAGGAGGCCAGCCCGACGACGTCGAGCAGTTCCTGGGCGCGCTTGCGGGCGTCGGCTTTGGACACGCCGTTAAGCCGGGGAACGGTGGCGATGTTGTCCAGCACGGAGCGGTGCGGCATCAACCCGGAGGACTGCATGACGTAGCCCATGGACCGCCGCAGCTGCGCGGCAGGGACTGAAGTGACATCGGCCCCGTCCACGGTGATGACGCCGGACGTGGGCTCCACCATGCGGTTGATCATCCGCAGGGACGTGGTCTTACCGCAGCCGGAGGGTCCGACGAAGACAGTGATGGCGCCCTTATCGATGGACATGGTCAGCCCGTCAACGGCGGCCTGACCGCCCTGGTACTGCTTGGTGACGTTCTGGAACTCGATCATGGCTTCGGCCATTTCCGGGCTTACCTAACTGTTGGCGGCAACATTGGTCGGGCCAGCGCACGGTTTCGTCAGTGTGCTGGCCATAAAGCAGTTAGCTCATAGACTAACCAGCACCCCGGACTATGTCAGCGGCGCGGGGCTCCCGTAAGGCTTCGGAAGCACAACGATTTTGGATGGGTGGCGCGCCGGAAATCCTTCCGGCGCGCCACCGCGGCCCTTGTCTCACCCGGCGGTGTGCTTCAGCGGGGCCGCCGCGCACCCTTCGCGCCACTGGTGTTTCTGCTATTTCCGTCCTGGCGGCTCTTTCCGCCGCCGTGCGCGTTCTCGTGGTTGTCCCGTTCGGCTGACCGCTGGCTCTTGCCCGCTACGACGATCTTCTGGTGCCATTCCCGCTGGTAGGCGCGCCGCGCGGCCGCGTCGTGGCGGCGCGCCAGGGCGGCGAGTTCGCGTTGCAGCTTCAGGTAGCTGGCCCACCGGCGGTCCTCCAGTACGCCGTCGGCGAGCGCGGCCTGCACAGCACAGCCGGGTTCCCGGCCGTGCGCGCAGTCCGAGAAGCGGCAGTGCTCGAAGAGCTCTTCGAGGTCGCCGAACATCTCCTCCATTCCTCCCTCGGCGTCGAAGACCCCGAAGCCGCGCACCCCCGGCGTGTCCATCAGGACGGCGCCGCCGGGCAGGGGAACGAGCGCGCGGGACGTGGTGGTGTGCCTGCCCTTGCCGTCGCCCGCCCGCACTGCCCCCGTCTCCTGGGCCCGGACGCCGGCGAGGGCATTGACGAGCGTGGATTTTCCGGCGCCAGAGGGCCCCAGCAGCACCAGCGTGCCGCCGGGCGGCAGATGGCCCAGCACTTCGTCGAGGCCATCGCCGTTCTCGGCAGAGGTGGTGACGACGTCGACACCGGCTGCCTGGCGCACGACCGTCGCCACGACGTCGTCCGCGAGGTCCGCGATGTCCGCCTTGGTGATGATCACGAGCGGCGTGGCACCGGAGTCCCACGCCGCAACCAGGGTCCGTTCGAGCCGGTTGTGCGTGAGCGGACGATCCACCGGAACGACGATCCCGACGACGTCCATGTTGGCGCCAAGGACCTGCGCCTCGGACGAGGCCTCGAAGGCACGCTTGCGGCTCAGCTCCGAGTGGCGGGGCAGGATGCCCACGATGGCGGGCTCCCCCGCCGCGTTCGGACCCAGCCAGACCCAGTCCCCGGTGGCGGGAAGCTCCCCGCCGCGCGGGTAGGGCAGGTGGGCGGTTCCGCCGCCCTCGGCCACGAGGACGAGGTTGCGGTCCACCCGGATGACGCGGCCAGGGCGGTCGCCGCCCGGCACCGGCTGGGCCGCGAACCGCTCGGCGACGCCGGCCGTGTAGCCGTAGAGGACAGGACCTTCGGGGCCAGCCTCATCGGAGGGCACGGCCGTATGAGGCACGGCCGTACGAGGCACAGATGAATGAGGTTCGGATGAATTGGCAATGAGGGCGCTGCCGGCGCCCCGGGATGCAGGATGAATGGTCAACGAAAACCCTTTGGTGGGGCCCCGTGGTGCGGCGCATTGCGGGCTGCGGCGGTTTGGATGCCGCGCGCGGAGACTAGCGCTCGATGGCTAGGCTGCGCCGTGGGACGGGGCAGGAGTAATGACATGGCTTGTATCGGTGCGCTGCGCGCTCAGAAATATCGCATTCATTGCTTCCACCTCCCCGTCGATTGCCGGCCTGCTGCGGCCGGCGGTTTCTACAGGATAGCCATGGTGCCCGTGCCTGGCCAGCGGTTTAGCCGGAAAGTTTTCCGTTCAGCGGCCGCTCACGGTACAGACGCAGCCCGGCATCCACGAGCGAGACCCGGTTTAGCTGCGCCACCTCATCCAGCGGAATCCAGGCCGCGTGGGTGGTGCTGCCGTTCACTTCGTGACGCAGTTCCCCGCCCGTGATCGTCGCCTCGTAGACCAGCCGGAGCGACTGGAAGTCCCGTACGCCGCCGTCGAGCCGGACTTCGGACGGCCAGTGCCCGACGTCGATCCCCAGCATGGCGCCGACCTCGGCGTCGTAACCGGTTTCCTCGTGAATCTCGCGTCGGCACCCGTCCACCGGGTGTTCGGCCAGGTCCAGGCCGCCGCCGGGCAGCGTCCAGCCCTCGCGGCCGTCCTGCTTCCAGTACGCCAGGAGGATCCCGGCATCGCGGATGATGACGGCGTAGGCGGCGGGCCGGGTGTCGAATTGCATGCTCATCCCCCCAGCGTAGTGGCCGGAGGATTGCCTCCGCCTACTCCTGTTCCGCCACCAGCTGCAGCACCCCGAACACCGGCTCCTGCGCCAGGACCCGGACATCGGTGATCCCCGCGGCGGCCAGTGCCGTGCGGAACGACTCCTGGAGCCCCGGCACGTTCATGCCGAGTCCGCCGCCCAGGATGACGGGGCCCTCGATGCCGAGCTGCCGGACGGTCTGCGCGGCGAGGTCGGCGAGGTCGCGCCCGGCCTGCTCCATGAGGGCCCGGCTAGGCGCATGCCCGGCGTCTGCAGCCTCCACCACGAGACGGGCCTGCTGGGCCCAGAACCGGCGCCCGGTCTCGGGCGAGTGGAACATGGCGATCAGCTTGTTCGGGTCATCCACCCCGCAGGATGCCAGCAGGGCAGTGGAGAGTTCGTCGGGTTCCAGCCCCTGGTTCATCCGGCGCAGGCTGTGGCGGACTGCCTCCCGGCCCAGCCAGTAGCCGCTGCCCTCGTCGCCGAGCAGGTAGCCCCAGCCACCGGCCCGTGCTTCCTCGCCGCGGCCGTTCTTGCCCCACGCGGCCGATCCGGTGCCGGCGATGACGGCGACGCCGGTGCTGGCGCCGCCTGCGGCAAGCAGCAGCCGGGAGTCGTGGACCACCGTGATCCGGGCACCGGGCACGTGCGGGGCAATCAGTGCCGCGAGCGCCGCGGCGTCGTCATCGGTGTCGATGCCGCCGGCTCCGGCGTAGACCTGGGCGACGTCTCCCCCGCCGATCCTGGCGAAGAGTTCCGCGAGGTTGAAGGCGGCTTCCTCGGGGCTGACGTTCTGGACATTGGAGCTGCCCACCGATTCATCGGCAACCGGCGCGCCGTCCTCGAACCTGACGCCCCGGGTTTTGGTGCCGCCGATGTCCAGTCCGATCACGGCACCTGTCCTCGCCGTGGCAGATGGCGTGGTGGAAGATGGAACGGAGTCCGCAGCCGGCGGCATATCAGTGTTAGTCACTGGAACAGGTTACTGAATCGCTGCAAGGAGCCCGCAATGCCCCACGATCTTTTCGGCACACCCGTCATCGCGGCGCCCATGGCCGGCGGCACCTCCACACCGGCCTTCGTCGAAGCCGTACACCGGGCCGGCGGGCTGGGCTTCCTCGCGGCCGGCTACAAGAGCGTGGCGGCCATGCAGGCGGAAATCAGCACCATCCGGGAGTCCGGCGCCCGGTTCGGCATGAATGTGTTTGTCCCGGATCCGGCCCAGCTGCCGCCCTCCGCGGCGGTGCTGGCGGAACTCGAGGACTACCGGCAGCAGCTGCGCCCCGACGCCCGGCGCTACGGCGTCGAGCTTCCGCAGTTGCGGCTCGACGACGACGACGAATGGCAGGGAAAGATCGATGCCCTGCTCTCAGAGCCCGTGAAGCTGGTCAGTTTCGCCTTCGGGCTGCCCGGCCCGGACGTCGTTCGGGCCCTGCAGCGGGCGGGGTCGGCGGTGCTGGCCACTGTCACTACCGCGGCCGAGGCCGTGCAGGCGGCAGGGCAAGGCGTGGACGCCCTCGTCGTGCAGCACGCGAGCGCCGGCGGACACAGCGCGGCGTTCCTTCCGGCCCCGGAGCCGCAACCGGCTGACGCGGCGGAGCCGGGCGGCACAACTGCGCAGCCGGGCGGCACGACGGCGGAGCTGCTCGCCGAGGTGCGGTCCGCCGTCGACCTTCCGCTGGTGGCTGCGGGCGGCATCATGGATGCGGCCGGGCTGGACGCCGTGCTGCGTGCCGGGGCCGTCGCAGCCCAGCTCGGCACCGCATTTCTCCGCACTGACCAAAGCGGCGCCAAGCAGCTGCACAAAGATGCCCTGGCCGATCCGCACTTCACCCGAACCCGGCTGACACGCGCCTTCACCGGCCGGCAGGCCCGGGCCCTGGAGAACGAATTCGTCCGCGACCACCCCGAGGCGCCGGAGGCCTACCCTGCCGTCCACCACCTCACCGCGCCCATCCGGGCCGCGGCCACCGCAGCCGGCGACGCGGAACGCCTGAACCTGTGGGCGGGCACGGGCTGGCAGAAGGCACAAACCGGACCCGTGGCCGGCGTCGTGCAAGGGCTGCTCGCCGGCCGCTGACCCCCGCCGACCCCCCGCCGACCCCGGCCGACCCCCACCATCGGAATCCGGCCGGACCTGGCCGAACTCCGAAGTCGCCGGAAACGTGCCAAACCGCCGTCACCTTACGGCGACCTCGGGGCCCACCGGCGACCTGAGCGTTCCGGCCTGAGCGCACCGGCCCCGGCACACCCGTCTGCCCGGCTCAGCCTGCCGAGCGTTCGCGCACGAAGCCTGCCAGGAGCGCCGGACCGTCGCGGAGCACGAATTCGCGGAACAAGCGCACGGGATCGGACTCGGCATCGGCCACGGCATTCCGCGAAACCGGCTCCCGCCACGCGAGGCCGATCTCACGGAACGCCAGGACTGAATCCAGGGGAATCTCCACCCAGCCCGGCCCGCCGTCGTCGGCTTCGGTGCCCCGCGACGGGTGGTGGCTGTTTTGTGCGGCTCTGCCGGGTGCGGAGCCGCCGGGCGGCAGAATGCTGACGCCGAGCCCGGCCGAGACGAGGCCGCGGACGGTGTGCGAGTCCTGGCTCTCGAAGGCAATGCGCGGGCGGAACCCCGCCTCCCGGAACAACGCGTCGGTCAGCGAGCGCATGCCGTAGCCGGACCCCATCGCCACGAAGGGCTCCTGCCGAATCTCGGCAATCTTGGCCCGACGGCGGCCGGCCAGGGCATGCCGGTGGTGGACCACCAGGCGCAACGGTTCGCGGTACAGCGCGGCCGAACCGATTCGCTTGCTGGGTGTGGCAACGGGTGCCGTGAGCGCCACGTCGGCGGAGCCCGCGGCCAGTTCCGCGAGGCAGCCGTCCCGTGCACCCTGGCTGAGGTCAAAGGCAGTCTGCGGGTGCCTGCTCCGGAACGCACTGATGAGCAGCGGCAGCATTGCCTCGCCGAAGGTGTGCTGGAACGACACGGCGATCCGGCCGCGGACCACCTCCGACTCGTGCCTGACGCTGTCCAGCCCCGTCTGGAATTCGGCCAGGGCAGCCTCGATGTGGGGCATGAGCGCCTTCGCCGCGGGCGTCAACCGCACGCCCCGGCCGTCCCGGATCAGCAGCTCCGTCCCCACGATGGCGCTGGCCCGCGCAATGGCACGGCTCACGGTCGACTGCGGCAGGCCCAGGAGCTCGGCCGTCTCGGTAATGTGCTCCGTCCGCCCCAGTTCCGCCAGCATCGGCAGCAGGGGCAGCAGCTGCACGAGCTGCCTGTGTTCGACGTCCATATTCCCCTCCAGCAGAGTGATCCATATTTGCTATCTATTATATGGAAATCATGCATTGGAAGCATCCCTCGGGCAGGCTTTAGCCTGAAGGCATGCCACGCATTTCCGCACCCACCGGCACCGGCCCACGCCCCGCGGCCAAGGACGCAGCCAATCTCGCAGCTGATCCTGCAGCCAACGCTGCCGCATGGGCTGGCCATCCGAAGGGCTCCACGGCCTACCGCCGGATCCTCGCCGGGCTTGCCTTTGCCGGCGTCGCAACCTTCGCCCAGCTCTACTCCACCCAGGCGGTGCTCCCGCTCCTGGCGGCGGATCTTCGCGTCTCGGCCGCCGAGGCCGCGCTGACCATCTCCCTGGCAACGGTAGGGCTGGCCCTGACGGTGCTCCCCTGGTCCTTCCTGGCCGACCGGATCGGCCGGGTCCGGGCAATGATGTGGGGCATCTCAGCGGCCACCGTCCTGGGCCTGCTGGTCCCCCTGGCCCCCAGCTTCCCCGTGCTGCTGTGCCTGCGGATGCTGGAGGGAATGGCCCTCGGCGGCATCCCGGCGATCGCGATCGCGTATCTCAACGAGGAGGTCAACAAGGCCCACGCCGCCGTCGCCGCCGGGAGCTATGTCGCCGGGACCACCCTGGGCGGCCTGGCCGGCCGGCTGGTCGCCGGACCCGCGGGTGAACTGTGGGGCTGGCGGGCCGCGGCCCTGGCGGTCTCCGTTCTGGCTAGCGGAGCGGCAGTCCTGTTCCTTGTTCTGGTGCCCCGGGCCAAGGGCTTCACCGCCGCGGCCGCGGGCGGCTTCCGCGGGGCCTTTCGCACGCTGGCCGGCCATGGCCGCAATCCCCGGCTCCTGGCCCTGTACGTCCAGGCATTCCTGCTCATGGGCGGTTTCGTGGCCGTCTACAACTACCTCGGATTCCGGCTGTCAGGGGAGCCGTTCAGCCTGCCCGCCACCGCGATCAGCCTGATCTTCCTGGCCTACCTCTCCGGAACCGTCTCGGCGCGCTGGGCAGCGGGCCTGACGTCGCGGTTCGGCCGGCGCACCGTCCTGATCGCCGGCACCGCACTGATGGCAGGCGGCCTGGCCCTGACGCTCACGGAACAGCTGGCCGCGATCCTGGCGGGATTGCTGCTGTTCACGGGCGGCTTCTTCGCGGCACACAGCATCGGATCCGGCTGGACCGGGCTGATCGCCACGACGGGCCGGGCGCAGGCCGCCTCGCTGTACAACCTTGCCTACTACCTCGGCTCCAGCGTGCTTGGCTGGGCCGGCGGCCTGGTCTTCCAGCGGTTCGGCTGGACGGCCCTTGCGCTGACGGTCATCGGACTGGCCGGCGCGACGGCGGCAATCACCGCCGTCGCGCATCCCGCGCCGGTGCCCGCAACCGGCACCGCGGCCGCCGGCAGGGTCACGGCATCGGGCTAGGCACCGGACCCTCGGGCTACTGCGTTGCCTCGATCGCCTGCACGAGGTCGGCGACGATGTCGGCCGGGTCCTCCAGCCCCACCGAGATCCGCAGCAGGTTCGGGTGCGGCTTGGCCGCGGCTTCGACCGGCCGGTGGGTCAGGCCGGCCGGGTGCTGGATGAGGGTATCAATCCCGCCGAGGGACACGGCGTGGGTGATCATGCCGACGGCGGCCGGGATCCGCTCGGCGTGCTCGGCGCTGGCGAGTTCGAAGGCCATGAGCGATCCCGGCCCGGACATCTGTGTGCCCACCAGGCCCTGCGGGTCGCATTCGGCCAGTCCCGGGTAGTAAACCCGCCTCACGAGCCCGTGCCCTGCCAGGGCAACCGCGATTTTTTCGGCGCCGGCCTGCTGGGCGCGGACCCGGACCGGGAGCGTTGCCAGCCCGCGGTGCAGCAGGTACGCCGGCCACGGGGTCAGGATGCCGCCGGTCACGGCCCGGATCTGGCGCAGGCGCACTGCCCATTCAGAGCCTGCGGCCACCACGCCGCCCATAGCGTCCCCGTGGCCGCCCAGGAACTTCGTGGCGCTGTGCAGCACCATGGCCGCGCCGTGCTTGAAGGGTTGCTGCAGTACCGGGCTGGCGAAGGTGTTGTCCACCAGGAGCGGCACACCGTCGGCGGCGGCTGCCACGCGGGCGATGTCCACCAGCTCGAGGGTCGGGTTGGCCGGCGTCTCGAGGATCACCAGGCCGGTGTCCGGCCGGAGGGCGGCGCCGACGCCCTCCGGCGTCGTGAAGGTGACCTCGTTGCCAAGGACGCCGGAGGCCAAAAGGTAGTCGCTGCCGCCGTACAGCGGGCGCACGGCGACAACGTGCTTCTTGCCCGCGGCCACAACCGCGAGGAGCACGGCGCTCAGCGCCGCCATTCCGGTGGCAAAGGCGACAGACTCGGGCGTGCCTTCCAGGACAGCGACGCCTTCTTCGAAGCGTGCCACCGTGGGGTTCCACAGCCGCTGGTAGACCGTGCTTTGCCCCTCCACATGTGAGCCGCCGGTGGCCATGTGCTCGTAGGCAAGGCCTCCGTCGTGCACGGACGGCAGGGGCGCCGTCGTGGACAGATCGATGGGCACCGCGTGGACGCCCACTTCCGTGAGCCCGCTCCGGCCTGCGTGGACCGCCAATGAATCTTGAGAAAGCACCCTTGCTCCTTACGAATATTCACCATTGAATTCCGCAAGTATCTGGCAATAATTCGCGCTTTTGTAGAGGTTCTGAATGGAACTGTCGGATAACGCCGTTTATGATGAACGGAGAACACTACTAGGAGGATCCGTGAGCAGCACCGCGAAGAATGTTCGGCCGGGAGCCAGCGAGCCGCTGGACGCGATCGACGAGCGCCTGCTCGCTGCCCTCGTCGCGGACGCCCGCATCTCGAACAAACAGCTGGCAGAGCTCGTGGGGATCGCGCCGTCGACCGCGCTGATGCGCACCCGCGCCCTGTCCGAGCGCGGCATCATCGAGGGCTTCGAGGCCAATCTGAGCCTGTCCGCGATCGGGCGTTCGGTCCAGGCCCTCATTGCGGTTCGGCTCCGGGCCCATGACCGCGAGCAGATCGACCGTTTCACTGCCCGGGTGCCCAAACTGCCGGCAGTGCTCTCGACCTTCCACACGTCCGGGTCAGTGGACTACCTGCTGCACATCGCCGTCGCCACCACCGAGGACCTCCGGGACTGGGTTCTGGACAACCTGGCCACCGACCCCGTGGTGGGCCACACCGAAACCACGCTGGTCTTCGACCACATCCAGGGCAACCACGGCCCGCTGCCCTAACGGGCCCGGCCGACGCAGTTAGGGCCGGCGCAATTAGACCCTGCGCAGTTAGCCCCGGCGCAGTGCGCTTCGCAGCGTAACGGCCGCCAGCGTCAGCGCGGCGGCGGCGCACACCGTGACGAAACCGGCGACGGCGCTCTGCAGCCCGACCATCCCGGCCGCGAGCCCCAATCCGATCACCGGGAAGGCGCTGCCAAGGTACGTGATCACATAGACGGTGCTGATGATCTGGGCGTGCCGCGCGGCCTCCACCCGGCCGGCAACATCGTTGAACACGGTCCGGAAGGCCACGCCCTGCCCCACGCCGGCAGTGATACTGGCCAGAATCAGCAGCCACGGGCTGCTCCAGGCGGCGGCCGCGGCGATCAGCAGGACGGAGACGCCCAGGACGGCCAGGCCGGCGGACACGGCAAATCGTCCCCGGATGGCCAGCAGCTGGCTCAGGGCTGAGGACCCCAGCGTCAGCCCTGCCAGCAAGCCGATCAGCGGTCGCGAATCGGCGTGGACAATCTGGGCGAAATAGCCGGGGGCGAGCGAGAGGCAGAAGCCAAAAACGGTGAAGCTCAGGAAGCCCACGGACGACGCCAGCCAGAAGGCGCCGCGCGCGTCGCTGGAGACCGAGGGCCGCCGCGGTGCCAGGACCCGCAGGGTCTGGGGACCGGCGTGCAGGCTGATGGCGGGCCGCGCCTTGAGCAGGTACAGGGGCACCAGCACGGCGGCGAGGACGATGGAGTGCAGGTAGTACGGCGTCGACGTCGGGCCCGGCAGGAGGGACAGCATTCCGCCGATTGCGGGGCCGGCCGCCACCCCGCCGGCGGAGGCCAGGAGTGTGAACCGTGAGGCCCACTCCGGCCGGCTGGGCAGCAGCTCGCGCAGGGCAGCCGAGCTGGCCCCGGTGGCGAGCGCTACGGCGACGCCCTGCAGGGCGCGCCCGGCGGAGAGCGCCACGAGGTTGCCCGCGGTGGCGAAGACAAAGCCGCCGGCCAGGCCCACCAGCACTGCCAGTACGAGGGCGGCGCGGCGGCCGATGTGATCGGACCAGTGGCCGGCCAGGACGAGTGTGGCCACGAGGGCCAGGACGTAGGCCGAGAACGCCACCGTGACATCGAGCGCCGTGATTCCGAGTTTTGCCTGCAACAGCGGGTACAGCGGCGTCGCAAGATTCGCGCCGACCAGCAGCGTAAAGATCACAACCCCGGCCATCACGAGCCGTGCGGTGGTGGAAGCGTCCCAGCCCCAGCGGTCAGCTGTGGCCGGGCGCATGCGGAGTTCGCTAAAGACTGTCATGGCCGTGCCCTTGCATGAAATCGGGCCGCATGCGTTCCCTGTGGGGAACACCGACGGCCCGGTCGAAAAGATTGGTACCTACAGAATGCAATACCAATGATCTGGATGGCCAAGTTCTGTGCCAAAATTGAGCAAAACAGTCATTCTCAGACTGCTCAAGTGAACCGGAGTGATGATTTGAACAGTCTGGACCCCACCGACCTGAAGATCCTGCTGGAGCTGATCCGGGATCCGCGGATCCAGATCGGCGAGCTCAGTGACGCCCTGGGCATCGCCCGGAACACCGCCCAGTCGCGCGTGCGGCGCATGCTGCGCTCCGGTGTGCTGCACGACGGCGGCCGTGAAATCGATCTGGAGGCGGTGGGGTACGACGTCGTCGCCTTCGTGACGATCGAGGTCAACCACCGGGAACTCGACGGCGTCGTGGGGGCCCTGCGGCTGATCGCCCAGGTTCTGGAAGTCCACGAGATCTCCGGGCGCGGCGACGTCTGGTGCCGGGTGGTGGCGACGGATACGCACAATCTCCAGGCGGCCCTCCGGTCGATCCTTCGGATCAAAGGCGTCATCCGCACCGAGACCGTCCTGGCGCTGCACACCCATATCCCGTACCGGACCGAGCCGCTGATCAGCCGGCTCGCCCAAGGCAACGCGCTCGCCCCCGGCCGGTCCGCGTCGCGGCGGGCCGGGGGCGCCGAATTCCAGGTGGACAAAGGATAATGTCCCGGTGACTATCATCGACAACGCCGTCTACGTTGACGGCATCCGCAGCGCCGAGCCGCGGAACCTCGAGCAGACTTTTGAGACCCTGACCGAGCACGGGGGCATGGCCTGGATCGGCCTGTACCGGCCGACCACTGAGGAAATGGCGGCCGTGGCGGCAGAATTCAACCTGCACGGGCTGGCGGTGGAGGACGCGATCTCTGCCCATCAGCGCCCCAAACTGGAACGCTACGACGACAATCTGTTCACTGTGCTCCGCCCCGCCAGGTACCTGGACGAGACCGAAACCGTGGAGTTCGGCGAGCTCCACGTCTTCACGGGGCGCAACTTCGTGGTCACCGTCCGGCACGCCGAGACGAAAGTCGTGGGCCAGGTCAGGCGCCGGATGGAGGGCCGGCCCGATCTGCTGCGCCACGGGCCCGAGGCCGTCCTGTACGCGCTCATGGACCAGGTGGTGGATGACTACGGTCCCGTGGTAGCCGGGCTGGAAAACGACATCGACGAGATCGAGGACCAGCTCTTCAGCGGCGACCCCCTGGTGTCCCGGCGGATCTACGAGCTCGCCCGTGAAGTCATCCATTTCCAGCGCGCCATCCACCCGCTCCCGGCAATGATGCAACAGCTCCGCCGGGGCTTCGAGAAGTACCGGGTGGACATCGAACTGCAGCACAGCCTGCGCGACGTCGAGGACCACGTGGAGCGGCTGATTTCCCGCGCCGATTCGTTCCGTGACCTGCTGCAGAATGCGCTCACCCTGGACGGAACCCTGACCGCCAACCGCCAGAACGAGGCCAGCGCGGAACAAAACGAGCAGGTCAAGAAGATCTCGTCGTGGGCCGCGATCTTCTTCGCGCCGACATTTGTGGCCGGACTGTATGGCATGAACTTCGACAACATGCCGGAGCTGCACTGGACGCTTGGCTACCCGATGGCAATCACGCTCATGGCCGGCACGGCGGCGCTGATGTACGCCATCTTCAAGAAGAAAGGCTGGCTCTAGCCAGCGGCGCGGCGGTTCCGGACCTGGACCATGAGCCGTCGGAACGCCAGGACGAACACGACCTCGATCAGCACCATCAGCCCGAGCAGCAGCCACTTCCCGCTGCCGATGAAAACGATGGCTCCGGTGAGGACCAGAATGCTCCCCAGCGCCAGGGAGTAGACGGCAAATCCGAGGGCTACCCTGGCGCTGCGGACGCCCGTGCGGAAGCCGAAGCCCTGCGGTTTCCCACCGGGGTACCCGGCAACCCGGTCCGGACCGGCGGGCTGGAGCTTGTCGAACTCCTCCCACGGGTCGCGGTCCTGCTGCTGATTGGTCATGGTTCCATTATCCCGCGGGCCCGGAAACGCCGCGCGCCTGAGACCGAACCGTTGGACACTTTCGCGCTGAAACACTTTCGCGCTGAAACATTTTCGTGCCGTCACGACGACGGGGCCAGGACCAGTGGTCCGGGCCCCGTCATTGCATGCCGATTGGGCTACTTGCTGTGGCCGTGCCCGCCCGAGTCGCCGCGCTTGCTGGTCTTGGCGGCGTGATCGCTTTCAAGACCGGCCGGAGCGGCACGGTGCTCGGCGGCTTTGGCCTGGCTGGCCGCGCGGTGCTCGGCGGCTTTGGCCTGGCCGGCGGCTCGGTGTTCAGCGGCGTTTTGGTGTGCCCATCCGCTGTTGCCGTTCGATGCGTGGGACGCGTCGGCTACCGGCGCGTCGGCCGAATCCTTCGCATCGTCTTCGGCGGGCGCCGGGGCCGGAGCAGCGGGGGCCGGAGCCGGGGCAGCAGGCTCCTGAGCGTCCGCGACCTCTTCCGCGCCATGGTCGTCCGCGTTCTGGTCGTCCGCGACCTCTTCCGCGCCCTGATCTTCCGCACCCTGATCGTCCGCGTTCTGGTCGTCCGCGACCTCTTCCGCGCCCTGATCTTCCGCACCCTGATCGTCCGCGTTCTGATCGTCCGCGTCCGCCTCTGTGCCCTGATCGTCCGCCTCCTGGTCATCCGACTCAGCCGGATCGCCCGGTTCAGACGATTCAGCCGGATCGCCCGGTTCAGACGATTCAGACGATTCGTGATCGGCGGCTTCCTGGTCGCCCATTACCGGAGTCTCCGACCCGGCCGACCCGGCCGGCTCAGAGGTTTCGGTGCCGGTCGCCGTCATGGTTGACGTCGGGTCAGCCGGGAGATTGGTGGTCGCGGTGGCCGCCGCTGCGCCGGCGCCGCCAGTGACGACGACGGAGGCCACTACTACTGCCTTGCCTGTGGTGCCCAGAGCACTGAGCCAGCCGATGATTCCTGCCACGGGAGATTCCTTTCAAAGCGGATAAGAGACCGCTGCCGTCCCCCGGTCGGCAGCCAGCGCCACACTACCGCTCGGAAACGACCACTTGTCGGCCCTTTAGCCGCTCAGGCCACATCCTGAGCCAATGTTGAGCAAACACTGAGCCTCGGGGCAATCACCACGTCCTTAGGCCGCGCGTACGTCGACCTCGCCGGGTTCTGCGCCGTCGGTGCCGAAGACCAGCTGACGGGTGGCGATCTTCTCGGTGAAGAAGCGGTCGTGGCTGACCACGACGACCGCGCCGGGGAAGTGGAGCAGTGCCCGCTCCATCACCTGGGTACTGGACATGTCCAGGTGGTTGGTGGGCTCATCCAGCAGCAACACCGAGGCCCCGGACAGCAGGCACTGGGCCATGGCGACGCGGGCTTTCTGTCCGCCGGAGAGGTTCCCGATCTTCTGTTTGAGGTCGGCTTCGGAGAACTGGAACATGGCGAGGAACCTGTTGACGGACTTCTTCGTGGCGCTGAAGGCCAGGCTGTCCGGCAGCGCGTTCACCGCGTGCGAAACGGTGTCGGCGTCGTCGAGCTCTTCCAGCATTTTGTTGTAGGAAACAAAACCCGGCCCCTTCGCCCAGACCACTTCACCGGAATCCGCCGGTTCCTCCCCGGTCAGCACTTTCAGCAGCGTGGACTTGCCGCTGCCGTTGGAGCCCCGGACCACAATCCTGTTGCCGCGGCGGATCTCAAAGCTCAGGTCTTCGAACAAGACCTTGTCGCCATATGACTTGCCCAGTCCTTCGACCCTGCAGAGGACATCCTTCACGTGCAGCCCGCCGTAGATCTCGGTGACGATCTGGTCCACGGGACGTGGTGTCCGCGCTTTCTTGATCTTGGCCAGCTGGTTCCCCAACCCGCGGCTGGCGGCCTTGGCGGCCTCCCGGCGGTCGGCGATGCCCTCCGCCTCAAAAGCCAGGAGCTCGGACTCATGGACGAACTGGGCCTCGAGCGTCTTGAGCCGGAACTGCTTCTGGACCACGTACTCGGCGAAGTTGCCGGGGTACTCGTGCAGGTGGAAGTTTTCCACTTCGATGATCCGGGTGACCACCGCGTCGAGGAACTTCCTGTCGTGCGAGACGATGATCGCGGCGCCGCGGTAGTCGCGGAACCAGTTTTCGAGCCATTCGACACCGGCCACGTCGAGGTAGTTGGTGGGTTCATCCAGCAGCAGGACGTCCGGGCCCTCCAACAGGATCTTGGCCAGGGCGGCGCGGTTGCGCCACCCGCCGGAGAGTTCGTCGATCGCGCACGTGCGGTGGGCGTCGCTGAACCCCAGAGTGGTCAGGACCGTGTCGATGCGCCGCTTGTAATCCCATCCGTCGAGGCGGTCCATGTCCTCGAACAGCTCGGCCTGGCGCCGGATCAGCCGGTCCAGCTCCGCCTCGGCGGGGTCAGCCGCAATGGCGGCGTCGATGGCTGCCAGCTCGGCCTCGGCAGCCTTGATCTCGACAAACAGTCCGTCAAGGACCGCAAGGATGGTTGCCTCGCCGTCGAGCTCGGAAAACTGGGAGAAGTACCCCACCCTGGTTCCCTGCTCCACGGTGACCGTTCCGGTGTCCGGGGAGACCTGGTCCAGGACGAGCTTGAGGATGGAGGTCTTCCCGGAGCCGTTCTTGCCGATCAGGCCCACCCGGTCCCCGGGCTCCAGACGGAAGAACGCCTCGCGGAGGATCTGTGTGTTGTCGAAGCGGACGCTGACGTCGTGCAGCCGGATCAGGCTCACTGCTGCGCGAGACGGTTGCGGACGATTTCGCTGACGGCCTTGCCGTCAAAACGTCCGGCCACCGTGGCGGTGACGGGCTTCATCACTGCCCCCAGCTGACGCATGGACAGCTCGACGCCGTCGGCCTTGAGCGCCGCGATGGCCTCGTCCACGATCGTCTCGACTTCCGCCGCGGTCAGTGGCTTGGGCAGGTAGGCCTCGATCACCTCGGCCTCGGCGATCTCGGCCGCGGCGCGCTCGGCTTCGCCGGCCTCGGTGTAGATGCGGGCCGTGTCGCGGCGCTTGGCGGCTTCCTTTTGCAGGAGTGCGGTCACCTGTGCGTCGTCCAGCACGATTGGCGTCTTGCCCGATTTCTCCCGGGTCTCGATCTCGCCCAGGACGTTGCGCACGGTGGTCAGGGCAACCTTGTTGCGGTCCTTCATGTGGCTCACGACGTCGGCGTGCAGGCGTTCTTTCAGGGTGGTCATAGTTCTCCTCGTGTTGTTAACAAGGCTAGCGGCAGAACCCGTTGGCCCCGATCGCCGAGATGATCCGCTGGGCGTCTTCGTCCGGGAGGGCGGGGACGTCCCCGCTGAACTCCGTCTTTGCGGCAGCGATGAGCTGGTCCGCCGTCGATTGCCCCAGCAGTCGGCCGCACAGGCGGCGGGCCTTGTCGATTGCCTGGTCGTCTGGCAGGCGGGGGTTGATCTTGGCCAGCGCGGCCAGGAGGGCTTCCTGCTGGGCCGGGTCAGGCTTGGGCAGCGACGCCGGCAGGCCCGCCGCAGGGGTCCCGGCGGACGGCTCGGGGCTCGGGGAGGCGGAGCAGGCCGCGGTCAGCAGAACAGACAGCAGGGCCAGGGCGATCGGGGTGGTGTTCTTCATCGGTGGTGGCCTTGTCTGCGCTGGATGTCTGTCTTGGATGCCTGCGCTGGATTCGGCTGCCTTGCCGCTGGATTGCACGATGGTCTTGCCGCGCGGAATGCTGCGCCGGCGCGGCCACGGCGCCGTTCACGCAGGTTCACACCATCTCATGAAAACTCTTTTTGCCCGCACCAGGGGTCTCCGGTAGTGCGACACGTTGCGGCTGTTCCAAATGGAGAGAGACTAGCGTAGCGTGACTCTCGTCACATCCGGTTGAGGATTGGTATCGGCCCGCTTCGCTTCGGAAGAAGGAATCCATGGATCGCCGGACTTTTCTCACCGCAATGGCAGCTGCCCTGGCTGCGGCCGGGGCCAGTTCCGCTGCCACACCCCCCGGGCCGGTTCCGGCCCCCTCCAGACCATCCCTTGCCCGTACGGCCATCTCTGCCTCCCGGGCTCTCAAAGGCGCAGCCCACGGCGGAGATGATGCGCTGGCATTGAGACAAATCCGGAGTCTCAACGCCAGCTGGTACTACTCCTGGGGATCCGCGTATACCGTCACGACCAACCCGGCCTTTGTCCCAATGGTGTGGAGCGCGAATTCTCTGCTCAGAAAGGACGCCCTTGGCGACGTGGCCAGGCAACTTCCCCAGACGAGGACTAAACACCTCCTCGCTTTCAACGAGCCGGACCACCCAGGCCAGGCCAGCATGTCCGTTGATGAGGCCATCCGGTTGTGGCCCCACCTTCAATCCACCGGCCTGCGTCTGGGATCTCCGGCCACGGTCGGTGTCAGGAGCCCGTGGCTGGACGACTTCATGGCCAGGGCGCGGCAGGCGAACCTCCGCATCGATTTCATGACGATGCATCACTACGGCTCGCCGAACCCAGAGAGTTTCCTCGCAAGAGTCTGGTACTTGCATCACAGATATGGGAGGCCGGTCTGGGTTACCGAATTTGCCGTTGCGGACTGGCAGGCAACCCCGGCACGCCCCTCCAAGTACACGACCCGCGAGACCGCGTACTTCATGCAGGCTGCGGTAGCCGGCATGCGCATGATGCCCTTCGTCGAACGGTTTGCCTGGAAATCCAGGGATCCTGGTGACCCCGCCATGGGCCCGTCTGCCCTCTATCAGACGAACGGCCGGCTGACCTCACTCGGCCGGCTGTACGCTTCGCTGTGACTTCCCGTCAGACTCGGAGAGAGACCCGCCGCTACTTGTCCGTGCTGTCCGGCTCATCCTTGCGGGTTGGCAACACGGGGAGCGCGTCGCCGACGGGCCGTTCCGCACCGCCCGAAGGAACATTCAGGACGGTTCTTCCGGCAACAGCTGTTGTTGAGCCGCCGCCGTCCAGGTTGATCGCCTGGACCATGCCCCGTGACGCTGCGACGTCCGCATCCCTCACTGTCCGGGCCGCGGCTTAGGCTGGTCGCATGCCGCCAACACCTGCCCCGTCTCCGGTTCCGGTTGAAGTCCTCCTCCACGCGGGTCCGGCCGAGTGGTGGCAGATCGTTGCCGCGCTTGCCCCTGTTGCTGTACTTGTAGCGGCAGCCGTGGGAGCGTTCATGGCCTGGCGGACTCTGCGCCAGAAGGCCGTCGCCGACGACCGGGCCGAGTGGTGGAAACGGACCCAATGGGCGCTGGACCGTGCCCTGGGCGAGGACGGGGACAGCAAAGCCCTGGGGTTGGCAGCGCTGGATGTGCTCGCCCGCAGCGAGTTGGCCCGCAACGAGGAGCTTGAGCTTCTGGACATCGCGTGGGAGTCCGTGTACGGGGCCGGTGAAAGCACAGGCAGCGGGCAGAACGTCGCTGCGCAAGTTACCGGCTCGGCGGCCCTCTCGCATCACCGGGTTCTGGTCGCCGGCGCCAGGCTGCGCGTCAGACTGGACGACCGGCTCGGCCGCACAACCCCTCCCGGCGCTGCGGCCCTGGCCAAGGAAGCGCTCTAGCCGCGGCTGGCCCTGCCTCCGAGTGGGAGCACCAGGATGACGGCCACGCAGACGCACCCGGCGCCGCAGAGTGGGCAGAGGTAGCCGGCTGCCTGTTGGTCGTCCGCCCAGAAGCAGGGGATCGTCGCCACCTGCGCAAAACCGGCCCGTTCCAGCATCCCCAGGGAAGAGTGCTCAGGATCGGCCGAGACCCAGGACGCGGACACGACATCGCGGCAGCCGCGGGCCTTCAGAAAGTCCAGGCTGGCCGCGAGCATGGTCGAGCCGACGCCCGTCCCCCTGGCTGCGGGCGCGACGACGATGGACTTCAGCTCCCCGACCCGACGCCCGCCCAGGCCGGCATCGACCCCGGTGAGACGCAGGCGGTCCTGCAGTACGGCGTGGGACGCTTGGTCCAGGACGCGGGCGGTTGCCGCGCCCAGGAGCCCGCCGTCCCGGCCGCGGGCGCGGAAGAGGACTCCACCGCCTTCGACTGTGAGTTGCGCCAGAGCCGACGGCTGGATGAAACCGAAGCCGAGGGATTCGTTGAGCAGCGCTGCGGTCTCGCGGGCCACGGCGGGCCCCGGTGGACCGACGTGCAAGGTGACGTTCGACGTCGGCCGGGTCCCGATCTCTGCGGCAGTCACTTTGCTCCTCGTCTTGCGGGCGTGAGCGTCCGCCCTGGCGTCGCCCTGGAGCATACATGGACGATCCGGCCGGAGGCCTACAGGCGAGCCGACCGGGGTCGTGTCGGATTACGAGTACGTCAGGCCAGCAGCATGTAAGGCCAGTGTGGAGCCGGGACGGGCTAGCCTGGCCTCCCGGACCACGCGGGCATGCGGCGGGCCCGGGAAAGCCGTTGGTCAGCGGACGAGGTACGCTCCGCTGGTCCGCGACACGGTGGTGCAGCCGAACCGTGAGCCGGTGACGCGGACGGTGAGCTTGGTGCCGTTGTCGGCGGTCCGGACCTTGTAGGTCGACTCTGTGGCTCCTGAGATCGGGACGCCGTTGCGCAGCCAGCGGTACGTGAAGGCGGTGCCCCAGGTCCAGGTGCCCCGCTTCACGGTCAGGACGTTCCCGGCCGTGACGGTGCCTGCAATCGTCGGTGTGGCCGACGTCAGGGGCAACCCCGCCACCCTCGACGAAGCGTTGAGCGTCTGGCCCTTGCCGCCCGAGACAGTCGGGTTCACGTTGATCGAGAGCTTCGTGCCGGCGTCGGCCTTCGTCAGGACGTAACTCCAGCCGTAGGCCCCGGCGATCGGGGCGCCGTCGCGCAGCCACATTACGTCCGAGGTGATCCCCGCCCGGTCATACCAGGGGTCGGGAGTCAAAGTCACCTTCGACCCGACGGTCAGGGTCCCGCTGATGGCCCGCGTCGACTCACGCACGGTCACGGGCTTGGGTGCGGTGACTTGTACCCAGGCGGTCTCGTAGCCGGGGGCGGACGCGGTCACGACGACGGTGAGGGTCTTGCCAACTTGGGGCGTGTCCGGGGTGAACGTCGGGCCGCTGGCCGGTTCCTTCCCGGCCGAGGAGAGCCAGTTGTAGGTGAATGTCAGCTTGTCGGCCGGTGCGGACCAGGTGCCGGCCGAAACCTTCATCACAGAGCCGGTCACGGCGTCCCCGGTCACGACCGGCTTGGTGACGTTCGTCAGCTGCTTCAGCTCCCCGGCCGCCGGCACGGCGACCGGGTTGGAGTAGATGTGGGTGTCGTACCAAATGCCGGACTCCAGGACAAGGGTGTGGCCCTGGTCCTTGGCCGTGATCTTGTAGGTCAGCGCGGTGGCTCCGGAAATCGCGACGCCGTCGCGCAGCCACTGGTAGGTGTGCGGGCGCGGGCTGGAAGTCCAGGGAACATCATCAGCGGCGGTGAGGACGTCCCCCAGGCCGGTGCCGCCGGTGACCACGGCGCCGGGGGCTGGATCGAAGTCAGAAACCTTTCGCTGTTTAGAGGTCACGGTGGCCGGCTTGAACCCGGGCGCGTGACCCGTGACCCTGACGCTGAATAGCCCCGTTGAACGGCAGCCCCTCGGGTCGAACATTTCCGCGGTGGCACCCGGGATGGGCTTGCCGTCGCAGAACCACTGGAACTGCTCGTGGATGACCGGAGCGCCCTTAAAAGTCGCCCCACCGGACACGAGGCGGCTGGGCCTATCCGGGTGGGTGTTAAATGAATAGATACCAACATACCCCGCATACACGACAGACGCGACGGTGCCGCCGGCGTTCGTGACAGGGGCGGTTTTGGTGGACTGCAGGGTCGTCTTTGCATAGCTCGGCGCTGCCGCCGTGGTCTTGACCCGGATGCCCTTGCCGAGGTCCGCCGTGGTGAGCAGATACGTGGGGCCGGTGGCGCCCAGGACCGGCACATCGTTGCGCAGCCACTGATGCGTGAGCTTCGCGGCGGCGGGGTCCCAGTCACCGTCAGCAACGGTCAGGGTGCTGCCGACCTGGAGGGCCCCGCTGATGCCGGGCTGCGTGCCGGCGACGGCACCGCCGTTGACCTGCACCGGGTACGGATGCCCGTCCGGCGCCGTGCAGAACCTGACTGAGTCGACCACCGGGCCGCAGGAGTCTGAGTTCGGAGTGGCCCACATTTCCTCATCGGCCTGCGCCGGAACGGCGAGGCCCGCAAGCGAGAGCGCAGCGAGTGCCCCGGCCATGCCGAGGCGGATGGTCTTCTTGTTCAATTTTCCCCCAGTCTTTGAGCCGGTTCCCGGCTCCCCCGTCGCCGAGCATAGTGCTTAGGCACCAGTTCCACAATGATTGCGCAGGTCAGGGGCCTGAAGCGATGTCGCAGCTCGCCACTGGTCACGGGTATGCGGTCAACGCAGCCGGAGTCCAGGACCAGCGCTGGGCCGGCTTCATGCAGGCGACCGCCTGCCCTGACTACCTCGCGTTTGGCCCTCAGCTCGCCATTGAATCGGGTTAATTCCAATGCGGTCGCTCGTGATGCTCGCCTGCACCGCCAGTCCGAATCAGTAGCCGTGGTTCAAAGCTGAGGTCGCCACCCTCCGGGCCGGCATGAAGGCCCCCCCACCGGCCGGACGCCTGTCCTTGGCATGCGCTACGGGGAGCTGGCCGTTGCTGTCCGCGACGCTGGCGGCTCACTCTTCGGCTGGGTGGACGACGCCGACGCGCGCGCCACGGTGGAGCGGATCGGCGCAGCATACCTGGGCCTGATGAGCAGGATCGTCGCCCGGGCCGTTGCCTGAGCGGCACGTATTCGCTTGCTAGAAGAAGTGCAGCTCGTGGGCAGTGCCCGGCGCAGGGTGCACCACCCGCGCCTGGCCGAGCTCGAGCAGGACGTCATTGATGCTCGGCTGGCCCTCCAGCTGCGTGACCGGGAGCGGCCGCGGCATCTATTTTCATGCCCCGATCCTATGTGCGGGCAGTTGGCACTCCCCAGGCCACGCCGATGGTCGTCAGGTCGGCGGAGTCACCGGACGGATACCGATGGGAGGACAGTGAACTGGGCCTGGTCCTCGTCGAGGAACATACGCTGCGTCAGACTCACGGGACCACCGTGACTGACAGGCTACAAAGCGAGAATGCCCCAACCGCAAAGGCTCGGTCAAGGATGCTCCCGGATTAGCCGGCGGAATACACGCTGCTGGTCGTGGTGACGGTCTTGTAGCCGATCTTGGAACCGGTGACGCTGACGGTGAGCTTGGTGCCCCTGTCGGCGGTCCGGACCTTGTAGGTCGAATACCAGGCTCCCGAGATCGGGACGCCGTTGCGCAGCCAGCGGTATTTGAAGGACGAGTCCAAGGTCCAGGTGCCCCGCTTCACGGTCAGGACGTTCCCGGCCTTGACGGTGCCGGCGATCGTCGGCGTGGACGAAGTCAGGGTCCCGGCAGCCACCTTCGCCGAAGAGAAGGCCCCTTGGGTCTTCAAGATCCTGCCATTCAGCGTCGAGGTGACCCAGATGTCGATCTTCTTGCCCAAGTCGGCACCCACAGGCGTGTAGTGGCGGCCAGTGGCCCCGGAGATCGTCACGCCGTCGCGCAGCCATAGGTAGGATTCACGCACCACGTTCATTTCATTACGTGCCCAGAGGCCGGGGACGACGGTCAGGGCTTTCCCCACGGTCGGCGTGCCTTGGATGTAAGGCGGTCTGGTTTGGGCCGGGTCACGCAGGGTCACGGGCTTGGGTGCCGTGACCCGCACCTCGGCGGTGTCGTAGCCCGGGGCTGTGGCCGTCACGAGGACTGTGACGGTCGCACCGACCTCGGACACGCCTGGCGTGAACCTCGGGCCGCTGGCCAGCACCTTCCCGTCCGGGGAGAACCAGCTGTAGGTGACCGTCAGATTGCCGGTCGGTTCCGACCAGGTTCCGGCCGTAACCTTCATCACAGAGCCGGTGATGAAGGTCCCGGTAACGACCGGCTCGGTGACGTTCGACAGCGGCTTCAGCTCCACGTCCGCGGCCGCAGGCCCGGCTGGCGCCTTGGGGTAGGTCGTGACGGGCGGGGCAGGTTGGGATATGTCATCGGCATGGGCCGGGACAGCGAGGCCGGCCATCGAGAGCGCAGCGAATGCCCCGGCGATGCCGAGACGGATGATCTTCTTGTTCAATTTTCCCCCAGTCTTTGAGCCGGATCCCCGGCCACTGTCGTTGATGGTAGCCCCCTGCCCGGAATAAGAACACTCCGAGGAAGGGCGTCCGGTGATGCCAGGATCCCCTTGCCTCACGCCTGGGCAAGGCCTGCGATCAGCGGGCGAAGTACGCTCCGCTGGTCTGGGAGACTGTCGTGTAGCCGAGCCGAGAGCCGGTGACCCGGACGGTGATCCTCTTATCCCGGTCGGCGGTCCGGACCTTGTAAGTCGAATCCGTGGCTTCGGAGATCGGAACGCCGTTGCGCAACCAGCGGTACTTGAAGGCGGTGCCCCAGGTCCAGGTGCCCCGCTTCAGGGTCACCACATTCCCCACCTTGGTGGTGCCGGCGATCGTCGGCGTGGCCGAAACCAGGACCGCCGCGGCCACTTTCGCCGTGGCATCGGTCGTCTGGGTCTTCAGGATCCTGCCGCCCAGGGTGGAGGTGACCTTGACTGAGATTTTCTTGCCGAAGTCTGCTCCCACCAGGGTGTAGTCGCGGCCTGTGGCGCCGGCGATCGGGGTACCGTCACGCAGCCACTGGCGGGTCTCGGTCAGCCCCAGGGCATAGCCGGACCACGATCCCGCGGAGACGGTGAGCTTCTGCCTCACGGTCGCGGTGCCGCGGATAGCGGGGGCTTTGGTCTGGGTCGGGTCAGGTGCGGTCACGGGTTTGGGCGCGGTGACCTTTGCCCAGGCGGTTTCGTAGCCGGGAGCCGTGGCGGTCGCTATAAGCGTGACGGTCGCCCCGAGCTGGGTCATGTTTGGGGTGAACGTCGGGCCGGTGGCTGAGACCTTCCCGTCTGGGGACTGCCAGTAGTAGGTGACGGTCAGTTTGTTGGCTGGCTCGGACCAGGTGCCGGCCGTTACGGTCATCGGAGTGCCTGCCACGCCGGTTCCGGTCAGGACCGGTTTGGTGACGTTCGTCAGCGGCTTCAGCTCAACGTCCGGGACCGACGGCACCTCAGCAGCCGGAACAACCACCGCGTTGGAGTATGCATCGAATGTGTCCGTGTCGGTGAACAGGACCAGGGTGTGCCCCTGGTCCTCGGCGGTTATCGTGTAGGTCAGATCGGTGGCGCCAGGGATTGCCGCACCGTCACGCAGCCACTGATAGACGTGCGCGTAGTCCGTCTCGCCCCGGCCGTTGAAGTCGATCCAGGGAACGTCATCAACTCCGGTGAGGACATCCCCGAGCCCGGTGCTCCCCGTGACCACGGCACCGGGTGTCGGGTTCCAGGGTGAGATGGCTACCCCGGCGGAGGTCAGGGTGGCCGGATCGTAGCCCGCGGCGTAACCGGTAATTCTGACGCTGAACAGGGCTTTCCCCTCGCCGGTCGTGTTGAACGATGCCGCGGTGCCGCCAGGGATGGCCGTACCGTCCCGGAGCCACTGGTAACGGAACCTGATGCCCGGGGCACCAGCCCAGATGCCGGGGGCGGCGTCCAGGATGGGGTTGGGCGCGTCCGTGTCGCTGTCGCGCCGGCTGACCCCTACGGTCGCCGGCGCCTTGACCGACGGAACGGCGCCGGCGGCGCTCGTGACAGCCGCAGTCTTGAGGGACCACATGGTTGTCGTGGCATAGCCCGGTGCCGTCGCTGTGGTCTTGACTCGGACGTACTTGCCGATGTCCGCCCTGGTGGGCGTGTAATTGGTGCCCGCAGCGCCGAGGATGGGAACGTCGTTGCGCACCCACTGGTGCGTGAGCCTCGCGTCCGAGGGGTCCCAGGCGCCGTCAAAAACGCTCAGGGTGTTACCTACCAACAGGGCTCCGTCGACAGTGGGCCGGGGGCCGGAGGCCGCGCTGTTGAGCAGCACGGGATACCGCGTCCCGTCCGGCGACGTGCAGATCTTGACCGAATCAACGATGGGACCGCAAGACGCTTCGGTTGCGGCGTGCGTCGGAACGGCAAACCCGGCCAGGGACAGGGCGATGAGTGCCCCGGCGGCTCCGAGACGGATGGTCTTCGTGTTCAATTTTCCCCCAGTCTTTTAGCCGGCTCCCCGGCCCCATAGCAGATCGTAGTGCCTATCGGCCCGATGACGCGATGATTGAGCACTGAATGACAGCGGCGATCTCCAGCCGTCCGCGAATGCAGCGTCGGCACCGAGGCCGCCGGTGTCCACGCCGACCAGACAGCCGGCACCACAAGACCGGGAAGACCAGCCGGGTCGGCACCCGCAACGCCCAGCTGCGCGCCGTCCTCCACCACGGGTACAGCTAGCCCGGCCTCTCCGTCCCCGCCGGCAAGTAGCACCGACGTGTCAGCGGACGGCGTAGGCGCCACTCGTTTTGGTGACCGTGGTGTAGCCGAGGCGCGAGCCGGTAACCCGGACCGTGATCCTGGTCCCCTTGTCGGCGGTCCGGACTTTGTAGGTCGAATCCGTGGCCCCGGGAATCGGGACGCCGTTGCGGAGCCAGTGGTACGTGAAGGCAGTGCCCCAGGTCCAGGTGCCGCGCTTGACGGTCAGGACGTTGCCGGGCTTCAGGGTGCCGGAAATCGTCGGGGTGGCCGCAACCAGGGGCGCAGCGGCCACTTTCGTCGGGGTGTTGATCGTCTGGGTCGTCAGGATCTTGCCTTCGATCGTGGAGGTGACCTTGACGGAGATCTTGCTCTTGTCGCCGGAGCGGCACCGGCCCAGGCGCTAGCCTACGATTCCATCATCACCGGAAAGGTCGTCGGGCCGGACGGAAAACCCGTCCCGAGCCTCTTCGTGACCCCTTTCACCGACGCCGACCAGCCCTACGCTTCGTCAAATCAGGACATGGCCCTGCCATGGACGAAATCGTCTAAGGCCTGGGTTGGCAGCGCGCCAACAAGAGTTCTTCAGCGTGCCGTCGCTAGGGTGGCTCCATGCTGACACTGACGATTGGCGGTCTTACGGTCTCCTACGATGTGGCCGAACGTTGGGCTAGGGAATACCTCGTCGAAAATCCCGGACGGTCAGGCTACCCGGCGTATGATTCCTATCCGGGCCTGTCGTTCCGGCATCGTCGGGGTACAAACGCTGCCGTATGCTCACGCCTTCCCCTGTCCACATCCGCGGCTTGCTCAGCGTTGGAAATCCTAAGAGATCGTGCTGGTCCTCACTACACTGAGCGCATGACACAGAAATGTATAGCCCCGGCTGAGCAAGGTTCTGAAGCAAAGTGTTATCAAAGTATTTATTCGAGCACTCAAAGGTTCAAAAACCCTTGAAATCTGTGGAGCTAAGGAGATTCGAACTCCTGACCTCTTCGATGCGAACGAAGCGCTCTACCAACTGAGCTATAGCCCCGAAGCAACGCCGGTCCTGACGGAACGGCGTTGCCGGTGTCCCTAGGCTACAAACTATCTGCGCTGTTTTCCAGCCAGCCCCGGAAAGTCTCGGTGCCGTGTCGCGCCTCCGGCACCAGGTTCAACCCCTCGCGCAGGTAGCGGCCCATCGCGCCGGGCAGTGGGAAGCGCACGAGTTGACCCTTTGCGCGGGTGGCCCGCTGCCATTCCCGGGCAAAGTCGACCATGTCTTTGGATTCGGGGCCGCCGAGGTTCAGTACCCGGTGCCGCGGGCCCGCGGCTGGAACGGACGCCGGCTCAAGGGCGGTCTCCAGCAGAACCGCGGCTGCGTCGGCCGGCGATACCGGCTGGAACCGGGCACCTCTGACCACGGGGATGATCCGCAGCTTTGAGCCGGCGTCGAACATCATCGCGAGCAACGAGTGGAACTGGGTGGCCCGGACCACCACGGTCTCGAGTCCGGACAGCTCGTAGGCGTGTTCTTTGGCAGCTTTCGATCGGTAGAAGGACGAGTTGCTGCGATCGCAGTTCACGATGGACAGCATGACGGCCCTGGCCGTTCCCGCGTCCTGTGCAGCGGCCAGAAGCCGCGCACCGCCGTCGGCGAAGTTCTTGCGCGCCTTCCCGGCGCGCCCTTCCAGGCAATCGATCACGACGTCGGCGCCGGCCAGGGCGGCCGCTATTCCCTCTCCCGTCGTGACGTCCGAGCGGAAGTACTCCGCGCCCGGGATGTTGCCGGCGGCGCCGGCCCCCGGCGGGTTGCGGCTGAGGACGGCCACGGCGTGCCCGGCGTCGACGGCCAGGCGCACCACTACTCGGCCCACTTGCCCGGTTCCACCGGCAACGCAGATCCTTGTCATGACCCGAGGCTACCGCAGCGAAGCCCGCCGGCGACGCTGCGGGGACATGAAAAACCCCGGGCCGCCATCGCTGGCTGCCCGGGGTAATCTCCGGAAGGACGGGGCGGATCAGGCGCGGCGCCGCTGGAGGACATCATCCAGGTTGCTCAAGGCGCTCTGGGCCTTGCTGAGCTGCTTAGTCTCAGAATCGTCGGCGGTCTGCGGATCGGACGCTGCCGGTCGCGCCGAGGCCTGCTTGAGAGACGGTTTCCCTACGGCCTTCGGCGCCTCGGGAAGGTCGAGGGGCATTGGGGCTGCACGTTCGGCCTTCGGGGCTTCGACGTAGGTGGGCTTGGGAACCTCGACGGGCTCCCAGCTCGTGCCCTCCGCTACTGCACCTGCGTCGGCTGCCATGGCCGCCGAGGCATCCCCAGAGGCGACGGCTTCAGCGAGGGCGGCCTGGCGGAGTTCCAGTGCGGTCAGCGGCTTCGGCGCGGGCTCGGGCGTGTCGCGGCCCGCTTCGGCGTCGAAGAGCGGGCTTTCCGGCCGGGCAGCGGGACGTCCGTCGGGAAGGGAGGGGGTCTGTTCGGGCACCGACGGCCGCGCAGGGGTGCGTTCCGGGCTGCCCATGGCTGCACGGAATGCAGCGTTCATCTTCCGCCGGCGATCGCGGACGGCAAGACGACGAAGCAGCGCCACTGCGGCGAAGGCGCCCAGGAGGGCGGTCACCGGCAGCCAGCCTGAACCGATGCCGAAAAGCCGAAGGGCTCCGGACACCACTGCCGTGAGGAGAGCCAGGAGCCCGGCTACCGCCAGCACCAGCCGCGCCCAACGAATCCGGAATGCCGGGGAGCCCGACGCAGCAATCGGATTCACCCGAGGGTTCCCCGCTTTGCCCGCCCCAGGCCCAGGTGTGCCGCCGGCCGGGTCTGCGCGCTGTGTGTTGATCATGGGTTTCTCCTGCTGCGCCGCCATTTTCATAACCTTCCCCGCATGTGGATCTGCTGGTTCCATGTCAATGACATCCGCCAGGAAGTCGCCTGCAGGCTGCAGCTGGTGGCGTCCGTTCCGGAGAACGTAAGGCGCCACCCACACGATCCAGAGCGCAACAGCAATGACAAGGATCACAGAGCTGCTAAGAGGGAAGTCCACACTCAAAACCGTATGAGGTATATGAGGTGCTGCCCCGCATTGTCAGGGGTGTGTCGCGCGCGCAGCGGCGACTGGCCGGCGTCGGGGCGTCGTGGCTGGTCAGGCGGCTCTCATGGGCCTCAGGACTGGCGGGTTCTCAGCCACCGCGCGAGGAGGCCTTCCGGCACTTCCTCAGCCGTGAGCGCGAAGGTCCGGTGGTCTGCCCATTCACCGTTGATGTGCAGGAACCTGGGCCGGAATCCCTCGTCACGAAACCCGAGTTTTTCCACCACGCGCAGGCTCGGCGCGTTCTCCGGCCTGATGTTGATCTCCATGCGGTGCAGGCCAAGGGTGCCGAAGCAATAGTCGGTCGCCATGGCCACGGCGGTCGGGGCGATCCCCCGGCCGGCCCGTTCCTTGTCGACCCAATAGCCAAGCGTCGCCATCATGGCCGACCCCCAGACAATCGAGGACACCGTCAGCTGCCCCACGATCACCGGCGCCTGATGGCCTGGTGTCCATTCCGCGATGACGAACGGCAGGGCCGTGGCCTGCGCGGCCTGGGCCTTGAGCGAGCGCACCATCTGCCGGTAGTCCGGCAGGCCGCCGCCGGGGACCGGGTTCGATGCCTCCCAGGGGGCCAGCCACTCGCAGTTGCGGGACCTGAGCGCTGTCCACTCCTTGCGGTCCCGGTACCGGATCGGGCGCAACACGATGTCGCCGCTCTCCAAGGTCACCGGCCAGGTGAAGCTGCCCCCCACGGGAGTTATTTGGCGAGGCTGGGGGCCAGGCTGGACGCGAAGCCGGGCAGCCATTCACGCAGGCCCGGGCCGAGGTCCTCACTGTCGCAGGCGAGCTGGACACAGGCCTTGAGGTAGCTGAGCTTGTCGCCGGTGTCGTAGCGGCGGCCGCGGAAGATGACGCCGTACACGCCGTAGCCCTCGCCGGTGCCGGCCGAGAGTTCCTGCAGGGCGTCCGTGAGCTGGATTTCCCCGCCGCGGCCGGGCGCGGTGCGTTCCAGCACTTCAAAGACGGCCGGGTGCAACACGTAGCGGCCAATTACGGCCAGGTTGGACGGGGCGTCCGCGACATCGGGCTTCTCCACGAGCTGGTTGATGCGGACGTAGTCCTCACCGCCGATTGCCTCGACGTCCGCGCAGCCGTAGGCACTGATCTGGGACGGGTCCACCTCGATCAGAGCGACCACCGACCCGCCGGTCTTGGCCTGGACCTCGATCATGGTGCTGAGGAGCTCATCGCGGGCGTCAATGAGGTCATCTCCCAGGAGGACGGCGAACGGCTCATGCCCGACGTGCTGCTTGGCCCGGAGGACCGCGTGGCCGAGACCCATGGGATCGCCCTGGCGGACGTAGTGGATGTCACCGAGGTTGCTGGCGGCCTGGATGGATTCGAGCTTCGCAGTGTCACCCTTCGCCTCCAGGGTGGACTCCAGCGCGGGGACGCGGTCGAAGTGGTCCTCCAACGCCCGCTTGTTGCGGCCAGTGATCATCAGGATGTCGTTCAGGCCGACATTCACGGCCTCCTCGACGACGTACTGGATGGCCGGCTTGTCAACGACAGGCAGCATTTCCTTGGGCATGGCCTTTGTGGCCGGGAGAAACCTGGTACCAAGGCCCGCGGCGGGGATAACGGCCTTGCGGACGGAAGCGATGGGTGTATTCACACGACTAATCTAACGGAGGGACCAATCATTGCGTAATCATTATGCGAACCGCCTGCCCGGCCCCCCGGTGCAGCGCGGCCGCAAGAGGCAGAGGACGGGCCAAGATGGCGTCAAAAGAGGAAATTCGCTCCAGCCACAGGGCGGCGCGTTCCGCACTCCCGCTGACCGCACAAGACACCGCCGCGGCGGGCATCGCCAGCCACGGGCTCGCGTGGGCCTCTGGGCTTGGCCGCGGCCGCCAGGGCACCTTCGCGGCGTACCTCGGGGTGGGCGCCGAACCGCCCACACTGCCACTGCTGACTGCCCTGGTCGAGGCCGGGCACCGGGTGCTGCTGCCCGTTTGCGAACCCGACATCGAGCTCAGCTGGGTGTACTGGACTCCCCAGTCCGGGTTTGTCCGCAGCCGGTACGCGCCCATCCAGGAGCCTGTCGGAGAGCGCCACGGAACCGAAGTCATGCGGGACGCCACCGCAATCTTCCTGCCGGCCACCGCGGTGGATTTCTCGGGCAACCGAATCGGGCAGGGCGGCGGCTACTACGACAAGTTCCTTGCCGCCCTGGCTGCCATGTCCTCCGCGTCCGGCGGGGCGGACGCCGGGGCGGCCGACGCTGCGGCCGACGCTGTCGCGTTGCCGACTGCCGCCGTCGTCTATGACACGGAGGTGCTGCCCGCAGGCAGCATCCCCGCGGAGTCGTTCGACCGGAAAGTCGACACGGCGCTGACCCCGGGCGGGATCGTCCGGCTCGGCCGATCCCGGCCCGCCTGATCCGGGTTCCCGCCAAGGTGATAGAATTGGCACTCAGGCCCTGCGACTGCTAAGGACGGAACAGGTCGATAGACATATCGGCGGTGATCCGGACTTCGCAGTACGGGACCTGCTCGTTTGCCCCTGAGGAGGATTTCCAGTGCCCACGTATGCATACGCCTGCAAGGACTGCAGCCACGCCTTCGAGATCGTGCAGTCGTTCAGCGACAACTCCTTGACGTCCTGCCCCGAGTGCCAGGGCACGCTGCGCAAGAAGTTCAACAGCGTCGGCGTAGTGTTCAAGGGCTCCGGCTTCTACCGGACCGATTCGCGCGACACCAAGGGCAGCACGGTTTCCCCGGCTCCTGCAGCTCCCGCGGCCACCCCCGCGCCCGCCGCCGCGGCCAGCTAAGGCACCTGCCGGATTGGCGCCGGCCGCCGGCTGGGCCACGGCCGGCTGATTCTCGGCACTGCCCGGCGCTGTCCGCTGTTGCCGTTGTTGCCGTTGTCCACATAGGACGTTCCGCAGCTGCCGCCGCTCTGCGCGGATCCGTAGCGTGGCGGCATGGAACTTTTCCTCACCGCGGTTTCCCCGCCTTCGTTCAGGGCGTTCCGCGCCGCAATGCCTGAAGCTGGCCCCGGCCGCTGGTCCCGTCCCGGTATCCGCCCAACGAGCCTTCCTGCCGCCACGTTTTCCGCCGCAGGCCTTCCGTTCCGGAGCCGGATCGGTCCCGCGAAACCCCGCCGGCGTCCGCCCCGCGGCCGCCCGTCGTGGCGCCGCCTGCGGGGCTGGCTGAACCGGAACCGGCGGCTTATCGCGGCCCTCCTGTTCTGCATCCCCGCCGGACTGACAGTTCAGCAACTCGCTCCAGCGCCCACTGACACTGTCGCAGCCTTCGCCGCCGCGGCCGATCTGCCCGCTGGAAAGTTTCTGGAACCCGGCGATCTCAGCAGGATCAGCGTGCCACCCGGCCTTATTCCTGCGGGCAGCCCCGGCAGCGAGACCGCGTTCGAGGGAAAACAGCTGGCCGCACCGTTGCGCCAGGGCCAGCTCCTCACCGACGCCCAGATCCTGGGACCGGGCCTGCTCGCCGGAAGCCCGCGAGGCTCTGCGGCCGTGCCGCTGAGGATGGCAGATCCGGCCTCCATCCAGCTGGTCTCCCCCGGGCAGCTCGTCAACGTGGTGCTCACTGCCGGCAACGGCATGGAACAACCCGGCGAAAGCCAAATCCTGGCCGAAGCCGTACCAGTGCTCTGGACGTCGGCGCAGGGCGGCAAGGCCGGCTCCTGGCCCGCCACTGCGGAGACTGACGGGCTGGTGGTGGTGGCAGCGACGGCCGACCAGGCCCGTAGGCTGGCGGGCGCGTCTACCCAGGGCAAACTGTTTTTCGTGCTTGTGGCTTCACCGCCGGGCTAGCTGTCCAGCCAGCAGGGCGTTTCCGCCGGGCCAGTGGCCCGGGCCGTATGCTCCGACGCGGGCCGCGCCCGCAGGCTCTGGGCTGCGGGCCGCCACGTCAGCCCCAGTGCGGCGGCTTCTGTTCCTGGAGCCAGGCGTCGTGATCGTAATTATCAGGCTGGTCACCCCAGCGCCGGGGGTCGTCTTCCGCCGCCTTGTTCGGCAGCACACCCTCCGGAACGGTGGCCTGTGCCTCCGAACGGCGGGACGTCTCCTTCGCGGCCTCCTGGTCCGGCCCGTCGCCGGTCGATTCCCCGGTCGATTCGCCGGCCTTCGACCCTGCGGTGTCGGCCGCGGCCTCCGTCGACTCGCCGGTCTTCGGCCCCGCGGTGTCGGCCGCGGCGCCCGCCGCGCCGGCTTCGCGGGCGCCGGTGGCGCCGGCGTCGTTCGTGTTGCCGGTGTTCGTGTTGCCGGTGTCGCCGGTCTCGCCGGTGTTGCTAGTGATGCCGTCCGCACTCATGCCGCCGGCCTCCTTACTGCCTGTATTGCCTGTCATTGCTGATGCTGGTGCCTGCCGGCGGAATTCTTGGCCGGCAGTTTCGTGGCCGCGGAATACCTGTCCCGCGGGTTCGGCCGCCACGTGGTACTCGGCGGCCCGCGCCTCGTCAATCGCCAAATGCTCGATGCCGTCGTCGAAGAAACCGTGCGATGTCCGCAGCCGGCTGGACACGGCGGGCTTCTCCAACCCGAGGTACCCGCCAATCCGGTCGGCGCAGGCCGAGGGGTCGGTGAAGACCTCTATGGTCCACAGGGGCATGTACCGCCAGCCAAGCCGCTCCAGGAGCTGCGGCCGGAGCCTGCTCCGTTCACGGACGCTCATCCGCCGGTAGTGGCTGGTGCCATCCGACTCGATCGCCACCGGACGGGGAATCTCCGCATCGTCCTGGCCGATCGTGGTCATCGGATCGGCGGCCGCCACCATGTTCAGGACGCCGTCGTACTGGTGCCACACCCGTGCCCCGCGGGCCCGGAGCCGGTCACCCAGGTCGGCCACGAGCGGATCGGCGCCGAGCGCCTGCTCGCTGGCCGCGGCCCGGGAGGCGGGGCTGCCAAGATCCGTGTTGCCCGCGATCTCACGGTCCAGGAGCTCGTAGAAGTCCACGGCGCCGTGGCTGAGGCGGCTGACATCAAGGTCTTCGGGCCGGAAGCAGCTGAGCACGTGCAGGGACCGGCGGGCACGCGTCATCGCCAGGGCGAATTTTGCTCGGCCACCTTCGGCGGAAAGCGGCCCGAGGCTGTGGAGGGTGCGCCCATGCGGGGTGCGGCCATAGCCCGGGGAAAAGATGACGTGGTCGCGCACCAGGCCCTGGGCCCGTTCCAGATCCACTACGCGGAAGGACTCATCCCCCGCAGTGAAGAAGCTGCCCAGCATGGGGTAGTTGGGCAGTTGCGCCCTGATGGCCTCGCCGATCCGGGCGGCATGGCGAAGGCTGCCGGTCACCACGGCCAGCGACGTCCGGGGGCGGAGCCGGGCGTGCTCGAAGACCAGCTCCACCGCGCGGTTGACCTCGGCAACAACCGATTCGACGCCGTCGTGGTCAGCGCTGGGCAGCCCCGTGCCGTCGGGGAGGTACTCCACGCTGAGGGTACGGTCCAGCCCTGTGGCGGATTGGCCCTCCGGGAGGCGGGTGAGTTCCCCGCCGTAAAAACCCTTGCTGAGCTGGCGCACCAGGTCTTCATCGACCGCACGGTACACGGTCCTGAGGTTCCAGACCGGAAGCACGGCAGAGAGTGCCCGGTACGAGCTCTCAACGCTTTGGTAGGAGCTCTCCCCCACGGCGAGCCGTTCGACGCCCACGGTAAAGGTCCGGGGGCTGGCGATCTGTTCGTCGCCGAAGGCGATGACCTGCCGGGACCGGGCGATCGCCGGGAGGACGGCCTGCAACGAGGTCGTCTCGGCGTCGAGGATCACGACGGCATCGAAGGTCTGCTCGATCGGCAGCAGACCCGTCATGAGGTAGGGGCTGACGGACCACACCGGTACCAGTGTGGGCAGCAGCTCCTGCGCCTGGCCGCTCAGGGCTGCCAGGGTCACCCGGCCGTCCTTCAGCAGGCTGCGCAACAGCTCGGCCTGGCGGGGGTACGCCGAGATGGCAGTGCGCCAGCGCTCGGACAGGTTCCAGCGCAGCCGGGCAGCGCCGCTGGCGATATGGGCGTTGTCCGCGAGACGGTACTCCGCCTCAAGCTGGCGCAGGGCGTCGCCGTCGGACATGGCGAGGTAGTCATCGCCGCTGATCATGGCCTCCAGGGCCGACTGCCACCAGGCCAGCTCGAGTTCGGCGGTCACCGAACCCTCCGGGACCTCTCGCTCGGCAAGGTCGGCGAGAAGCTCGCCCAGGCCGTGCTCTCGCATGCTTTCGACGAGCAGCGTGCGCTCCGGAAGGGTTTCAAGGGTCGCGGTGTCGGCGACGAGCCGCCGCACCCGGGGCAGGAGTTCGTCGTAGGGTGCGCGCTCCAAGTCGCCGCCGGCGGCGGTGTGCTTGACAGCCAGGCCCAGTTCAGCCAGTTCCGCTGCGAGCTCCCGGTAAAGGCCGCTGATTTCAGCCAGCCCGGACGGCACGGCCGGGTGCCGCTGCGTGGTCGCGTAGCCGGACCAGGCGGCGCGCTGTTCCTGCACGAGGACCAGGGAGCTGTGCAGGTCCGCGATGTGCACGCCGGGCCGGACGTACTCCTTGGCCACCCTGCGCAGGCGTGAGCGCTGCATGGACGGCATTTCGATCCCGCGTTCCCTGCGCCAGGCGGAGGACGCGGTGGCCGAGATCAGGTCGTGGACGGGCCGGTCAAAGATGTCGGGAGTGAACTTGTCCAGACTTTCGCGGACGGCCACGAGAAGTTCGATCTGCTCGCCCCATTCGGCGAAGGTCCGGCCGAGCCGGATCTCTGCGTGTTCCGCCACGGCATCCATGCGCCCGCGCAGCAACGGCAGTTTTTCCGAAACGGACTGGGCAACGCCCTGCGCTTCCTGCGTCTCCTTGCGGGTCAGCAGGCGCGCGCCGTGCCAGGGGCTGGTGGTCGACGCGCGGCTGAAGCTGCCGAGCTCGGCGGCGCGGCGGAGCCGGCCTGCGAGCTCCTCGCGGTCCCGGATATTGTCCAGCACGCTGCGCTTGAGCCGGACGGTCGTCGCCGGTGCCGGCTGGATGGAGGTCAGCTCTGCAAGGGACTGCATGGCCTCATACGGCGAGCAACCCCAGCGCGCCCGGACGTTGTGCAGGGAGGCTACGTGGTCCATGAGGGCGTGGCGGTGGCCGGTCAGGGTGGCGTGCAGGTTGCTCAGTTGCGGCTGCAGCGACTTCTCGTTGCGGACGATCGCCCGGACCAGCTGGCCCTTCAGCTGCAGCGGGCTGGCGCTGCCCGTCAGCTGCAAGAGGACCGAATCCAGGCCGAGGCCATCCAGCTGCCCGGAGATCTCGGCGAGGCTGGCCCGCCTGTCGCCAACCACCAGGACGGACTTGCCCTCGTCCACCAGGGCGCCGATGGTGTTGATGACTGTCTGGGTCTGGCCCGTGCCCGGCGGGCTGCTGACCACCAGCGAGTCGCCCGCCCGGACGGCGTCGACCACATACTGCTGGTCCGTGTCGGCGTCGAGCAGCAGAAGCTCGTCGGCGGGGTCACGGTCGTCCGTGCTGGGGAAGCGGCCGGGTTCCAGAGCAGGCACGTCGACCAGTTCGCCGGAACCGGACCGGGCCAGCGCGGTGACCAGGGGGTTGTTCTGGTTGATCCACGGATCATCGAGGTTGCCGGAGAGGTCGGCGAAGGTGGAGACGAGCAGGTTGTGTTCGACCTCCGCGCCGTGAATCGGCTGGACCAGGGTGCCCAGGCGGTCCAGAACGGGCTGCGGGTCGTAACGGGCCGTGCTGTACGCCATCCGCGTCACCGCGTTGACGTCGAAAACGATCCCGTGGACGGTCTTGAGGTGCCGGACCAGCGCCGGGTTGATCTGCGCCTGTTCGGTGAGCTGCAACTCATAGTCGTCCTCGCCGGGGCGCACCGTGAGGGATATGGCGGTGAGCATGACCGGGGCCGAGATCCGTTGCGGCTTACCGCCGACGGCGGACGTCCAGACGACCGTGCCGGCGGAGAAATACCCCGCGTCGATGCCGCGGTCATTGGCGAGTTCGAAAATCTTGGAGCGCAGGTTTCGTGATGCCCTGGCCGCGACAACGAATTGCTGGCGGTCGCGGATCAGGGTCGAGAGCCGGGTACGCCGCCCTGCCATCAGCTGGGCGAGCCCCGAGGGATGGGCATGAGTCAGGTCAATTGAGCCTTCGGGCGTCTTGGTGAAGCGCAGCATGGTATCTGCACCGGTGACGGGCTTGAGCCCCGACAGCCATTTCCTGAACTCCTCGGAGCCCTCGGGGTGGCCTTGACCAACTGACACTGCTGCCTTCTTTTCTGTGCTCGACTTCTCTGTGCCGGACCGCGGCGGGCTCGACTCTGGCGGGTTCGTCGTATCAACGCTCGTCTGTGTTGCGTCCGCGCTTTCCCTGGCCGCATCTTGTGTGGTCGCGGTTGCCAGGCTCGCGCGGGACGCCTTGGACCATACCGGCATGCTTTCGAGGGTAGCCCGAATCCCCCGCAGGTGCGGGGCCGCAACACTGGGCGGTGCGAAATTCAGGCTGAATTGTCAGAAACATTGTCAGGAACAAAATGAAATGGCCGGCCTCGAAAGGCCGGCCACTCAGATTGCTATTCCCACTCGATGGTTCCCGGCGGCTTGCTGGTCACATCCAGCACCACGCGGTTGACGCCTTCCACCTCGTTGGTGATCCGGTTGGAAATCCGGGCCAGGAGATCGTAGGGCAGCCGCGACCAGTCGGCGGTCATGGCGTCCTCGGAGGACACGGGGCGCAGGACAATCGGGTGTCCGTAAGTGCGGCCGTCGCCCTGGACGCCCACGCTGCGGACGTCCGCCAGCAGCACCACGGGCATCTGCCACACTTCGTCATCCAGTCCGGCCGCGGTCAGCTCGGCGCGGGCGATCGCGTCGGCCTTGCGGAGCAGGTCCAGGCGTTCCTTGGTGACATCGCCGACAATCCGGATGCCGAGGCCCGGGCCGGGGAAGGGCTGGCGGCCGACGATTTCCTGCGGCAGGCCGAGCTGGGCACCGACCGCGCGGACCTCGTCCTTGAACAGGGCGCGCAGCGGTTCAACCAGTTCAAACTGCAGGTCCTCGGGGAGCCCGCCCACGTTGTGGTGGCTCTTGATGTTGGCCGCACCCTCGCCGCCGCCGGATTCGACGACGTCGGGGTACAGGGTGCCCTGGACGAGGAACTTGATCTTCTCCCCGTGCGCCGCTGCCTCGGCGATGATCGCCAGTTCGGCTTCCTCGAAGGCGCGGATGAATTCGCGGCCGATGATCTTGCGTTTGGTCTCGGGATCGCTGACGCCGGCAAGGGCGCTCAGGAAGCGCTCCTGCTCGTTGGCGACGTAGAGCTTGACGCCGGTGGCGGCCACGAAGTCGCGTTCGACCTGTTCGGCTTCGCCCTCGCGCAACAGCCCGTGGTCCACGAAGACGCAGGTCAGCTGGTCGCCGACGGCGCGCTGTACCAGGGCGGCGGCCACAGCCGAGTCGACGCCGCCGGAGAGGCCGCAGATGACCCGGGCGTCGCCGATCTGGTCACGGATCCGCTGGACCTGTTCTTCCAGAATGTTGCCGGTGGTCCAGTTCGGTTCCAGCCCGGCGCCCTTGAAGAGGAAGTTTTCCAGGACCTGCTGGCCGTAGGCCGAGTGCTTGACCTCGGGGTGCCACTGGACGCCGTAGAGGCGCTTGTCCTCATTGGCGAACGCCGCGACGTCGGCGCCCGCCGTAGTCGCCAGGACCTCAAAGCCCTCGGGGGCTTCGTGGACGGAGTCGCCATGGCTCATCCAGGTGCTCTGGTGCTGGGGCATGCCGGCCAGGATGGAACGGCCCTCGCCGAGGGTGGTGGTCTCGGTGGCGCCGTATTCGCGCAGGCCCGTCTGGGCCACCTTGCCGCCGAGGGCGTTGGCCATGGCCTGGAAGCCGTAGCAGATGCCGAAGACCGGGACGCCGGCCTCGAAGAGGTCGGCACCGACGCTGGGGGCGCCGTCGGCGTAGACGCTCGAGGGCCCTCCCGAGAGGATGATCGCGGCGGGATTCTTGGCCAGCAGCTGCTCGGTGCTGTACGTATGCGGAACCACTTCCGAATACACATTCGCTTCCCGGACGCGGCGGGCAATCAGCTGCGCGTACTGGGCACCGTAGTCAACAACCAGAACCGGCCTGTGGGACGTCTGGGATGCAGTGGGAGTAGTCACCCCACTAGCCTACTTTGCGCCGCTGCCCGCCCGCACATTGAGAAGCCGGTGCGGGCCCGAATCGCGGGCCGAGGTAAGCGAACTCACATGCCCGACGGCGGCTGCCGGCGTCGTGTCACTGTTCCGGAAGGACTGATCGGGACGGATCAGGAAGGGCGCCGGGTCAGGAGGGGTTCAGTACCGCTGGGGCGCCTGCGGGTTTGCTGCGAGTTCGGCCTCGACCTCGGCGTGGAACTTCTTCTCGACGAAGAAGGACAGGAACGGCACGACGCCACCCAGGGCCATAACCACCAGCTTGGTGAACGGCCAGCGCATGAGCGACCACAGCCGGAAGTTGGAAATCAGGTACACGACGTACATCCAGCCGTGCACGATCAGGACCGTGATGGAGAGGTTGACGCCCCCGATCACCCCTGGCGGCTCGGCGTCGGCGAATCCGAGGCCGAACGGCTGGCCGGTGACGGCGTTGGTGCCGCCGGCGAAGAGGTACTGACCGAAGCCGTACCGGGCGATCAGTTCGGCGCAAAGCAGCAGCAGCATCGTGCCCGTCAGGTAAGCGAGCACCTTGTAGAACTTCAGGGCGGACCGGATTTGGGCCTCGGTGCCGCCGAAGCGGCGCTTCTTCCCGGCTTTCCCCGTGCCGTTGGTGGACTGCGGCTGGATGGCGGGCTGGGGCTCGATCATGATTGCACTCTCGGGTCTGTGGGTTGGGGGGCTGTGGGATGGGAGTCGGTGGGCGTTTGGGCCGCCTGGTGGTGGGCCGCGTTGTGGTGGGCCGCGTTGTGGTGGGCCGCGTTGTGGTGGGCCGCGTTGTGGTGGGCCGCGTGGCGGTCGGTTGGGGGCTCTTCGCCGGCCGTTTCCTCGTCGAGCGCGTCTTCGAGGTCGCGGCGGTAGTCGTCCTTGACGAGCCGCCACCAGATGAACAACGCGAAACCGGCGAAGACCACCCATTCCACGGAATAAAAGAGGTTGAGCCAGTTGACCTGCTGCGCGGGCGGCTGCGGGCCGATCCGGAGGGGTTTGACGTCGCCGCCTGCGGCCGCGGCCCCGACGTCGGTGCCGCCGGCCAGTTCGGTGGTCGCTGCGACAAAGCCCGGGTAGCTGCTGACGTTCCAGTCGTTGATGAGTTCGGCAACCGAGACGGCGCTGGCGCGGCCGGGTCCGGGATCCGTCCGCGGCAGCGGGGACTCGGACGGCAACAGCCGCCCGGTCAGTTCGATGGTGCCCGACGGCGGCGCCACGGCATCCGCGGGATCCGCCACCCATCCGCGTGCGACCGGAATCCAGGTCTGCGGTGTGGCCCCGCCGCCTTTCAGGGCCGGGGCATCCTTGACGGCGAAGGCCGACACGATCCAGTAGCCCTTCGCACCGTCATTGAGCCGGCCGGGGACGAGGACCTGCTTCTGGGGGTCGTAGCTGCCGGTGGCGGAGACCATCTGGTCAGCCACGGATCCGGGGAAGAAACCACCCGGCTGCAGGACCGAGGTGAGCTGCCGCGTTTGCTCCGTTGTGGTGGAGACCGGGACTTCGGCCTGCGTTGAACGGCCGAATTGCCACTGGCTGAGCAGCACAAAGACCCCGGAAATGGCGATCGCGAACACGAGTCCTGCGATCCAGCGGGGTTTGAGGGCAGTTTTCAGCACCCCTTAAAGGTACTTCGTCCCTGTGTAGAACAGCGAAACGGGCCATCGAGAGTGGGGCAGCCGGGTCCCTGCGTGGCGACGGAGTCGACACGATAGGGCCTGCCCCTAGAGTGGGGCAGCCGGGTCCCTGCGTGGCGACGGAGTCGACACGAAAGGGCCTGCCCCAATCTCAGTGGTCGAAGAACACCAGGCTGGAATTGATCAGTTCGGCGATCACTTCGGCGTCGTAGGCGCGGCGGAGCGATTCGCGGAAGGACTCTTTCGACAGTGAGCGTGCCAGCGTCGCGAGCACTTCGAGGTGATCGGAAAAGGAGCTCGCCGGGGTGGCGATGAGCAGAATCACTGTGGCCGGGCCGTCGGCCGCGCCGAAGTCCAGCGCCCTGCCGTACTTCGTGATGCCGACCGCGATGGATGTCTGTGACACGAGCTCGCTGCGGGCGTGCGGCAGGCCGACACCGCCGGGCAGGCCGGTTGCGAGCTGGTGCTCCCGGGCATTGACCTGCTTGAGGAAGCCCTCGAGATCGGAGATTCGTCCGGCAGCATGCATGCGTTCAGCGAGCTGGGCAGTGGCGTCGAGCTTGTCCGTGGCATCCATTTCGAGGATCACCATCTCGGGTGTGGTGAGCTCGGCGTCGTACCGGTCCAGTGGTTCCGCCAAGAGATGTCCCTTCGAAGTGGCGTCAGTGACGCCGGCCGGCAGTCCAATGACTAGCGTTGCAATCCTGCACTGCCGGCCGGCGCTGAGTCTTAGCGCAGGGGCACGATGTCCTCCACGCCCAGCCGTGCGGCATCGGCGGATTCGTCGTCCGGCTGCTGTTGGCTCAGGCGCTCGGCATCAACCCGGGCCAGATAGTGCTTGATTTCGCCCTCGCGCTGCGCATCACTCCAGCCGAGAACGTCTCCCATTAGTTTAGCGACTACCGGAGCGGCGGACACACCGCGGTCCCACGCTTCAATCGAAATCCGGGTGCGGCGGGTCAGGACGTCCTGGACGTGCCGGGCGCCCTCGTGCGTGGCCGCGTAGACGGCTTCGGCGGCCAGGTAGTCGTCAGCACCCGGCAACGGTTCGGCCAGTTCCGGGCTGTCGGCGATGAGCGCCAGCACCTCCGGCGTCATGGCACCGTAGCGGTTGAGGAGGTGTTCGATCCGGGCAACGTGGACGCCGGTCTCCTCCGCCATCCGGTTCCGCTGGTTCCACGCGGCCTTGAAACCGCTCGCCCCCAGCAACGGGACGGATTCCGTGCAGCTGGCCGGGACACGCTCGTCCATGCTGCGCGTCGCCTCGTCGACGGCGTCCTTGGCCATGACCCGGTAGGTGGTCCATTTACCGCCCGCCACCACCACGAGACCCGGCACGGGGTGGGCCACCACGTGTTCGCGGGAGAGCTTCGCGGTGGAATCGCTTTCCCCGGCCAGCAGCGGCCGCAGCCCCGCGTAGACGCCCTCGACGTCCTCGCGGGTCAGCGGGCGCTTGAGGACCTTGTTGACGTGCTCGAGCAGGTAGTCGATGTCCTTGCTGGAGGCCGCGGGGTGGGCCTTGTCGAGGTGCCAGTCGGTGTCAGTGGTCCCGATGATCCAGTGCCTGCCCCAGGGGATGACGAAGAGCACGGATTTCTCGGTCCGCAGGATCAGCCCCACCGTGGACTGGATCCGGTCGCGGGGCACCACGAGGTGGATGCCCTTGGAGGCCCGCACCTTGAGCTGCCCGCGGTCTGTCACCATGGCCTGGGTCTCGTCGGTCCAGACCCCGGTGGCGTTGATGACCTGCTTGGCGCGGATTTTGAAGCTGGAGCCGTCCTCGTGATTGACCACCTTGGCGCCGACCACGCGCTCGCCCTCGCGCACGAAGTCCACAACCGACATCTGGTTGACCGCGTGGGCGCCGTAGTGCGCCGCGGTCCGCACGAGGTTGGCGACGTACTTGGCGTCGTCGACCTGGCCGTCGTAGTAGCGGATGGATCCGACGAAGGCGTCGTCCTTGAGGCTGGGGGCGGCGCGCAGGGTCCCTCGCCGGGACAGGTGCTTGTGGAAGGGGACGCCGCGGCTGTGCCCGCCGGTGATGGACATCGCGTCGTACAGGGCGATTCCGGCGCCGACATAGGGCCGCTCCAGGAACGGTTTGTGGAGCGGGTACAGGAACGGGACCGGCCGGGCCAGGTGCGGCGCCAGGACGGAGAGAATGAGGCCGCGCTCATGCAGTGCCTCTTTGACCAGGCCGAAGTCGAGCATTTCGAGGTACCGGAGGCCACCGTGGATGAGCTTCGAGGACCGCGACGACGTCCCCGCAGCCCAGTCGTTCGCCTCGACGATGCCCACACTGAGCCCGCGGGTCACGGCGTCGAGGGCGGCGCCGGCACCCACGATGCCTCCGCCCACGATCAGGATGTCGAGCTCTTTGCCGGGGGCGGTGCTGCCCCTGAGCACAGTGATTGAAGCCTCGCGAGCCGCTGGCCCGAGGGCACCTCCGGCCTCGGCAGAACCGCCGGGAAAACTGTTCATGTCACGCCTCCATCCGGATCAAACCTCGTAGGGCACCAGACTACGTCCAAGTTTCCCGGATGGGCAGGGCCCTCAACGGCCCGCGCGCGGTTTCAGTTGCCGGCGTACGGCGAGACGACGACGTCGACGCGCTGGAATTCCTTCAGGTCCGAGTAGCCGGTGGTCGCCATTGAACGGCGCAGCGCGCCGACGAGGTTGGAGGTGCCGTTGGTGTGGTGGCCGGGCCCGAACAGAACCTCTTCGAGCGGCCCGACCGTTCCCACGTTGACCCTGTCGCCGCGGGGCAGTTCGAGGTGGTGGGCTTCCTGGCCCCAGTGCCAGCCCTTGCCGGGGGCTTCGTCGGCGCGGGCCAGGGCGCTGCCCAGCATCACGGCGTCGGCGCCCATGGCGATGGCTTTGACGATGTCGCCGGAGGATCCCATGCCGCCGTCGGCGATCACATGGACGTAGCGTCCGCCGGACTCGTCCATGTAGTCCCGGCGGGCCGCCGCGACATCGGAGATCGCGGAGGCCATGGGCGAGTGGATGCCCAGGGCGCGCCGGGTGGTGGTGGTGGCTCCGCCGCCGAAGCCGACCAGCACGCCGGCGGCGCCGGTGCGCATCAGGTGCAGGGCCGGGGTGTAGCCGGCCGCCCCGCCGACGATCACGGGGACGTCGAGTTCGTAGATGAACTGCTTGAGGTTTAGCGGCTCGTGGTCCTTGGAGACGTGCTCGGCCGAGACAGTGGTCCCGCGGATGACGAATATGTCGACGCCGGCGGCCACCACGGTCTTGTAGTGTTCCTGCGTGCGCTGCGGGGTCAGGGAGCCTGCCACCGTGACGCCGGCGGCGCGGATCTCGGCGAGGCGGGAGGTGATCAGCTCAGGCTGGATCGGCGCCTGGTAGAGCTCCTGCATGCGCCGGGTGACGGCCGGGCTGTTGGTCTCGTCAGCGAGGCCCGCGATTTCGTCCAGTACGGACTGCGGGTTCTCGTACCGGGTCCACAGGCCTTCGAGGTCGAGCACACCGAGTCCGCCGAGGCGGCCCAAGGCGATGACGGTCTCCGGCGACATGGCCGAATCCATCGGCGCCGCGATGACCGGCATGTCGAACTTGTAGGCATCGATCTGCCAGGAGACGGAGACGTCCTTGGGGTCACGGGTGCGCCGGTTGGGGACGATCGCAATGTCATCCAGGGAGTAGGCACGACGCCCACGCTTGCCACGGCCAATCTCAATCTCGTAAGTCACTGCTCTAGGTTATCCCAGCGGACGCGGGGCGCCGCTTCGGCGTACTGTGGCGTCATGCTTTGGCGTAACGGACAGCGTTGGATCTTCGACGGACACATTGCCGGACTCGGCACGGGATCGGGCCTGCGCGCGGTGGTGGGCCTGTGGACGCAGTCCCCGTTCGGGTCCTTCACCGACGCGATGGTCCAGCTGCCCTCCGGCCACCGGATCCTGCTGGCACCGAGCGTCGAGGCCGCCGGCTTCATCAGCGCGGTCTATAACTTCGACGAAACCTGCATCGTGCCCCTGGCATCAGAGCATGGGGCGGGGCAGCTCGCCGTCGACGCCGGGCCGCTGCGGATCCGCGCCCGGCTCGGGTCCCGCACCCGGCTGGGCGCCGTGGCGCGGCTGGTCCCCCGGGCTCTGGCGGTGCATCCGCGCTGGCTGCGTGCGGTCAACCCCATTGCGGGCAGAATCATCCCCGGCGTGCGCACTGCGGGCACGGCCAAGGGCGGCCGGCGGGAATACTACGGGGTCACCGATCTGCACCGCATCGACTCCGCGACCGTCAGCTGGGGCGGCGCCGACGCCGGCCCGCTCACCGCCATCCGCCCCGCCGTCAGCTTCGGTTTCAGCAGCGTCCCGCCCGAACCCAGCCTGGCCCGGGTGCGGACGACCATCGAGGGCGCTCCGCTTACTCGCCGCTGACGTTCTCGGTGTCCGGGACGGTGAGCTGGGACTCGAACATCCGGAAGTACCGGCCGCGGCGCGCCACAAGTTCCCTGTGGGTGCCTTGTTCCACGATGCGGCCTTCCTCGAGCATGTAGACCACATCGGCCTTCTCGATCGTGGCCAGGCGGTGGCTGATGGCGATGATGGTGCTGCTGCGGTCAGCGAAGAGCCGCGTGAAGATCCGGTGTTCCGCCAGCGCGTCGATGGCCGACGTCGGCTCGTCCATCACCATGAACGATGCGCCGCGGTAGAAGTTCCGGGCCATCGCCAGCCGCTGCCACTGCCCGCCGGAAAGGCCGGAGCCCTTCCGCCCGCGCGGGTCCTCCATCCAGTTGCTGACGTGGTTGTCCAGGCCGTTGGGCAGTTTGTTGATGAATTCGAGGGCCTCGGCATCCGCGGCGGAGCGCCGGACCCGTCCGTCGTCGCGGGGCGAATCGACGTCGCCGAAGAAGATGTTTTCCGCCGCGGTGGCGAATTCATACTTCAGGAACTCCTGGCTGAGCACCGCCAGGTGCCGGTGCCAGGAGGTGACGTCGACGGCGGCGAGGTCCACGCCGTCGAGCATCACCTGCCCGGAGTCGGGACGGTACAGCCCGGCCAGGATACGGATCAGGGTGGACTTGCCGGCGCCGTTCTCCCCCACGATCGCGATGTGCTGGCCCTGCCTGATGGTCATCGAAATGCCGCGGATCACCTCCAGTTCGCTGCCGGTGTACGTGAAGCGGATGTCCCGCAGTTCCACCGTCTTCGGCGCCTGCAGCAGCGGCGGCGCGTGGCCGGACGGCACGGGCAGGGCCATGAAGAGCTCGTAGTCCGTGAGGTTCGCCAGGTCCTCATCGATTGAGCTCAGTGAGGAGACGAGGCTGTTGGCGGTCGAAAGGGCGCGGCTGACAATCTGCTGGACATAGAGGAACTGCCCCACCGGCTGGGCCCGGGCGATGATCTGGCCCACCACCCAGATCAGCGAGACCACCTCGGCGCCGTACTGCAGGGCATCGGCCGCGAGCTGTTTGGGGATGTAGCGCTTCTGGAAGTCCAGCCGGCGCTTTTCATCGGCGTCCCGCAGGCGGGAGCGCAGGCCCATCAGGTAGCCGACAATCCCGTAAAGCCGCATCTCGGCGATGTGCTGCGGCCGCAGGAGGTTGGTTTCGATCATCCTGCGCTGCCGGCGCGAATCGACCTGGGTGTTCCAGTGCGCGATCTGTTCGCGGGAGAGCTTGAACTGCAGGTAGACGCTGGGGACGATCGCAACCAGGACGATCACGGCGATCCACCAGCTGACCAGCAGCAGCGCGCCGATCGCCAGCAGCACGGAGACGAGCTGGGTGAAAATGGCGGCGATCCGGTCCAGGACGCGGGCGTAGGAGTCGGAGAAACGCTTCGCCCGGTCGTACAGGTCCACGGTCTCTTTGTCGTCGTAGCGCCAGAAGTCCAGGGTCAGGAAGCGCTCGTACATCAGGTCACCGACGATCGCGCCGACCCGGAAACTCATGAGCTGCTGGATGTAGCGGTCCACGCTGCTGAACGATCCCCAGAAGAGCCCGAGTGCCGCGGTGATGATGACGTACACGACGGCCTGCGCGCCGGCGTCGGCGTCACCCGCGTAGGCGGCGGCCAGCGCCGTGGTGGTCAGGGCGGCGAAGTACGTCGTGACCAGCGGCAGCAGTGCCGAGATCAGCGAGCCCAGGACCTTCATGACGACGGCGGCGGGCGAGGCGCGGAAGCTCACCCGCAGCACTTGTGCCACGGCGCGGGCGTAGGGCTTGAGCGCGAGCTTGCGTTTGGGCGCGCGTGCCGGCAGGAGTTCGGACATGCCTCCAGCCTAGTTCCGGGACCCGGAGCCGGGCGTGAGCGGCACTGCCGCCGGGATTCGGGGCGCCCTTAAACCGGGTGAGCCCGCCGAAACTGTGGTTTCGGCGGGCTCACCCGGGTTAAGGGCGGCGGGTTTTAGCGCGACCCGTAGTTCGGGGCTTCGACCGTCATCTGGATGTCGTGGGGGTGCGACTCCTTGAGCCCGGCCGCGGTGATGCGGACGAACTTGCCGCGCGCCTTCAGCTCCGCCACGGTCGGTGCGCCGGTGTAGAACATGGTCTGGCGGAGCCCGCCGACCAGCTGGTACGCCACCGACGACAGCGGACCGCGGTACGCGACCCGGCCCTCGATGCCTTCCGGGATGAGCTTGTCATCGCCGGAGACGTCGGCCTGGAAGTAGCGGTCCTTGGAGTAGGAGGTGTTCTTGCCACGGGTCTGCATGGCGCCGAGGGAGCCCATGCCGCGGTAGCTCTTGAACTGCTTGCCGTTGACGAAAATCAGGTCGCCCGGGGATTCGTCGCAACCGGCCAGGAGGGAGCCGAGCATCACGGTGTCGGCGCCGGCGACGAGCGCCTTGCCGATGTCACCGGAGTACTGCAGGCCGCCGTCGGCGATCAGCGGCACGCCGGCCGGGATGGCGGCCTTCGCCGACTCGTAAATGGCGGTGATCTGCGGGACGCCGACGCCGGCCACCACACGGGTGGTGCAGATGGACCCGGGACCGACGCCGACCTTGATGCCGTCGGCACCGGCGTCGATCAGGGCCTGGGCGCCTTCGCGGGTGGCGGCCTGGCCGCCGATGATGTCCACGTGCGCGGCAACGGGATCGGACTTGAGCCGGCGGATCATTTCCAGCACACCCTGGGAGTGGCCGTTCGCGGTGTCCACGAAGAGGGCATCCACACCGGCGTCGATCAGCGCCATGGCGCGTTCCCAGCCGTCGCCGAAGAAGCCGATCGCCGCGCCGACGCGCAGGCGGCCTTCGTCGTCCTTGGTGGCGAGCGGGTACTGCTCGGCCTTGGTGAAGTCCTTCGTGGTGATCAGGCCCTTGAGCCGGCCCTGCTCGTCAACGAGCGGGAGCTTCTCGATCTTGTTCGTGGCCAGCTTGTGCGAGGCTTCCTCGCGGCTGATGCCGACGTGTCCGGTCACGAGCGGCATCTTGGTCATGACATCGCTGACCAGCCGCAGCGGGAAGTCGGATTCGGGCACGAAGCGGGTGTCGCGGTTCGTGACGATGCCCAGCAGCCTGTTGCCCTCGTCCACGACCGGCAGGCCGGAGACGCGGTAGCGTGCGCAGATTTCGTCCAGCTCGGCCAGCGTGGCCTCGGGGCCGATGGTCAGGGGGTTGGTGATCATGCCGGATTCGCTGCGCTTAACCCGGTCCACCTGGTCGGCCTGGTCGGCGATCGAAAGGTTGCGGTGCACGACGCCGAGACCGCCCTGGCGGGCCATGGCGATGGCCATCCGGGACTCCGTGACGGTGTCCATCGCGGCGGAGAGCAGCGGGGTCTGGACCGTGATGCGCTTGGAGATCCGGGACGACGTGTCCGCTTCCGAGGGGATCACGTCGGTGTGGCCGGGCAGGAGCAGGACGTCGTCGTACGTCAGGCCGATGAAGCCGAAGGGATCGTGTTCGGGCTGGGTCATGAGTGCGCCTCTTACCTTGGGTTACGGGTTCACGGGTAGGGGTTGCAACAGATGACCAGCCCGTCATTACGGGTCTGGCCTGTGCAGAAGGTCATGCAGAAGGTTCGTGCAGATGATTCGTGCAGAAGTCCTCAATAAATAGTAGAACCTTGGCGGCGATAGCCATATTCCGGGCGGTAATGTCCGGTTTCAATGTGAGCCGCCCCATGCCGGACGGCTCCCCCGGCTCCCCCGTCCGGCCGGTGCTGCTCCCCGGCCGGTCGGCGTCGGACTACTTCCAGCCGGTGGCGGCGAGCAGCCTACTTCCAGCCGGTCGCGGCGAGCAGCCGCCGTTCGAACATGGGGATCATGGTCTGGACGTACGTCTTGGTCAGGTGGTTGTCGTCCTTGTAGACGTACACGTTGCCGACCACCGCGGGGCATGTTCCGTTGGCGCAGATGAAATCGCTCATGTCCATGAGGTGCAGCCTGGGCACCTGGCCGCGGTACGCGTCCAGCGGCGAGGACCCCGCGAGCGATTCCTGCTCCGGCACGTTGCACTCCGAGGCATCCGGGCCGTTCTTCTGGACGCACTCGGGCATATTGATGGTGAAGCGGGGGTTGTCGCGGATGCCCACCACGTCCATGCCGGCGTCGGTGAAGGGCTTGATGCCCGCCAGGTACTCAGGCACTTCGGTCTCGAACGGCGCTTCCTTGTGGGTCAGGGACGCAACCGTGAAAACGGCGTCGGGGCGGTGGTCCAGGACGTATTGCGCGCTGGCCCGGTTGAAGGCGTTGCAGTCCGCGTCCCGCTCCGGGGACTCCCCGCCGAAGCGGCAGTTGCCTTTAAGGAGCGTGACAACTTCCCAGCCGTGGCTTTTCGCGATGGGGCCCAGCGCCGCCATGTACTGCTGGGCATGGGAGTCACCTAGCACCACGATCCGTTTGGTGACCTTGTCCGGCTTGTTGTTCTGCAGGCACCCCTGAAGCAGGGGGTCGCTGGGGACGTTGGCGTCCGTGCACAGCCCGTCGATGTCCGCCCACTCGTTCTTCATCGCCGCCGGCGCGGGGATGATCTTGGCTTCCGGCGTGGGCTTGCCGGCGTTTTCCGGTGCCAGGGCGGCCGCGCCGGGAGTCAGTTCCTTGGGCTGGGACGCCGCCTCGGCTTCGTCGGCCAGGAGCTGGCTCTGCCACACGGCGACGGGACCCGCCAGCAGGGCACCACAGGCGGCAATCACGACGGCGGTGCGCCAGGCGCGGCGCTTGGGCCAGTGCCATTCGCGCAGGGGCTTCTCGACGAAACGGGTGGTGAGCACGGCCAGGACGAGGGACGCGGCAACGATGCACAGCCCCTGGAACAGGTTGGGCGCCGTGATGCCCGCCCCGGCGAGGGCCAGGACCAGCAGCGGCCAGTGCCAGAGATAGAGCGCATAGGAGTTATCCCCCAGCGCCACCAGGGGTTTCCAGGTCAGGAAGCGGTCAACCCCGAAGCGGCTGCCGCTTTGACCGGCGGTGATGATCGCCGCGGCGGCCAGCGTGGGCCACAGCGCGATGAATCCGGGGAACGAACGGTCCACGGTCAGCAGGAGCCCGCAGGAGAGCATGGCCACGAGGCCGCCCCAGCCGAGCACGACGCGCAGGACCCTGCCCGGTTTCAGGTACGGCAGGGCGAGGGCCAGGAGCGAGCCGAGCGCGAACTCCCAGAGCCGGGCTCCGGTGTCGAAGTAGGCGTGGGCCTGGTTCGTTGCGGTCTGCTGGATCGAGTAGGCCAGGGACACCGCGAAGATGGCGCCGAAGGCCGCGGCCAGCAGGGAGCGGTAACGCAGCAGGACGTGGTCCTGGCGGGTCCGGCGGCGGAGCAGGCGGGAAAGAAGTGCGGTGCCGGCAAAGACGAGCGGCCAGAGCACGAACACCTGGCCCTGGATCGAGAGTGACCAGAAGTGCTGGAGCGGGCTCGCACCCGAATGGTCCTGGGCGTAGTAGTCCACGGCGCTGTCCGCCAGGAGCCAGTTCTGCCGGTACAGCAGGGAGGCCCAGGCCTGTTCAAGGACGTCGGGCCAGCGGCTTTGCGGCAGGATGGCCCAGGTGCCGGCGAGGACGCCGAGAACCACCACGACGACGGCGGGCAGCAGGCGCTTGAGCAGATGCAGCCAGTGGCTGAGCAGCCGCAGCGGCACGCCGCTTTCGACTTTCCGCGTGAAGCTGAGTGTCATCAGGAAGGCTGAAATGAGGAGGAAGATGTCCACGCCGCCGGAGACCCGGCCCAGCCACACGTGGTACGTGACCACCATGAGGACCGCGAGGGCGCGAAGGCCCTGGACTTCGGGGCGGTAGCTTGTTTTTCGGGTCGCCGGAGAACCTGCATCCGCCCGTGGCGGGGTGACGGTGGTTCGCTCGTTCGACACAAAGATCCCTTCAGGCCGGTTTCCAAAACATCAATGTTACCGAAACGTAATTTTCTTTGCCAATCACACGGGCCCGGCGGTGTCCTTCACACGCCTGGCCGGCGGCGCACCCAGGGGGGCGGCGGCGCCGTCGGCCGCGGGGCGGAAGCTAGGCTGGTAGGAGTCTGAGGAGGCCGCCACGTGATCGTGCAGGTGCGCATTTGTGTTCCGGGTGAATTGTCCGGAGTTGTTCTCGAAAGTTGTACAAACCACGTCGGCGTCTCGGAAGTGGCGCTCGCGAAGGCCTCTTCCGTCACGCCGCCCGGGGACGTCATCGAGGTTCTGCTGGCCCGGGAATCCGTGGAGGGGCTCGTGGAGAAGCTGCACGCCCTCGACGTCCAGCAACGGGGATCGATTACGGTCATCGCACCGGACCTTGTGCTCTCGGACCGCGCCGACAGGGCGGAGGCGGAGGCTCCAGGTGAGGGCGCGGACGCCGTGATCTGGGACGAGGTGTCGCGGCAGACCGGCGAGGATTCGCGCCTGACGTGGAGTTTCCTGGCGTTCCTGGTCCTGGCGACCCAGCTGGCGGCCATCGGCATCGTGACGGACTCCACCATTGCGATCGTCGGCGCCATGGCCGTGGGCCCGGAGTTCGGCCCGCTGGCTGCCCTGGCCGTAGCCCTGGTCCGGCGCCAGCGGCGGCTCGGACGTGACGCGGCGCTGGCCCTCGGCGTCGGTTTTCCCGTCGCGATGCTGGCCGCCGCGCTGACCGCGTGGCTCTCCGTGCCACTCGGGCTGTTCCCCGCGGACGCGCTGGACCACGGTTCAGCAGTCGAATTCATCTACCACCCCGGCCCTTATTCCCTGATCGTCGCCGTCCTCGCCGGGACAGCCGGGATGCTGTCGGTCATCAGCCGGCGCTCGGCGGCGCTGATCGGGGTGTTCATCTCCGTCACGACGGTGCCGGCAGCCGGGTTCGTGGCCGTGGCACTGGTCCTGGGCGAGTACCAGAAGGCAGCCGGCTCCGCCCTGCAGCTGTTCCTGAACCTGCTCGGAATCGTGGTGGCCGCCGTCGGCGTCCTGTTGTTCTACCGGCTGGTGACCAGGCGGCTGGCGCCGGACGCCGCCCGCCAGCTGCGGCGCAGGGCGGACCGCTCCCAGCACTGACCCACGGACGCCGCAGGTGCCCACGACGGCCGGCAGTCCTGGGGACTACAGCCGGCAGGCCCGGGGACCGTGGAGCTTAGGGGCCCGGGGACCGTGGAGCTGCGGGGACTACGGCCGGCAGGCCCGGGGACCGTGGAGCTTAGGGGCCCCATCCGGTCGCGGCGAGGAGCCTCTGGCTGAACATGGGGGCCATGCTGGCCGCATAGCTCCGGCTGAGGTGGTTGTCGTCCAGGTAGACGTAGGTGTTGCCGACCGCGCCCGGGCATTCCGTGCCATTGCAGATCAGGTCAGTCATGTCAACGAACGCGACGCCCGGCACCTTGCCATCCAGCGCGGCCAAGGGATTCGTTGCCGCAAGCATGCCCTGCTCGCGCGGCCTGCAGTCCGGCGCGCCGGCACCCTTCGTCGCTACGCACTCTGCCATGTTGAAGGTAAAACGCGGATTGTCCCGGAGGGCCACGACCTTGATGCCCTCGTCCGTCCAAGCCTTCGCGGTGGCTTCGAAGCCCGGGATCACGGTCTCCTGTGGCGACGACGGAGCCGCCTCCGTGCCCACGATGATAATGGCGTCCGGCGGGTTGTTCTTCACTTCCGATGCGACGGCCGCATTGAAATTGTCGCAATCCGCCGAGACGTGCTGCGGCGCGATGTTGGGCTTGCAGGCACCCTTGAGCATGGCGTAGAGCCGCCAGCCCTTCTCATCGCTGAGGGGAGCAATCGAGCCCAGCCATTGCTGTGCGTGGGAATCCCCGATCACGAGGACCTTTTTCGCTCCGGTGTCGGATTGATTGTTCTGGAAGCAGTCCTTCTGAAGGACCGGGTCCTGTGGCTGCAGGTCACCGGAGCACGAGTTAGGGAGGCTGGCCCAGTCCTGCGGCAGCGTCTGCGGGGTGGGGAGCAGGACGGCGTTGGCGTCGGCCTGGTCCACAAAGCCCGGCGTCAGCGCCAAGGCGCCCGGGTTGTTCTTCGGGGCTTGGGCCAGGACTGCTTCGCTTTCGAGGTGCTGCTGGATCTGAATCCCCGCCAGCGGCACGGCGGCGGTGACCACGGCCACGGCGATGGCAACGAGGGCGCGGCGCCGCCGCACCTCCGGCCACTGCCACTCACGCCAGGGCTTCTCAATAAAGCGGGTGGTGAGGTAGGCGAGCACCAGCGAAACAGTGACGATGACGGCGCCTGTGATCAGACCCGCTTTTTCCCTGTGCATCACGGCAAGGGAGATGACCAGAACCGGCCAGTGCCACAGGTACAGGGCATACGAAATGTCGCCAAGCCGGACCAAGGGCTTCGAACTCAGGATCCGGTCGACGCCCAGCTTGCTGCCCGACTGCCCGGCTGCGATGACACAGGCGGCCGCCAGGGTGGGCCAGAGCGCCACAAACCCGGGAAAGGAAGCCTGGACGTTGAGCAGGAGGCCGCAGCTGAGCATGGCCACAATGCCCAGCCAGCCAAGCCCGATCCGCCAGCCCCGCGGAAGCCGCAGGGCAGGAAGGGCCAAAGCCACGAGCGTGCCCAGGGCAAACTCCCACAGCCGGGCCCAGGTGTCGAAGTACGCCTCCGTTTGGCTCGCCTGGGTGAAGACGATCGAGTAGAGCAGCGAAACAACGAAGATCACGGCGAAGACGTAGGACAGCAGCACACGGTAGCGGAGCCTGAAGCGCTTGGCGACGAACGCGGCCCCCACAAAAATGAGCGGCCACAGGATAAAGACCTGGCCCTGGATCGAAAGGGACCAGAAATGCTGGAAGGGACTGGCCTGGCTGTGATCCGCGGCGTAGTAGTTTGTCGCCTGGGTCTGCAGGAGCCAGTTCTCGGCATAGCCCAGGGAGGCCCAGCCCTGGTTGATGATTTCCATCCACCGGGTCCGGGGCAGGAAGAGGACAGTTGCGGCAAGGATGGCCACCAGGACGGTGACGGCGGCAGGGACGAGGCGCCGGAAAAGGTGCAGCCAGTGTTTGATGAGGGCCATGGACCGGCCCTGCTCGTACCGGCCCACGAACTGCAGCGTCATAAGGAAGGCCGAGATCAGCAGGAAGACGTCCACGCCGCCGGAAACCCGGCCCAGCCAGATGTGATAGGTCATGACCATCAGCACAGCGAGGGACCGGAGTCCCTGGATTTCGGGCCTGAAGGTGGATTTTCGGCCAGACTTGGCTGCGGGATCGTGCCCCGTCGCGGCAATGTGCCGGGCAGGCCGGGGCAAGGTTCCTTGCTGTGTCATAGAACTACCCCTCAACCAGATAACCAAAGCCTCCATGTTACCAAACCGTAATTTTGATGGCCAATCGTCACGGCGGCCACTGAACCCCATTGAGGCATGCCAACGTGGGAGTTTCCAGTGAACCCGGGACGCTGGAGCGGCACCTGACGGGTTAACTCTGCCAGAATCACGGCAACTTGCGGCCACGAACACGGCAGGACGGCAGCAGAGACTCGACAGAAAAAGGGACGGCCCGGCAGATGCCGGACCGTCCCCCCTGCGGGCAGAGCCTAGTGCTTGTGCCCTGCGTGCTCGTCTTCGTCAGCCGGCTTCTCCACCACGAGGGTTTCCGTGGTGAGGACCAGTGCCGCGATGGAGGCCGCGTTGCGCAGAGCCGCACGCGTCACCTTCACGGGGTCGATCACGCCAGCGGCGATCAGGTCTTCGTATTCGCCGGACTTGGCGTTGAAGCCCTGGTTCACGGCGGATTCGGCGACCTTGGCAGCCACGACATAGCCGTCGAAGCCGGCGTTCTGGGCGATCCAGCGCAGCGGCTGGACCAGGGCGCGGCGGACGATGCCGACGGCCGCAGCCGCGTCACCTTCGAGGGCCTGGACGGCCGCGTCCTCGTCGAGCGCCTTCAGCGCGTGGATGAGGGCGGAGCCGCCGCCGGCCACGATGCCTTCTTCGAGGGCAGCGCGGGTAGAGGACACGGCGTCCTCGATGCGGTGCTTCTTTTCCTTCAGCTCAACCTCGGTGGCGGCGCCGACCTTGATCACGCCGATGCCGCCGGCCAGCTTGGCCAGGCGTTCCTGCAGCTTTTCCTTGTCCCAGTCCGAATCGGTGCGGGTCAGCTCGGCGCGCAGCTGGGCAACACGGGCGGCGACGTCCTCGGCCGAACCGGCGCCGTCGACGATCGTGGTGTTGTCCTTGGTGATCGTGATGCGGCGTGCGGTGCCGAGCACCTCGAGGCCAACGGTGTCCAGGCTCAGGCCCAGCTCCGCGGAGACAACCTGCGCACCGGTGAGGGTCGCGATGTCCTGCAGCATGGCCTTGCGGCGGTCACCGAAGCCCGGCGCCTTGACGGCGACGACGTTCAGCGTGCCGCGGATGCGGTTGACGATCAGCGTGGACAGGGCCTCGCCCTCGACGTCTTCGGCGATGATGAAGAGCGGCTTGGAGCTCTGCAGCGCCTTTTCCAGCAGCGGCAGGAAATCCTGCACTGAGGAGATCTTGCCCTGGTTGATCAGGATCAGGGCGTCCTCGAGGACGGCCTCCTGGCGTTCCGCGTCGGTGACGAAGTACGGGGACAGGTAGCCCTTGTCGAACTGCATGCCCTCGGTCAGTACCAGCTCGGTCTGCGTGGTGGAGGACTCCTCGATGGTGATCACACCATCCTTGCCGACCTTGCCGAACGCCTCGGCCAGCAGCTCGCCGACCTCGTCGCTCTGGGCGGAGATTGCGGCAACGTTGGCAACCTGCGTGCCTTCAACCGGGCGGGCGTTCTCCAGCAGGCGGGCGGCGACGGCCTCGACCGAAACCTCGATGCCGCGCTTGATTTCGCCCGGCGCGGCGCCTGCCGCTACGTTGCGCAGGCCTTCCTTGACCAGGGCCTGGGCCAGGACGGTGGCGGTGGTGGTGCCGTCGCCGGCAACATCGTTGGTCTTGGTGGCGACCTCCTTGGCAAGCTGCGCGCCAAGGTTCTCGTAGGGGTCATCCAGCTCGATTTCACGGGCGATGGTCACACCATCGTTGGTGATCGTGGGGGCGCCCCACTTCTTGTCCAGTACGACGTTGCGGCCGCGCGGACCCAGCGTGACCTTGACGGTGTTGGCGAGCTTATCGATGCCGGCTTCAAGCGACCGGCGGGCAGCGTCGTTAAACGCAAGCTGCTTTGCCATGGTTTTGTCCTTTCAAGACAGAACCCCGCGCAACTGATCCATTCAATGCGAAAGGATCGGCTGCGCGGGGGTCCAAGAGAGTTACTTTACGACGATCGCCAGAACGTCGCGGGCGGAGAGCACGAGGTACTCGGTGCCGCCGGTCTTGACTTCGGTTCCACCGTACTTGGAGTAGATGACGACGTCGCCAACGGCAACGTCAACGGGAACGCGGTTGCCGTTGTCATCGAAGCGGCCGGGGCCTACTGCAACAACTTCGCCTTCCTGCGGCTTCTCCTGCGCGGAGTCCGGGATAACCAGGCCGGAAGCCGTGGTCTGCTCGGCTTCGAGCGGGCGGACAACAATACGATCCTCAAGAGGCTTAATAGAGACCGACACTCGGACCTCTCCTTTTCGTCAGCAAATTCGTGGACTATGAAGCGGTGATGCCAAGGCGCACAGACCGTCGTCGCGGTGCCGGCAGCGTGCCTGGCGGAACGCGCTTCATGTGTTAGCACCCTCCTAGGGAGAGTGCTAATGACGACTCTATGTAAATGGTTAGCACTCGGTCAAGGCGAGTGCCAGAAATTCGTTCCGGGTGAACATTTCCCCCTAGGGGACATGCCCATTTTTGCCTGCGGCCAGAGGACACTTGGGCATCATGCTCTGTGCCCGCGCTGAGCGATGGACATGCCCTACGGGTCCGGGCTGCCCGGGAGGACATGCCCATCCGTGGCGCAGGAGGCTGGGCATGTCCCCTGGCCCGTGGCCGTTGGCCGTTTGGCGGTGCGGTGCGCGCCCACCAGCGGCGTCTATTCGCGCGCCTACTCGATGGCTACTGGTCTGCGAGGTCGTCGAAGTCCACGTCCTCGCCGTCGTCTTCGTCCGTGTTCTGGCCTTCGTCATTCCGGTGCCGGAACGACAGCACGGCGCCGGCGGCGGCCAGCAGAATGCCGGCGACGAGGAAGATGATGCCGCCGAGCCGGGCCGCGGCATACGTCTCGCGGATGGCCCGGGCCTCGTCCGTGGCGTCCTGGACGTTCTTGCCGCCGACGGAATACACGGTGGCGTTGAAGGAATCGAGGAAGAAGATAATCACCAAAAGTGCGACGGACACGACGGCGATCACCGCGCCGGCGATCAGCGCCGGTTTTGCGTAGCGGGCCAGTCCCTGCGGCCGCCGGCGCTCCTGCCTGGCGTCGTCGTCGCCGGCCGTGTCCTGCCCGGCCGTGTCCGCTGAGATGCTGTCGCCTGTGCCGCTGTCTTCCATGCCATCAAGCCTAGCCCCCGCCGTCCGGTCACAGCGCGCCCGCTGACCTCAACTACGCTGGATGCCATGACTGACGCACCGCAGGAATATATTGCCCCGATCCTCACCCCCGAGGGCTGGGAGCTGCTGGCGTCGTTGGGCCCGTACCGCGAGGACGAGGCCTTCCGCCTCACGGCGTCGCTGCGCAAGGCCGGCCACTCCCCCGAGCTGGTCTCGGCCGTGCTCACCCAGTCCCGGCTGCGGACCAAGGCCGAGGCGAAGTTCGGCGAATTCGCCCGGCAGATGATTTTCACGAAGGCCGGTCTGGAGCAGGCCACCCGGCTCACGGTGGCGGCGCGGCATGCGCAGCGGTTCGCGGAGGCCGGGATCGGCCACGTCGCGGATCTCGGCTGCGGGCTCGGGGCGGACTCCATGGCCCTGGCATCCCTGGACTTGACGGTCACGGCCGTGGAAATGGATGAGGCCACGGCCGCCTGCGCCACGATGAACCTGATCCCGTTCCGCAATGCCACCGTGGTCCATGCCGATGCCACGTCGGTATCGCTCGAGGGGATCGACGGCGTCTGGCTCGACCCGGCCCGGCGCACGACGTCCACCTCGGGTACCAAACGGATCTGGGATCCGGAGGATTTTTCCCCGCCGCTGTCCTTCGTGGAGTCACTCGCCGGCTCCGGGCGCGCCGTTGGCGTGAAGATGGGACCGGGCATGCCGCACGATTCCGTGCCGGCCGGCTGCGAGGCGCAGTGGGTCTCCGTGGGCGGGGACGTGACCGAGGTGGCCCTGTGGTTCAACGCGGTGCGGCGTCCCGGGGTGCGGCGCGCGGCCCTCGTGCTCGGACCCCTTGGTTCCGCTGAGCTCACCAGCGGCGAGGACTTCGGTGCCGGCCCGGTGGCGCCCGTGGGACCCGTGGAGGGGTACCTGTATGAGCCCGACGGCGCGGTGATCCGCGCCGGCCTGGTGGCCGACGTCGCCCTCCAGCTGGGCGGGCACCTCGTGGACGAGCACATCGCCTACATCTGCGCCCCGGAGCTGCATGACACCCCGTTCGCCAAGGCGTACAGGGTCCTGGAGGTGATGCCGTTCAACGTCAAAGCACTCAAGACCTGGGTCAAGGATCAAGGCATCGGGGTCCTGGACATCAAGAAGCGCGGTATGGCTGTCACGCCCGAAGAGCTGCGCAAGCAACTCCTGCCCGGCGGCAGCGCAAAGCACAAGGACAAGAAATCCGCCACCCTGGTCCTCACCAGGATCGGCGAGGACCGGGTGGCCGTCTCGGTGGAGCCGGTCTAGCACCGGCGTCCCGGAATCCCGGGACGAAACGGCGGGGCTATTGGGCCCGCGTGAACTCCTCGGCTGCCCGGATTTGCTCGTCGGTCGGCCGGACGCCGGTGTACAGCACGAACTGCTCGAGCGCCTGGATCGTGGCGACCTCGGCTCCGGTGATCACGGTCTTGCCGGCCGCGCGGCCGGCCTTGATCAGCGGTGTCTCGGCCGGGAGCGCGACGACGTCGAACACCACTTTGGCGGCATCGATGGCCTCCTGCGGGAAGGGCAGCGAGGCGGTGTCCGGGCCGCCGGCCATCCCGATGGGGGTGACGTTGATGAGCATGTCCGCCGTGCCGGTACCGGAAGCCGCAGAGCCCAGGTCCGCGCGCCAGGCGAAGCCGTACTGTTCGGCCAGGGCGCGGCCGGAGCCCTCGTTGCGGGCCACGACGGTCACGTCCTTGAACCCGGCATCCCGGAGCGCGGCCACGGTGGCCTTGGCCATGCCGCCGGAGCCCAGGACCAGCACCGAGTAGTCCGTGGGGACTGCATTGCTCTGCAGGAGCTGCTCGATTGCGGTGTAGTCGGTGTTGTACGCCGTGAGCCGGCCGCCGTCGTTGACGATGGTGTTGACCGAGTCGATGGCCTTCGCCGACGGGTCCATGACGTCAACGAGGGCGATCACGTCCTCCTTGTAAGGCATGGACACGGCGCAGCCGCGGATGCCGAGGCCGCGCACCCCGGCGATCGCCTGGGCGAGGTCGGTGGGGGCAAAGGCCTTGTAGATCCAGTTCAGGCCCAGCTGTTCGTACAGGTGGTTGTGGAAGCGCGTCCCGTTGTTGCTGGGCCGGGCCGAGAGCGAGATACACAGGGTCATGTCTTTGTTCAGAATGGGCACAGCTCCATTAAACGCCAGGATCGCTCCGGCCACCCGCAGCCCAACGCGGAACCGCGCGCGCCGTCGCTGACCAGCGACGTTGTGAATACACTCACGCACCAGCGGCAACTTTGACACCGTCCCGGGGCCGCCCCTGCACTAGACTTGGACCACCCGTAGCCCTGCCGGCCCCCGGCCGGCGCACTGGTGTGTGGGAAATTGCACGTGACACCGCCGGTGCCATGTCCAGAGGCATGTCCGAGGATGTTCGCCAGCGCATTTCCCCACCAGGACCACGGCCAGCGACAGCAGAACAGTGAAGGGACCACATGAAGATCGAGTTCGCTTCATCCAGGCAGTCGACCCTAGGCGTGGAATGGGAGCTGGCGCTCGTCGACGCCGAGACCGGCGAGCTGGCCTCCGTGGCGAACCAGGTGCTGCGCGGCGTCGCTGCCCGGCATCCCGAACTCAATGAGGACGACGAGCACCCGCACATCAAGCAGGAGCTGCTGCTGAACACCGTGGAGCTCGTCACGGGCATCTGCACCACTGTTGCGGAGGCCAAGGCGGACCTGAGCAGCTCGCTCGCGGCGGTCCGGGACGTGACCGATCCGATGGGTGTGGAGATCTTTTGCGCCGGGAGCCACCCCTTCAGCCCGCCCCAGCTGCAGCCCGTCACGGACAAGGAACGCTACGCCAAGCTCATTGACCGGACCCAGTGGTGGGGCCGGCAGATGGTCATTTACGGCGTCCACGTGCACGTCGGACTCGACAGCCGGGACAAGGTCCTTCCGGTGCTGGACGGCCTGGTCAATTACTTTCCGCACTTCCAGGCGCTCTCCGCGTCCAGCCCTTTCTGGGGCGGCGAGGACACCGGATACGCCTCCCAGCGGGCGCTGATGTTCCAGCAGCTGCCGACCGCCGGGCTGCCCTTCCAGTTCTCCAGCTGGGAGGACTTCGAGGCGTACGCCCAGGACATGTTCACCACCGGCGTGATCGATTCGCTCTCGGAGATCCGCTGGGACATCCGGCCCGTCCCGCACTTCGGCACCATCGAGATGCGCATCTGCGACGGCCTGGCCACGCTCGAGGAAGTCGGGGCCATCGCCGCCCTGACGCAGTGCCTCGTCGACGAGTTTTCCACGACGCTGGACAACGGCGGCACCATTCCCACGATGCCCCCGTGGCATGTGCAGGAAAACAAGTGGCGCGCGGCCCGGTATGGCCTGGACGCGATCATCATCCTCGACGCCGACGGCAACGAGCAGCTCGTAACAGAGCACCTGCGCGAGACGCTCAAGCGGCTTGAGCCGGTGGCGGCGAAGCTGGGCTGCAGCGCCGAACTGGCCGACGTCGAGAAGATCATCGAGCGCGGCGCCGGCTACCAGCGGCAGCGCCGGGTCGCCGCCGAGCACGGCGGGGACCTGCGCGCCGTCGTCCTGGACCTGGTCAAGCAGATGCGCCAGGGCCCGGACGCCTAGCTCCGGCGCCCAACAGCCGCCACGCAGGCGGCCGAAGCCCCAGGCCGTCTAGCTCCACGCGGACGAAGCCTCAGGCTGTGGCCTCAAGCGGAGACGGTCGTGACCGGCATTGAGGAATCCGGCGCAAAGCCGATCCCGCTCGGTTTCACGCCGGCCATCACCAGTTGCGCCCCGAGCGCGGCCACCATGGCGCCGTTGTCCGTGCACAGCGGCAGCGGCGGCACCGTCAGCCGGATGCCGGCCGCACTGCAGCGTTGTTCGGTGAGCTGGCGGAGCCGCGAGTTGGCGGCGACCCCGCCTCCCAGAAGGACCTCCGTGATGCCGTTTTCGCGGCAGGCGAGCACTGCCTTGGCGGTAATTACATCCACCACGGCTTCCTGGAAGGCCGCGGCGATGTCCGCCACGGGCACCTCCTCGCCGCGGGCCTCGAACTGCTCCACGCAGCGGGCGACGGCGGTCTTGAGCCCGCTGAAGGACCAGTCGTAGCGGTGCGGCCCGGGCTCCTCGGCGGTCCCCATGTACTTGGGCTGGGTGAGCCCGCGCGGGAACCGGATGGCTTTGGCGTTGCCCGTGCGCGCGAGCTTGTCGATGGCCGGACCGCCCGGGTAGCCCAGGCCCAGAAGCCGCGCCACCTTGTCATACGCTTCGCCGGCGGCGTCATCGATCGTGGAGCCCAGCAGCTCGACGTCGTCCGTGATGCTCCGGATCCGCAGGATCTCGGTGTGGCCGCCGGAGACCAGGAGCGCGCCCATATTCTCCGGCAGGGCGTGCGGCGTTGTTTGCGGCGACGGCGCGACGGCGCCCTGCTGCAGGAGCCCGACGCCGACATGCGCCACCAGGTGGTTGATGGCGTAGAGCGGTTTGCCGGTGGCGACGGCGAGCGCCTTGGCCGCGCACACTCCCACCATGAGGGCACCTGCCAGGCCCGGCCCGGAGGTGACGGCGATCGCGTCGATGTCCGCGAGCGTCACTCCCGCCTCCGCGAGGGCCTCCTCGAGGGTGGGGACGAACGCTTCGAGGTGGGCGCGGGAGGCGATCTCGGGGATCACGCCGCCGAAGCGGACGTGTTCGTCCATGGAGGACGAGACGGTGTTCGTCAGCAGGGTGGTCCCCCGGACGATGCCGACGCCGGTTTCGTCGCAGGAGGACTCGATGCCGAGCACGAGCGGCTGGGTGCGGTTCATGGTCGGCCTGCTTCCGTTGGCTGGGGGCTGAGCGGTTCGCGGGGCAGCTGGAGCCGCATGATCAGGGCGTCGACGCCGTCCCGGTAGTAGCGGGGCCGGATGTGGATCTGTTCGAAGCCGAAGCGCAGGTAGAGCTGCTGGGCCCGGGGGTTGTCCGCCCTGACCTCGAGCAGCACATCCTGGGCGTGCCGGCGCCGGCTTTCCGCGATCAGCTCGGTGAGCAGGGCAGAGCCGATGCCCTTGCCTTCCTGCTCGGGCACCACGGCGATCGTCTGGACGTCCGAGATCGGTTCGATGCACATGAGCCCGGCATAGCCCACGATCCCGCCGTGGGTCTCCGCCACGAGGTAGCGGCGGGTATCCACCTGCGCCAGCTCGTCGTGGAACATCTGCAGCGGCCAGGCATCCACGGGAAAGAGCCGGAGTTCCAGGGCGTGGATGGCGGGGATGTCCGCGGCGTCCATGTCCCGCAGGGTGACTCCGCCGGGCAGCCGGACGGCTCGCTCCGCGCTCACAGGGCACGCTTCCGGGGTCCGGGCACCTGGGCGTCGGATTCGCGCAGGTACAGGGGGGTGGAGTCCAGGAGCTGTTCCCCCGCGGAGAGCCGGGCGAGTGCGAACTGGCCGAGCGAGAGGGCCTCCGGCTGGCGGGTGCTGAATTCCGCGACCGCCTTGACGGCGTCGGAGTAGATTCCTGCCCCTGCACCGTACACGGGCAGATCCGGCAGGTCCGCGGCGAATCCCACGTGCGGGCCGTCCTCCAGATGCGGCAGCTGGGCATCGGAGAGGGTGTACCGGGCCCAGTACACTTCCTTGCGGCGCGCATCGGTGGCGACAATGAACTCCGCGGCCGAGTCGGTGGATTCGGCTACTTCCAGGGCGATCGCGTCCAGGCTCATGACGCCGTACAGCGGCTTGCCCCAGACAAAGGCGAGGGTGCGGGCCGTGACGATCCCGGAGCGCAGTCCTGTGAACGGGCCGGGGCCGACGCCGGTGACGATAGCGTCGACGTCGTGGCCGCTGACGCCGGCCTCAGCCAGGAGCCCGTCGATCCCCGGGGCCAGGACCTCCGCGTGGGTGCGCGTGTCCTCGGTGGCGAAGCTGGCGAGCACGGATTCCGGCGCATCATCGGAGACCAGGGCGGCGCTGGCGACAGCTGAGGTGTCGATGGCGAGGATCAGCATCAGGGATTCCGTTCCGGGGTCTGGGGCGTGGTCCCGGGGAGGGGCCCGGCGCCGGGCATGGTCTCGGACAGGGGCCCGGCGCCGGGCATGGTCCCGGGCAGGGGCTCGGCACCGGGCAACGTCGGCGCTTCAGCCCAGCGCGGACCGAAGCCGCGGATCACGACGGTCCGCGGCTCGTCGTCGTCGTCCGTGTCGAAATCCAGAACGGGACTGGCGCCGGTTTCGGCGGGGGCTTCGGGGGTTTCGGCGGAAGCGGCGGCGCCTCCGCGGGTGCGGTGGAGTTCCACCTCCAGCCGGCTGTCGCTGAGGTGCTCAACCCGGCCGCGGCCCCACTCGACCACCGTCACGGCGCTGTCCATGGTGTTTTCAAGATCGATGTCGTCGATTTCAGCGGCCGACTCCAGCCGGTAGGCGTCCACATGCACCAGGTCCGGTCCGCCCGGCCGGGGTCCTCCGGGCAGGTTGGGGTGGATGCGCACCAGGACAAAGGTCGGCGAGATAATGCCGGCCCGCACTCCCAGGCCCTCCCCCAGCCCCTGCGTGAACGTGGTCTTGCCGGCACCCAGTTCGCCGGTCAGGACCAGCAGATCGCCGGTTTCCAGCACGGCGCCGAGGGCCGCGGCGAGCGCATGCGTCTGCGCCGCCGTGTGGACCTCAAGGCTCCGTTCCCACGCGGGCGCGCTCACGGCCGCTCTTCGCCGGTGGAGGGCTCTTCGTTCAGGTAGCGGCGCGGCACGCGGGGGCTGATCCTGGTGACGATCTCGTAGTTGTTTGTACCGGCGGCCTTGGCCCAGTCATCTGCCGTGGGTCCGCCGTCGGCGCCGTCGCCAAACAGCACTGCCTCGGCGCCGAGGATGCTCGGGCCTCCGGCCGCCACGTGGCGGGGTCCGAGGTCGATCACCATCTGGTCCATCGCAATGCGACCCACTACCGGATAGTTCACGCCCTCGACCCGGACGGGGCCGCCGGTGGCGATGCGCGGCACGCCGTCGGCGTAGCCCAGCGGGATGAGCCCGAGGGTGCTGACGCCGTCCGTGCGGTAGTTCAGCCCGTAGGAAACGCCCTGCCCGGCGGGCACGTCCTTGCAGTGCGAGACCACCGTGCGGACCGTCATGGCCGGGCGCAGCCCGAGCTCGGCCGGACTTTGCCCTTCGAAGGGTGACAGCCCGTACAGGCCCAGCCCCACGCGGACGAGGTCAAAGTGGGTGTCCGGCCGGGAGAGGGTGGCCGGGGTGTTGGCGAGGTGGCGGACCTCGGGGTCCACGCCGGCGTCCTGGGCGACGGCGAGGACCTGGCGGAACGCGGCGAGCTGCTCGTCGGTTTCGGGCCGTTCGGGTTCGTCGGCGACGGCCAGGTGGGAGAAGATCCCCACGACCCGGAGCAGGCCCTGGTCCTGGTGTTCCATGGCTTCGCCGACCAGGCTGTCCCAGGCGTCGAGGGTGGCGCCGTTGCGGCCGAGCCCGGTGTCGACCTTCAAGTGGACGCGGGCGGGCCGTTCCTGCTCGCGGGCCGCGGCCACGATCCGGTCCAGTTCCCAGCCCGAGCAGCCGATGTCGATTCCTGCGGCCACTGCCGCGGCGAAGTTGCTGTCCGGGGTGTGCAGCCAGGCCAGCAGCGGCGCCTCGATCCCGGCGGCGCGCAGGGCGAGGGCCTCGGAAATGTGGGCGACGCCAAGCCAGCTGGCCCCCGCGCCGAGGGCCGCGCGGGCCACCTGGACGGCGCCGTGCCCGTAGGCGTCGGCCTTGACCACGGCCATGACCTGCGCGGGTGAGGCCACCGCTGCGATGCGGCGGACGTTGTGCCGGATGGCGTCGAGATCGATTACGGCTGAGCGCTCCTCAGCGTGGGCCGGCACTGCCGCCGAACCGGGCAGGAGATCGCCTGTTGCTGCTTGGTAAGTCACCTAACGATTCTAGGCGCGGCGCTGCGGGCCGAATAATCGGCCGGGCCCGGCCACCGCTGGACATGCCCATTCCTCCCCGCGGGACATGCCCAATCTTCACACCCAAGGCCGCGCAAAACGGGTCCATGCCCACGAATCCGGCCCCAGCGGAGGACATGTCCACTGGTGCCAGCCACGAAAGCCCAGCCGCGCCGGCCCGTCTACGCGTCGGACTGGTGGGCGATGGTCGCCGTCGCGCGCCGCTGCGCCTCGGGCGGGACGTCGTGCACGATCTCTTCCAGGAAACGGTAGCGGCGAAGCCATTGGCTGCTTTGCCGTTCCTTCCGTGCGTTGGCCCGCTGCCACCAGTCGGCAATGTCGCCCCAGCCGGGCGCGGCCAGCGAGCCGCCCACCTCCTGGACGGCCAGGGCGGCGCACAGATTGGCGAAGCGGAGACGGTCTCCCAGCGGCCAGCCGGCCAGGGAGCCGACAATGAAGGCCGCACCGAAGCAGTCACCGGCGCCGGTGGGATCGTAGGCCCGGACCGGCAGGGACGGGACCCACTCCTCCTCCCCCGTTTCCGAATCCACGGCCATGGAACCCTGGGCGCCGAGGGTGACCACCGCCACCGGAACCCGGTCCGCAAGCGAGTACAGGGCGGACCAGGGGTCGTCGCAGCCCGTGAAGTTCATGGCCTCGTGCTGGTTCGGCATGAAAGCATGGAAATACTTCAGGTGGTCCAGCCGGGTCGAGGACCACGCGCCGGTGGGGTCCCAGCCGACATCGCCGAACAGCTGGACGCCGTTCTTGTGCGCGTCGACAGCCCACGGTTCGAGTTCCTCCCCCAGCTCCGCAACGGCTGCGAGCGCCGGCGGCGGGCAACCGACCAGCTCGGTGGAAGTCACCGGCGCCGGGTGCCCGTGCGTCACCATGGACCGGTCCTTCTCCACGCTCAAGGACACCGTGACGGGCGAATGCCAGCCCGGAACACGCCGGGACAGGGACAGGTCCACGTGTTCCTGGGCGGCCAGAATCTTCCAGTTGTAGTCACCGTAGCCGTCATCGCCGAACACGGCGGCAAGACCGGTCCGCAGTCCCAGCCGGGAGGCTGCGATGGCCTGATTGGCGACGCCCCCGGGGCAGCTGCCCATCCCGTCGCTCCAGATTTCCGTGCCGGGCTGCGGCGCGTGGGGCAGCCCGGTGAAGATGATGTCCTGGAACACGGTCCCGGTCAGGAGCAGGTCGAATCCGTCCGCGGCCGGGCTGCGGACGGCAGAGAGCGGATCAAATCGCCGCGCCGGGGTCGCGTCCATATACGGCACATTACGCCGTACCGCCGTCGAGGGATACCAGGGGAAAGCGGGGCCCAAACCGGCGGCGAACAAGGCGGGGAATAGACTGTCCGCATGCGGCTCACGATCGCCGGCGGGGGCGGCTTCCGCGTCCCCCTGGTCTACCGGGCGCTCTCTGCCGGGCCTTTCGCGGGGCTGGTGCGGGAGCTGGTGCTCTACGACGTCGACCCCGCCAGGCTGGCGGCCATCGAGGCGGTCCTGGCCTCCCTGGCCCGGCAGGGCCCGCAGGGTTCCGGCCCGCCGGGTTCCGGCCCGCAGATCCGTGCCGTGTCCTCGCTCTCCGAGGCCCTGGACGGCGCCGACATGGTCTTCGCCGCCATCCGGCCCGGCGGCACGGCCGGCCGGACCGCCGACGAGCGGATCGCCCTGGACCTCGGACTCCTGGGCCAGGAAACCACCGGCGCCGGCGGGATCTCCTACGCGCTGCGCTCCATTCCGCCGATGCTGCGGCTCGCGGAGGAAATGCGGAGCCGCTGCCCCGGGGCGTGGCTGCTCAACTTCACCAACCCCGCCGGCATGGTCACGGAGGCCCTGGTCCCCGTGCTCGGTCCCAGGGTGATCGGGATTTGCGACTCCGCCAGCGGCCTGGTGCACCGCGCGGCGCGGGCCGCCGGCGTCGCGCTGCCCGAGGGCACGCTCGGCGGCGTGGGCTACTACGGCCTGAACCACCTCGGCTGGCTGTACCGGCTGGAGGCCGGGGGCCGGGACGCCCTCCCGGCACTGCTCGCGAACCCTGCGGCGCTGTCGGAATTCGAGGAAGGCCGGCTGTTCCCGCCCGGGTTGCTGGCCAGCCTTGGCTGCCTGCCGAATGAATATCTTTTCTACTACTACGACACCGTTCGTGCGGTGGCCGGCATGCGCGCCGCAGGTCAGACCCGGGGGGAATCGATCGCCCGGCAGCAGACCGAACTCTATCCCCGCCTGGCTGCCGCCGGAGCCGAGGCTTTTGCGCTGTGGGAGGATGCCCGCCGGTCCCGCGAGGAGGGCTACCTCGCGGAGGCCCGCACCTCGGGCGAACGCCGCGACGAGACCGACCTCGCCGGCGGCGGCTACGAGCGGGTGGCGCTGGCGGCCATGCGCGCCCTCTCCGGCGGCGGCGCGGCGGACCTGATCCTCAACACGCGCAACGCCGTCACCACCCCCGGGTCCGCCGGCCCGGAAGCGGCGCCCACCGGCCCGGAAGCGGGCGGCGCCGGGTCCGGAGCACAGGTGGTGCCGGCTGTCCCGGGGCTGCCGTCCGACGCCGTCGTCGAAGTTCCGTGCCGGGTGACGCCCCACGGCGCCAGGCCGGTCCCGCAGGACCGCCCGGGACCGGCGCAACTGGAGCTGCTGCGGCGCGTCAAGGACGTCGAACGGCTCGTGGTGGAGGCGGCGACGACCGGCCGGCGGGAGGCGGCCCTCGCCGCGTTCGCCAGGCATCCGCTCGTGGACTCGGATGACCTCGCTGGAAAACTGCTGGCCGGCTATGAAGCAGCCTTCCCGGAACTGGGCCGTCTCTGGCACGGCGGGCCGTAGCTGCCCGCGGGCCTTAACGGCCCGCCAACATCAGCGTCCCGGCGTCCCGCGGCACCGGGCCGGCAACCCTACAGCTTTCGGTACATCACGTGCAGGCCCACGTAGCCCAGTTCAGGGTGGTTGAACGCCTCGGGAATGGTCGCGAGCACCTCGAAGCCCATGGATTTCCACGCAGCCACGGCCCTGACATTGCTTTCCACCACGGCGTTGAACTGCATGGCCCGGAAACCGGCGTCGCGCGCGGCGTCAAGCGAATAGGCGCAGAGGGCCCGGGCCAGTCCGCGGCCGGCCTGGCCCGGGTGGACCATGTAACCCGCGTTGGCCACATGGCTGCCGCCGCCGCCCTGGTTGGGGTGCAGCTCGCCGGTGCCAAGAATCGCGCCGGTGTCGGAGGCAACCGCGACGAACGTCCGGCCCGGCGCCTGTTTGAACCAGCGTGCGCGGGCCTCGTCCTCGGCGGTGTCCCGGTCCCAGGTGAAGGTCTCCCCGGCCAGGACGACGGGTTCCAGGATCGCCCAGATGCCCGGCCAGTCCTCCGGGCGGGCCTCCCGGATGGTCCAGCCGGCTGCAGGTTCTTGTCCTGTCGTTGTGTTCACAGCGGCCACGTTAGCAGCACGCCCCGGTCTGCGAACCGAACGGGCCCGTGAACCGGGCGGCACTTCAGGAGTAATGTTTTATCGACATGCATTGGGCAGAAAGAAATGGGCAGAGGAAAGGGGAATCGTGTCGCTGATCCGCCGCGTCGCTTTCCTTTCCCTGCACACCTCGCCCATGGAACAGCCCGGCTCCGGTGACGCCGGCGGCATGAACGTGTACGTCCGGGCGCTGGCCGCCGCCCTCGCCGAAACCGGCGTGGAAGTGGAGATCTTCACCCGGTCCACCTCGGCCACGCAGCCCGCCGTCGAACACCCGTCCCCGGGCGTGTGCGTGCACAACGTCCTCGCCGGCCCGCCCCGTAAGCTGCCCAAGGAGGAGCTCCCGGGGCTGCTGCACAGCATGGTCGCCGAGATCAACCGGATCCGGCAGCTCCAGCCGCACGGCCGGTATGACGTCATCCATTCCCACTACTGGGTCTCAGGGGTGGCCGGGCTGGAGCTCGCGGAGCTGTGGCGGCTGCCCCTCGTCCACACCATGCACACGATGGCGAAGGTCAAGAACCAGCTCCTCGAGTCCGGCGAACAGCCCGAGCCTCGGCGGCGTGAGGACGGCGAGCACCGGATTGTCGACGGCGCGACCCGGCTGATCGCCAATACCGGCACCGAAGCGGCCGAGCTGGTCTCGCACTACAACGCCGACATCGACCACATCGACGTCGCGCCGCCCGGCGTGGACCTGGCCGTCTTCACGCCGGCCTTCAGGAACCGGGCCAGGGCCCAGCACGGCATCGCCCCGGGCAAGTTCCATCTGCTGTTCGCAGGCCGTATCCAGCGGCTCAAGGGCCCGCAGATCCTGATCAAGGCGGCGGCGCTCCTGCGCTCCCGGCGCCCGGACATCGACCTGCAGCTGACCATCCTGGGGGCCGTCAGCGGCGCCAAGGACTTCAACCTCAAGACGCTGATCAGCGCCGCCGGAATGGACGACGTCGCCACCCACCACCCGCCGGTGAACGCCCCGGAGCTGGCCGGCTGGTACCGGTCCGCCGACGTCGTGGTGATGCCCTCCTACAGCGAGTCCTTCGGCCTGGTGGCGCTGGAGGCGCAGGCCTGCGGGACGCCGGTCCTCGCCACGAAAGTCGGCGGCCTCTCCCGCGCCGTCCAGGACGGACGGACCGGGATGCTGATCGAGGGCCACAAGGCCAGCGACTGGGCGGACGCCCTCGAGTCGCTCTTCGACGACACCCAAACCCGCACCGACATGGGGCGCGCCGCCGCGATCCATGCCCAGGAGTTCGGCTGGCAACGCACCGCCGCGATTACGCTGGAGAGCTACCACACCGCCGTAAGCCAGTATTTTGGAAGCCTGACCATCCCGGTGGGCCACACACCCTGAACCGGTTCCACCACCTCCGCCCGCTCCAACCCCGCCCGGCAACACCGGACCGGGACAAACCCGCCGACGCCACGAGCCGAAGGACAACGATGTCTGAGACCACCACTGCCGGGAACAACGTCCCCAGCGACCTGGAAATTGCCCAGCGGGCAGTCATGAAGCCGATCGGGGAGATTGCGGCGGCCGCCGGCATCGCCCCGGACGCGCTGGAATTCTACGGACCCTACAAGGCCAAGATCGACCCGGCGAAGCTGACCGTTCCGGCGGGCGCCCCCGTGCGCGCGCCCGGCAAGGTGGTGCTGGTCTCCGCGATGTCGCCCACCCCCGCCGGCGAAGGCAAGTCCACCACGACGGTGGGGCTCGCGGATTCCCTGGCCCGGGCCGGGCACAGCGTGATGATCGCACTGCGCGAACCCTCGCTCGGCCCCATCCTGGGCATGAAGGGCGGCGCGACCGGCGGCGGCTACTCCCAGGTGCTGCCGATGGACCAGATCAACCTGCACTTCACGGGCGATTTCCACGCCATCACCTCGGCGAACAACGCCCTCATGGCCCTCGTGGACAACCACATCTTCCAGGGCAACGAGCTCAACATCGATCCGCGCCGGATGACGTTCAAGCGCGTCCTGGACATGAACGACCGGTCCCTCCGCGAGGTCGTGATCGGCCTCGGCGGGCCCGCCCAGGGCACGCCGCGGCAGGACGGCTTCGATATCACCGTGGCCTCGGAGATCATGGCCGTGTTCTGCCTCGCCACGGACCTGAACGATCTGCGCGACCGGCTCGGCCGGATCACGTTCGGCTACACCTACGACCGCCGGCCCGTCACCGTGGCCGACCTCGGCGTCCAGGGCGCCCTGACCATGCTGCTCAAGGACGCGATCAAACCCAACCTCGTGCAGACCATCGCCGGCACCCCGGCGCTGGTGCACGGCGGGCCCTTCGCCAACATCGCCCACGGCTGCAACTCCCTCATCGCCACGCAGACGGCCCGCCGCCTTGCGGACATCGTCATCACCGAGGCGGGGTTCGGCGCGGACCTCGGCGCCGAAAAGTACATGGACATCAAGGCGCGGATGGCCGACGTCGCCCCGTCCGCCGTCGTCCTCGTGGCCACCGTCCGGGCGCTCAAGATGCACGGCGGCGTGCCGAAAGACCTGCTCAAGGAGCCCAACGTGGATGCGCTGGCCGCCGGCGTCGCCAATCTGCGGCGCCACATCCGCAACGTCGAGAAGTTCGGCATCACCCCGGTCGTGGCGGTCAACAAATTCGCCACGGACACCGCCGAGGAGCTGGACTGGCTGCTTCAGTGGTGCGCCGCGGAGGGTGTCCAGGCCGCGGTGGCCGATGTCTGGGGCCGCGGCGGTGGCGGCGACGGCGGCGACGAGCTCGCGGCGAAGGTGGCGGCCGCGATCGACGCCCCGCACGACTTCCGGCACCTGTACCCGCTGGAGATGTCCGTGGAGGACAAGATCCGGACCATCGTGCAGGAGATCTACGGCGCCGACGGCGTGGATTTCTCCGTGCCCGCGCTCAAACGGCTGGCCGAGATCGAGAAGAACGGCTGGTCCGGGATGCCGGTGTGCATGGCGAAGACCCAGTACTCCTTCACCGACGACGCCACCCGCCTCGGCGCGCCCAAGGGCTTCACCATCCACGTCCGGGATCTCATCCCCAAGACCGGTGCGGGCTTCATCGTTGCCCTCACCGGCGCCGTGATGACCATGCCGGGCCTGCCCAAGGTGCCGGCAGCGATGCGGATGGACGTCGACGACGCCGGCAACCCGGTCGGCCTCTTCTAACCCACCCGATGCTCCCTCACCGTTGCGCTATCACTTTGGGTTGCCATGCCGTCTCTTTGACCGCTCCAAGTGATAGCGCAACGGGGGCTGTGGATAACCGGAGCGGCGACATGGGGTTCGGACAAGAATGGTCCGCATGCACCCACCAGCACCCCTGCCGGCCCACCTTTCCGCCGCCCCGTTCACGGTCTATGAGGCGCGGGCCGCGAGCCTGGGCAGCGCACGGCTCCGTTCCTCCGACATCACCTCGGCGGGCCGGCTGATCCATGTGCCCACAGGCTGGGAATTTGAACTCCGAAGCCTGGCCCGTGCCCTGTCAGTTGCGACGCCGGGTGCGTGGATTTCGCACCTCACGGCCGCAGTACTGCTGGGGCTGTGGCTCCCATCCTGGTACCGCGGCTGCCGCGAACTGCATCTCAGCAAACGCAGGGCCCTGCCGCCGGTCCGGCGTGAGGGCGTGGTCGGGCACACCGTCCTTGCGTTCGACGACGAGCTCATGGTTCTGGACGGCATCCGCATTTCATCACCCGCCCGGACCTGGCTGGACCTTGCCCGCATCCTGCCGCTGGACGATCTCGTGGCAGTGGGCGACCAACTCGTGCGCCGGCCACGCCCTGAACTGGAAGGCCGCACGGAGCCGTGGGCCACCCTTCCCCAACTGACCGCGATGCTGAAACGGCACCCAAAGCTCAAGGGAATCGTGAAAGCACGCCAGGCGACGGCACTCATCCGGCCCGGTGCCGACTCGGCCCCCGAGACGTTCCTGCGCCTGGCGCTGACCGCGGCCGGGTTGCCGGAACCGGAGTTGCAGCTCCGGATTGCGCCGGAAGACCCCCGTTCGCCCGCCGCTGACCTCGGCTACCGCCGGCAGCGGGTGGCCATCCAGTACGACGGCGGGCACCACCTGACGCGCGAACAGCAGTCCCGGGATAACCGACGCGACGAATCGTTCAACGCGGCCGGCTGGCGGTACTTCAAGTTCAACGCTGACGATCTTGCGGATGATTTCCGCGGCGCGGCCCAAAGAGTCCGCTCCGCCCTTCGTCCCCGTTAAACGCCGGTTGCCCTATCACTTGCAGCGGCCAAACCAGAGGTTTAGGAGCCGCAAGTGATAGGGCAACCGGGGGTGGGGAAGGCGGTTAGCGCTCCAGGTCGCCGCGGATGAAGGCCTCGACCTTTTCACGGGCGAGGTCGTCGTTGAACTGCTCCGGCGGGGACTTCATGAAGTAGCTCGACGCCGAGACCAGCGGGCCGCCGATGCCGCGGTCCAGGCCGATCTTGGCGGCACGGATGGCGTCGATGATCACGCCGGCGGAGTTGGGCGAGTCCCAGACTTCGAGCTTGTATTCCAGCGACACCGGGGCGTCGCCGAAGTTGCGGCCCTCAAGGCGGACGAAGGCCCACTTGCGGTCATCAAGCCACTGGACGTAGTCGGACGGGCCGATGTGGACGTCCTTGGCGGCGAGCTCGGCCTCGACGTTGGAGGTGACGGCCTGGGTCTTGGAGATCTTCTTGGACTCCAGGCGGTCGCGCTCGAGCATGTTCTTGAAGTCCATGTTGCCGCCGACGTTCAGCTGGTACGTGCGGTCCAGGGTGACGCCGCGGTCCTCGAACAGCTTGGCCATGACGCGGTGCGTGATGGTGGCACCGATCTGGCTCTTGATGTCATCGCCCACGATCGGCACGCCCGCGGCGGTGAACTTGTCCGCCCACTCCTTGGTGCCGGCCAGGAAGACCGGCAGGGCGTTGACAAACGCCACGCCGGCATCGATCGCGCACTGGGCGTAGAACTCGGCGGCCTGCTGGGAGCCGACCGGCAGGTAGCAGACCATGACGTCAACCTGGGCGTCCTTGAGGGCCTGGACGACGTCGACCGGCTCCTCCGGGGACTGCTCGATGGTCTCGAGGTAGTACTTGCCCAGGCCGTCCAGGGTGTGGCCGCGCTGGACCGTGACGCCGGTCGGCGGGACGTCGGCGATCTTGATGGTGTTGTTTTCGCTGGCCAGGATGGCGTCGGACAGGTCCTGCCCCACCTTCTTGCCGTCGACGTCGAACGCGGCAACGAACTGGACGTCGCCGACGTGGTACTGGCCGAACTCCACGTGCATCAGGCCCGGGATCGTGGCCTTGGGGTCGGCATCTTTGTAGTACTGGACGCCCTGGACCAGCGAAGCGGCGCAGTTACCTACGCCGACGATTGCAACACGAATCGGATGTGAAGACACGGAACTCCTTTTGAGAAACAAGGGTGACCGGCGCGGCCGCACTCTGAGGTACTGCATCAGTTGTGCGGGCGGCAGGCGGACACGACGCCGTAAGGCGCCCTTAGTAGTCTAGTCAACGCCGCCGGGGCCGCGGTTGTTCCCCGGCGGCCCCGGCACTTGTGTTAACTGCGGATGCCTACGACTTCTGGGCCCACAGGTTGATATCTGATTCGACGGCGAATTCATCGATCGCGTCGATCTCATCGGCCGTGAAATCCAGGTTGTTGATCGCCGACAAGGTGTCCTCAAGCTGCCGGACGCTGGACGCGCCCACCAGTGCGGACGTGACCGACGAGCCCTTGCCCTGATCGCGCAGGATCCAGGCGATGGCCAGCTGCGCGAGCGTCTGCCCGCGGCCCTCGGCGATCCGGTTGAGCCCGCGCACGCGGTCCAGCTTCTCCTCGGTGATCATGGATTCGCCCAGGGACTTGTGCTGGGCGGCCCGGGAGTCGGCCGGAATGCCCTTCAGGTAGCGGTCGGTGAGCATGCCCTGGGCCAGCGGCGAGAACGCGATGGATCCGGCGCCCACCTGCTCCAGCGCCTCGAAGAGGTTGGGGCTGCCGTTCTCGGTCCAGCGGTTGAGCATGGAGTAGCTGGGCTGGTGGATCAGCAGCGGGGTGCCGAGTTCCTTGAGGATCCCCGCGGCCTCGATGGTCTGTTCCGGGGTGTAGGACGAAATGCCTGCGTAGAGCGCCTTGCCGGAGCGCACGGCCTGGTCCAGGGCGCCCATGGTTTCTTCCATCGGCGTTTCGGGGTCCGGGCGGTGGCTGTAGAAGATGTCCACATAGTCCAGGCCCATCCGGCCCAGCGACTGGTCCAGGCTGGCCAGCAGGTACTTGCGGGAGCCAAAGTTGCCGTACGGGCCCGGCCACATGTCGTAGCCGGCCTTGCTGGAGATGATCAGCTCGTCGCGGTACGGCTTGAAGTCGTCCTTGAAGTGGCGGCCGAAGTTGGTCTCGGCGCTGCCATAGGGCGGGCCGTAGTTGTTGGCGAGGTCAAAGTGGGTGACGCCCAGGTCGAAGGCCCGGCGCAGGATGGCGCGCTGGATCTCGAACGGCTTGTCGTCGCCGAAGTTGTGCCACAGGCCCAGTGAGATGGCCGGAAGTTTCAGGCCGCTGCGCCCCACGCGGCGGTAGGGCATGGAGTCGTAGCGGGTATCAGCTGCCAAATATGTCATACGTCATATCCTGCCTTAGTGGGTGAGAACCGCGGCGCTGTGGCCGGGTAGATGCAGTGGTGTGGCCGGCGCCGCGCCGCCAGGAGCGGGTTCAGCATCGGAAGCCGGGTCCAGCCGGACGCCGTCGTCGGTTGCCAGGGCCAGGGCCGCCCCGCGGACCGGGACCCGCCGCGCCTCGGCGGAAAAGTTCATCGCCACCTCGGTGCGGCCGCGGCGCAGCAGCAGCCAGCCCTCGCCCTCGCTGACGTCGACGGCGGTGTCCTCGAAACCGGGTTCCGTCAGGTCCGGCGTGGTGCGGCGCAGCGCGATGAGCGCCCGGTACAGCTCCAGGAGGCGGGCGTGGTCCCCTCCCGAGGCCTCGGCCCAGTCCAGCTTGGACCGGGTGAAGGTCTCCGGATCCTGCGGGTCGGGGACGACGGCGGGGTCCCAGCCCATGCGCTCGAACTCCCTGATCCGGCCCTCGGCCGTCGCCTTGCCCAGCTCCGGTTCCGGGTGGGAGGTGAAGAACTGCCACGGGGTGGTGGCCCCGTATTCCTCGCCCATGAACAGCATGGGCGTGAACGGCGAAGTCAGGGTGGCGACGGCGGCGAGCGCGAGCGGCCCGTAGCCCAAGGTCTGGGACAGCCTGTCCCCGGTGGCACGGTTGCCGATCTGGTCGTGGTTCTGGCTGCACACCACCAGCGCGGCCGGGTGGACCTGGGCCGGGTCGATGGGCCGGCCGTGGTGGCGGGCGCGGAAGCTGGAGTAGCTGCCGTCGTGGAAGAACCCGCGCTCCAGGACCTTGGCCAGCGCCCCGATCGAGTCGAAGTCGGCGTAGTAGCCGGTGGTTTCGCCGCTGACGTTGACGTGGACGGCGTGGTGGAAGTCATCGCTCCACTGCCCGGCCAGCCCGTACCCGTTGGTGTCCCGCGGGTAGAGCAGGCGCGGGTTGTTCAGGTCCGATTCCGCGATCATCGTGGCCGGGCGTCCGGTCTCGGCGGCTATTTCGTCGGCGAGGGCGCCGAAGTCCTCCAGCAGGTGCACGGCGCGCTCGTCCTTGAAGGCGTGCACGGCGTCCAGCCGCAGGCCGTCCACGTGGTAGTCCCGCAGCCACATAGCGGCGTTGTCCAGGATGTAGCGGCGCACCTCGTCCGACTCCGGGCCGTCCAGGTTAACCGAGTCGCCCCAGGTGTTGCCCTCCCCCGATTTCAGGTAGGGCCCGAACCGGGGAAGGTAGTTGCCGCTGGGGCCGAGGTGGTTGTAGACGACGTCCTGGATGACGCCCAGGCCGGCGGCGTGGGCGGCGTCCACGAAGCGCTGGTACGCGGCGGGTCCGCCGTAGCCTTCGTGCACGGCGTACCAGAGGACACCGTCGTAGCCCCAGTTGTGGGTGCCGTTGAACCCGTTGACCGGCAGCAGCTCGACGAAGTCGATGCCCAGCTCCGCCAGGTACGCCAGCTTCCCTGCCGCGGCGTCCAGTGTTCCCTCCGGCGTGAAGGTGCCCACATGGAGTTCGTAGATGACGGCGCCCTTGAGCTCCCGCCCCGCCCACTGGCCGTCAGCCCACTGGTATTCTCCGGCGTCGAACGTGCGGGAGAGCGCGTGCACGCCCGCGGGCTGGCGGCGGGACCGCGGGTCCGGCAGCGGGGTGGGATCCCCGTCCACCAGGTAGCCATAGTCCACGTCCCCGGCGGCGGGCGCCCCGGCGGCGGTCCACCAGCCGGGTGCCTCCGCGCCGCGGCGGGTCATGTCGTACTTCCGGCCGTCAGCGAGGAGCGTGACGTCCTGCGCTTCCGGTGCCCAGAGATCGAAGCGGTCGCTTCCGTGTGCAGGCGAGGTCATGGCATTCTTCCGTTCCCCATGTCGGTACTTTTCCCCATATCGAAGGACTGCTTAGGCGGTGGGCACCAGGAGGGCCACGGGGTAGTCCCCCAGGATCTCCCCCACCGCCACGGTGCCCGGACCGTGTGTGGCACCGGTCAGTTCATCGGCCATGGCCGCGGCGAGCTCGACGGTCGTGTCCTGCCAGCCGCCGCGCTGCTCCAGGCCGCGGGGCAGCCGGGTGGCGAGCGTCAGCGCGCCCGGGGCTGCGGGAGTCCCGCGGTCAAAGGCGAGCAGGTGCGCAGCGGCGGAGCCCGTGGCGGTTACCGGGGCGTACCCGGTGAACAGCTCCGGCCGGTCCCGGCGCAGCCGCAGGGCCCGCGAGGTGACGAGGAGTTTCGCTGCCTCGTCCAGGAACGACGCCGGACGCTCACCGGCGTCGAGCGCGGCGAGGGCGCGCCGGCGGCCACCGAAGTCGAACGGCCGCCGGTTGTCCGGATCAGTCAGCGAGCGGTCCCAGAATTCGGTGCCCTGGTACACGTCCGGAACCCCGGGCATGGTGAGCTGCACGAGCTTGGCGCCCAGGGAATTGGCGGCCCCGTAGGGCTCCAGCAGGGCCACGAGGGACTCCAGTTCGGCGGTCACCTCCGGGGTGTCGAAGGCGGCGTCGACGGCGGCTGCAAGTTTCGCCTCGAAGGCATCGTCCGGATCGATCCAGTTGGTCGAGTTCCCGGCCTCCCGGGCGGCTTTTTGCGCGTAGGACTGCAGCCGGTCCCGGTCTGCGGGCCAGACGCCCGCGACGGCCTGCCACAGCAGGTTGGCCAGCGGTCCGTCCGGCAGCGGCGCAAGCTTCTGCAGCCGCTGCAGGGATGCCTGCCATTCCGGTGCGAGCTCGGCCAGCACCGAGATCCGGGCCCGGGTGTCCTCGCTGCGCTTGGTGTCGTGGGTGCTGAGGGTGGTCATGGACAACGGCAGCTCGGCCTGGCGCCGGGCCATCCGGGTGTGGAATTCCTCCGGTGCCACGGCGAACTCGGTGGGGTCGGCGCCGACTTCGGTCAGGGTGCCCAGCCGGGTGTAGCGGAAGAACGCGGTGTCTTCCACGCCCTTGGCCATGACCATCCCGGAGGTCTGCTGGAAGCGCATGCCGAGTTCTGCGGAGGGGGCTGCCTGCGCGTCGAGCAGCAGCGGCAGCAGCACGCCGACGGCGCCTTCCAGTTCGGGGCGGCGGCGGACCGCGAGTTCGCATGCCTCCTTCAGGACGTCAGCACCCTCCGGAAGGTAGCTGCGGTAGACCGGGAACGCGGCGATGATCTCGGACAGTGCGTCCGCCGCGGCTTCCTGGCCCAGTCCTGCCGCGGCAGGGACCAGCCGTGCCAGCCGGAGCATCTCCGAGTGCAGGATTCCGTCCGTGATCCGCCGTTTGGTGCCGCGGATCATGTCCTCGTAGTCGGCAGCACCGCCGCGCAGTTCGGCGTCGAGCGCGTCAAGCGGGGCCTGGCCCGCGGCGTCGACGAACACCCGGTCCACGTCAGCGAGGGCGTCGTAGCCGGTGGTGCCCTCGCACTCGAAGCCGGCCGGCAGGGCCTCGCCCGGTTCCAGGATCTTCTCGATCAGCAGGTAGCTGCCGCCCGTGGCCTCCCGCAGCCGGTGCAGGTATCCCTCCGGATCGGCGAGGCCGTCCGGGTGGTCGATCCGCAGCCCGTCGACGAGCCCCTCCCGGAACCAGCGCACAACCTCCGCGTGGGCTTCATCGAAGACCTCGGGGATCTCCACCCGGATCCCGGCCAGGCTGTTGACGGCAAAGAACCGGCGGTAGTTCAGGTCCGTGTCGGCCCGGCGCCAGCCGATCAGTTCGTAGTGCTGACGGTCGTGGACCTCGCGGGGATCGTCTGCAGTGGAGTCACCTGCGGTATACGTGCCCTCTGCAAGCGGAAAGCGGTGGTCGTAGTAGCGCAGTTCCCCGTCCTTGATTTCCAGCGCGTCGACGTCGGAGTCGTCCCCCAGCACCGGGATCCGCACCCGGCCGCCGCCGAAGTCCCAGTCGACGTCGAACGCCTGCGCGTAGCGGGACTGCTGCCCCTCCTTCAGGAGCGACCACCACCACGGGTTCTGGGCCGGGGTCGCGACGCCGACGTGGTTGGGCACGATATCGACCAGCACCCCCATGCCGGCCTCCCGCGCGGCGGCCGACGCCGCCAGCAGGCCGTCCGCGCCGCCCCGGTCCGGATCAATGGCGGAGGGATCGGTGACGTCGTAGCCGTGGTCCGAGCCGCGCTCCGCCGTGAGGATCGGCGAGAGGTAGATCCAGTCCACGCCCAGCGACTTCAGGTACGGCACGGTCTGCGCGGCGTCCTGCAGCGTAAACCCGGGCCGGATCTGCAGCCGGTACGTCGAGACGGGGGTTCTCATTTAGCCCGGCCCTTCGGGGTCTTCGGCTTGTCGGCCCCCGCCTTTTTCGAGCCGGAGGCTTTCGTCGAGCCCTTGGAGGCGCCGGTTGCCGGGGCCTCCGGAGCCGGGGCCGCCGGAGCCGGCGCCTCCGGTGCCGGGTCCGCCGGAGCTTCCGGTGCCTGGACCGCAGAACCTGCATCCGCCGAATCCTCGTGCTCGGCCATCGCGGCGAGGGAGGCTGCCGCGGAGTAGTCCACTTCCACCTCGGGGCCGGAGTGGGCCCGGAGCACCACCATCGACTTTGCCGCCAGCTTCAGCACGGACCCGGCTTTCAGCGGGGCCTCAGTGTCCGCCTGGTCTGCGGTGTCCACCAGCACGTCCCAGAACCGTGAGTACTCCTCGGCCGGCAGGGCGAAGTCCACGTCGCCGTCGTGGGCGTTGAAGCCGAGCAGGAAACTGTCGTCGGTGATCCGGCGTCCGCGGGAGTCCTGTTCCTGGATGCCGTGGCCGTTGTAGAACACGCCGATGGTCCGGCCGAAGCCGCTGCCCCAGTCCTCCGGGAGCATTCCGGTGCCGTCGGTCTTCAGCCAGACGATGTCCGGCAGTTTCTCGCCCTCACCGCGGACCACCGGGCGGCCGTCGAAGAAGCGGCTGCGGCGGAACGTCGGGTGGTCGTGCCGGATCTTGTTGACGACGGCGGTGAACTCCACCAGCGGCTGGTCCATCGCGTCCCAGTGGATCCAGCTCAGCTCGGAGTCCTGGCAGTAGGTGTTGTTGTTGCCCTGCTGGGTGCGGCCGAGCTCGTCGCCGTGCAGGAGCATCGGGACGCCCTGCGAGAGCAGCAAGGTGGCGATGAAGTTGCGCTGCTGGCGGGCACGGAGGGTCAGGACCTGGTCGTTGTCCGTGTCCCCTTCCTCGCCGCAGTTCCAGGAGCGGTTGTGGGATTCGCCGTCGTTGTTGCCTTCGCCGTTGGCGTCGTTGTGCTTCTCGTTGTAGGACACGAGGTCGCGCATGGTAAAGCCGTCGTGCGCCGTGACGAAGTTGATCGAGGCCACCGGGCGCCGGGCGGAGCTTTCGTAGAGGTCGGCGGAACCGGTCAGGCGGGAGGCGAATTCGCCCAGGGTCGAGGGCTCGCCGCGCCAGAAGTCGCGGACCGTGTCGCGGTATTTGCCGTTCCACTCGGTCCACTGGGGCGGGAAGTTGCCCACCTGGTAGCCGCCCGGGCCGATGTCCCACGGCTCGGCGATCAGCTTGACCTGGGAGACGATCGGGTCCTGCTGGATGAGTTCGAAGAAGGTGGACAGCTTGTCCACGTCGTAGAACTCGCGGGCCAGGGTGGAGGCGAGGTCGAAGCGGAAGCCGTCGACGTGCATTTCCGTCACCCAGTAGCGCAGGGAGTCCATCAGCAGCTGAAGGGAGTGCGGGTGCCGGACATTGAGGGAGTTACCGGTGCCGGTGTAGTCCATGTAGTGCTTCTGGTCATCGTCCACCAGCCGGTAGTAGGCCTGGTTGTCGATGCCCTTGAAGGACAGCGTGGGGCCGAGGTGGTTGCCTTCAGCGGTGTGGTTGTACACCACGTCCAGGATCACTTCGATGCCGGCCTTGTGCAGCTCGCGGACCATGGCCTTGAATTCCTGCACCTGGTGCCCGACGTCGCCGGAGGAGCTGTAGGTGTTTTGCGGGGCGAAGAAGCCGATGGTGTTGTAGCCCCAGTAGTTGTTGAGGCCCTTCTCCTCGAGCGTGCCGTCGTTGACGAACTGGTGGACGGGCATGAGCTCGATCGCGGTGACGCCGAGCTTCTTCAGGTGCTCAATCACGGCCGGGTGGGACACGCCGGCATAGGTGCCGCGCTGCTCTTCGGGAATTTCCGGGTGGAGCTCGGTCAGGCCCTTGACGTGCGCCTCGTAGATGACCGACTGGTGGTAGGGGATCCGCAGCTGGCGGTCGCCGTCCCACTCGAAGAACGGGTTGATGACGACGCCGTGCATGGTGTGCGGGGCCGAGTCGCTGTCATTGCGCGAGTCGGGGTCGCCGAATTCGTAGGTGAAGAGCGCCGGGTCCCAGTCGATCTGGCCCTGGACGGCCTTGGCGTAGGGGTCCATCAGCAGCTTGTTCGGGTTGAAGCGGTTGCCGTGTTCGGGTTCGTACGGGCCGTGGACCCGGTAGCCGTACTTCTGTCCGGGCTGGACCTGCGGCAGGTAGCAGTGCCACACGTAGCCGTCCACTTCGGTCAGTTCGATCCGGGTTTCGGTGAGGTCGTCAGCGAGGAGGCACAGTTCCACCCGCTCGGCACGCTCGCTGAACAGGGCAAAGTTGGTGCCAGTGCCGTCAAAAGTGGCTCCCAGCGGGTAAGCCGATCCGGGCCAGACTTCCATGTGTACTCCTCGTGCGGAACGAATATTCTCTAGACAGACTACTTGTAAGTAGGGTTAGTATTTGCCCGGGCGCTCGGAGCGCCCCCGTTTGTTACAGCTCCCGCATCACCTCCGGAATGGCACGGGCGATGGCCGTTGCGGTCACTGGCCCCCCGCGGGAAGCCCGGACTCCGGCAAGACCGTGGATGCTGGCTGCCATCGCCGCGATCGCCGCCCATCTGGCGTCGGGGTCGATGTCATATGCACCGAAGCGCCCGACGTCGGCGCCCAACTGGGCCAGCAGCGCGCCGATGACTCCGGCCAGGACGTCGCCGCTGCCTGCCGTGGCGAGCCAGGGCGTGCCTTCGGACTGGCTGAAGAAGTCCTGGAAGGGGGAGGCCACAAGGGTCGTGGCGCCCTTGAGCAGCACGGTGGCTTCAGTCAGGCCCGCAGCCCGCCGCACAGCGCTGAGGGTGGATGCTTCGACGGCGGAGCGGTCCAACCCAGCCCCGAGGCGCTGAAGCAATGCCGACAGTTCGCCGGCGTGGGGTGTCAGGATCACTTGCGGGGCGAGCACATCAGGCAGGGCCGGCAACGCGCCGGCGTCGGCGATCGTCGGCAGGCCCGAGTCGGCGGCCTCACGGGCGCGCTGCAACTGCTCCTCATCGGAGTCATCGAGTCCGGAGCCAACGAGCCACGCCTGAACGTGCGTGTCGGCCACGGCGCCGGCGCTGCACACCACCTCGGGACAGGAACGGCGAACCAGGTCGGCGACGTCCGGCGGCCCCAGGTACCGCACCATTCCGGCGCCGGCTGCCAGGGCGGCCTGGCAGGCCAGCACCGCGGCGCCGGGATAAGCGCCGGAGCCCGCGACCACCCCCAGCACCCCCCGGGAGTACTTGTGCGCCCGCCGCTGCGGGCGTGGCAGGAGGGCGGACAGGTCTGCGGCCTCAAGCCGTCGCAGGGACGGCCATGGCAGCGCCTGCTCGATTCCGATCGGGACCACCCGGATGGCGCCCGCGAAGTCCGCGCCCGGGTCCGCCAGCAGGCCGGCCTTGGCGGCCCCAAAGGTCACCGTCATGTCGGCCGCCAGCACCGGTGCGTGCGCCTCCCCCGTGTCCGAGTCCACCCCGCTGGGGATATCGCAGGCCACCACCAAGGGGGAACGGGAGCCCGGCCGGGAGCGCTCCAGGGCCGCGACCAGTTCGGCGGCCGGTCCGCGCAGCCCGCCCTGGGCTCCGGTCCCGAGGACTGCGTCGATCACGACGTCGGCGCCGCCCGCCAGCGCGGCGAGTTCGGCAGCGTTGTCACCGGTGAGGGCCACGGCATGGCCGCCGGCTTTCCTGAACGCCGCCAGCCCGGCGTCGTGGGCCGCGCCCGCGGTGAGCACCGCCGTCGTGCGCATGCCGCGGCGGGCCAGCAGCGCGGCGGCGAAGAGCCCGTCTCCGCCGTTGTTGCCCTTGCCCGCCAGCACGGCCACGCTGGAGCCGTACAGCCGCTGCCCGCGGCTCCGCAGTTCGCGGATCACGGCGTTGGCGAGGCCGTACGCGGCCCGCTGCATAAGAACAGCGCCCGCACCGGAGCCCAGGGTGTCGTCGAGAAATGGCTTTTCGGCCTCTCGCACTTGGGTTCCGGTGTAGGCGCTGATCATGGTTTCAGTCCATTCGCGGTCGCTGGGGAATGCTCGGCGCTGGGGCCGGTTCTGCCTGGACGGCCGTCTCAGCCTTCGGCGACAACCGTCGCGGTGGCGATCCCGCCGTCGTGGCTCATGGACAAGTGCCAGCGCTTGACGCCCTTGGACTCCGCCACGGCCAGCACGGTGCCTTTGACCTGGACGGTGGGGCCGTTCTGGTCCAGCCCGATCCAGCAGTCCTGCCAGTTCATGCCGGCCGGCGCCCCCAGCACCTTGGCCACGGCCTCTTTCGCGGCGAACCGCGCGGCGAGGGACCGCGTGTTCAGTTCCCGCTCGGCGGGGACGAACAGCCTGTCGCGCAGCCCGGGGGTGCGCTCGAGCTGGCGCCCGAACCGCTCAATGTCTACGACGTCTACGCCTATGCCAACAATCATGGCGTTATTCTACGGTCACGCTCTTGGCCAGGTTGCGTGGCTGGTCCACGTCGTAACCCTTGGCCGAGGCGAGTGCGAGGGCGAAGATCTGCAGCGGAACCGTTGCGAGCAGCGGCGCCAGGAGCGTAGGGGTCTCCGGGATGTAGAAGACGTGTTCGGCGTACGCCTTGACGGCCTCGTCGCCTTCTTCGGCGATCACGATCGTCTTGGCGCCCCGGGCACGGACTTCCTGGATGTTGGAGACCACCTTGGAGTGCAGCGAGTCGCGGCCGCGCGGGGAGGGGACCACCACGAAGACGGGCTGGCCTTCCTCGATCAGCGCGATCGGGCCGTGCTTGAGTTCTCCTGCGGCGAAGCCCTCGGCGTGGATGTACGCGAGTTCCTTGAGCTTCAGCGCACCCTCCATCGCCACCGGGAAACCGACGTGGCGGCCCAGGAACAGCACGGACTTGGCGTCAGCCATGGACTGGCCCAGTTCCTTGATCTGGGCCTCGTTGTCGAGGATTCGCTGGATCTTGGCCGGGATCTTGCCCAGGTCGGCCAGGATGTCCTTGATCTCGCCCTGGAACTTGTTGCCGCGCAGCTGTGCCAAATAAAGGCCCAGCAGGTAGGCGGCCGTGATCTGGGCCAGGAACGCCTTGGTCGAGGCCACGGCGATTTCGGGTCCGGCGTGCGTGTAGAGCACGGCGTCCGATTCGCGCGGGATGGTGGAGCCGTTGGTGTTGCAGATGGAGACGGTCTTGGCGCCCTGTTCCTTGGCGTAGCGGACCGCCATGAGGGTGTCCATGGTCTCGCCGGACTGGGAGATGGAGACAATCAGCGTGTTCTCGTCCACGATCGGATCCCGGTAGCGGAATTCGTGCGAGAGCTCGACCTCGGTGGGGATCCGGCACCAGTGCTCAATGGCGTATTTCGCCACCTGTCCGGCGTAGGCGGAGGTGCCGCACGCGAGGACGATGATCTTGTTGACGTTCTTGAGCAGCTGCGGATCGACGCGGAGCTCATCAAGCGTCAGCTTGCCGTGGATGTCGGAGCGGCCCAGCAAAGTCTGGAGCACGGCATCCGGCTGGTCGTGGATTTCCTTTTCCATGAAGGACGGGAAGCCGCCCTTTTCCGCCGAGGCCGGGTCCCAGTTGACGTGGTATTCCTTGCCCTCGGCGGGGGCCCCGTAGAAGTCCGTGATTTCCACGGAGTCGGCGGTGATCGTGACGATCTGGTCCTGGCCGAGTTCCACAGCGCGCCGGGTGTAGTCGATGAAGCCGGAGACGTCGGAGCCGAGGAAGTTCTCGCCTTCGCCGAGACCGACGACGAGCGGGGAGTTCCGGCGGGCGGCGACCACGACGTCGGGCTGGTCGGCGTGGACGGCGAGGAGCGTGAAAGCGCCTTCGAGCCGCTGGCAGGCAAGCTGCATGGCCCGGGTGAGGCCGCCGTTGCTGGCGTCACCGCCGAGCTGGTTCCGGTACACATCCCCGAGCAGGGCAGCCGCCACTTCCGTGTCGGTCTCGGACTCGAAGGTGGCGCCCTTGCGCTGGAGTTCGAGCTTGAGCTCGGCGAAGTTCTCGATGATGCCGTTGTGGATCAGGGCCAGCTTGCCGCCGTCGGACAGGTGCGGGTGCGCGTTCTGGTCCGTCGGGCCGCCGTGCGTGGCCCAGCGCGTGTGGCCGATTCCCGTGAGGGATGCCGGCAGCGGACGGGTGTCCAGCTCCGCAATGAGGTTGCTTAGTTTGCCCGACTTCTTCCGGGAAGAAATGGTGCCGTCGGCAACCACCGCAATACCCGCAGAGTCGTAGCCCCGGTACTCCAAGCGCCGCAATCCTTCAAGGACAACGTCCAAGGCATTGTGTCCAGCATTTACCCGGCCATCTGAGTGGCCCACATATCCAACGATTCCACACATGGTCATAAGCCTAGCGGGTTTCCGGGAGGGAGGACGTGGGACGACGAGGCGTGACGGCCCCTGCGCGGGGCTCAGGACGGCCGGCCCCGGCTTCCACCGGCCAGCCCATTTCGCTCTCGGCGTTGTGAAGGGCAGAATCTCTAGGGTGACTTTGCAACGCAATGAAGCGAACGGGGAAGGTGTCTCCCCGTTCGTGGAGCTGGACCGGCAGACCTGGTCCCGGCTCGCTGCCCAGATGGAGCAGCCCCTTAATGAAGAGGATGTGTTCCGCCTTCGCGGCCTCGGGGACCCCCTCGACATCAAGGAAGTGCGCGAGGTCTACCTGCCGCTGTCCCGGCTCCTGCACCTGTATGTGGAAGCCGCGGGCCAGCTTCACGCGGCCACCACCACCTTCCTCGGCGAAAGCACCCAGCGCACGCCGTTCGTGATCGGCGTGGCCGGTTCGGTGGCCGTAGGCAAGTCCACCATCGCCCGCGTCCTGCGCGAAATGCTCCGGCGCTGGCCCGGCACCCCCAACGTGGAGCTCATCACCACGGACGGATTCCTCTACCCGCTCGCCGAGCTCAAGCGTCGGCAACTGCTCGAGCGCAAGGGTTTTCCGGAGTCCTACGACCGCCGTGCCCTGCTGCGCTTCGTGAGCGAGATCAAGGGCGGCGCCGAGGAAGTCCGGGCCCCCTGGTATTCCCACGTCACCTATGACATCGTCCCCGGCAAGGAAGTGGTGGTGCGCCGCCCGGACGTGCTGATTGTCGAGGGGCTGAACGTCCTGGCCCCGGCCCGGCCGCGGCAGGACGGCAGGCAGGGCCTGGCCCTGAGCGACTTCTTCGATTTCTCCATCTACGTCGACGCGAAAACTTCGTATATCGAGGAGTGGTACGTGGACCGGTTCCGCAAACTGCGGAGCACAGCCTTCGCCCAGCCGGAATCGTACTTCCACCGTTACGCAACACTCTCCGATGCCGAGGCCGAAGAGACCGCCCGTGAGATCTGGAAGCGCATCAACGAGCCCAACCTCGAGGAAAACGTCCTCCCGACCCGGGGCCGCGCGCAACTGGTCCTCACCAAGGACGCCGACCACTCCATCCGCCGGATGCTGCTGAGGAAGGTCTAGCACAGATGTGCTACGACGACGCTGACGGGACGGCGGGACGGCAGGAAGCCGGCCCGGAATCGCCGAGCCGCCGGGCCTTCAGCCGCCTCCTGCTGGCGGGCACGGGCCTCGCGGCGCTGTCCGCCTGCACCCCGGCCCAGTCCTTCACCCCGTCCGGCACGCCGGGGCCGACGCCGGGCACGGGCAGTTCGACGCCGACCGCCGCCGCCGCGGCGTCGACCCCGAAGGCAAGCTCATCGTCGGCGCCCGTTCCGGCAAGCACCGCTACGGCGACGCAGGCGCCGTCGCCTGTCCCGCCATCGTCCGTTACTCGCCCTCCTTCGGCCGCGGCGCCGGGGCCGCAGCACTCCCTTTCGGACCCCACCAGCCCGTGGGTGATCGTCAACAAACACCGCCCGCTCTCCCCCGCCACCTTTGTGCCGCCGGACCTGGCCCGGCCGGCCGTCCGCCTTGCAACGTCGGGCGAGGCGGCACTGGTGAACGGCACCACGGCGGCAGCGGCTGAGCGGATGTTCGCGGCAGCGGCTGCCGACGGCGTCATCATCACCCTGGCCAGCGGGTACCGTTCGTTCGCGACGCAGCGCGCAACCTACGGCAGCTACGTGAATTCCCGCGGACAGGCGGAGGCAGACACCGCCTCGGCCCGGCCCGGCTACTCAGAGCACCAGACGGGCTGGGCGTTCGACATCGGCGACGGCAGCGGTGCGGACTCTTTCACGCCCCAGTTCAAGGACCGTCCGGCGGCGATCTGGGCCAAGGCGAATGCCCACCGCTTCGGCTTCGTGGTCCGCTACCCGTGGATGCTGCATGAAATCACCGGGTATTTCTACGAGCCATGGCACCTGCGCTTCATCGGTGTCCAGGCCGCCACGGACATGGCCGCCCGCGGGATCGCCACGTTGGAACAGTACTTCGGCCTGGAGGCCGCCCCCGCCTACCGGTAAGGGCGGCCCTCCGAAGTACCCCTCGGACTTTCCAGCTCAGGGCGCATATACCGTGTACATTGTCCGAATGGGGGATACCGGGGACGGCAGCGTGCGCGACGAAATCTACGCCACTGTGGGGCGTATGGCCGCACTGACGTATGCCGCTGAGCGGCATGTGTGCGCGCTGGCCCCTCGCCTTTACAGCTCTCAGCCCCCGGCTCACGCCATCGATGGTTCCTTGCTGGACCTGCTGATGTTCCCGGACGTCCGGCTGGCTCATGGCAGCAGCACGTTTCACCAGTTCTTTGACGGCGTCAAGACCATCCTGGGCCCGACGCCGAAGTTAGGGTCTGCAACTCTCCGGAAGGCAATTTTTCGATGAAACTTCGTGAGCTGTCGAGGTCAATTGACGTTGAACGGGTAATTTTGGTCCCAGTCATGGCGCTCTTGTTGTTATCTGCGGTTAACGCGCTATTTTCGGGTGGAAATCACGCATCGTCGTCTGTTCTCGTCGCCGCACTGTACCTGAGCTACCAGGTACTCATGACCATCTTCTATGTCATGGTGGTCATCTTCCTTCTCACGAGGAACCCTGCAAGTGCCCGGAGCAAAGGGATTGCGCCCACGGTCGCTGCCTACTTGGGGACTTTCCTGCCATTCCTCTTTGCGTTTGCTGGCGGATCGGAAGTGTCCGAGGGATTTGCTTTGTTTGCGGTGGGGCTCATGACTCTGGGAATGTCGTTCACTGTCTATGCACTGATCACGCTGGGCAAAAGTTTCGGCGTTGGGCCCCAAGTGAGAACGCTCGTGCAGCACGGACCGTACCGGCTCATCCGTAACCCACTTTACGTCGGAGAGATGGTGACTCTGACCGGGGCAGTATGCTTCGAACCCACGTGGCTGAAGACGGTAATTCTCTTGGCGCTGGGCGTGATCCAGGCCTACCGCGCAGCCCAGGAGGAACAGCTACTGGAGGCGAACTTGCCCCAATATGCAGCTTACAAGCTGCGAACTAAGAGATTTGTGCCCGGCGTGTTCTGACCACGCCGCGGCCAAAGGCGACTGGCGGCATCCGCACTTTGCATGATCATGTGGCCCCGTATCCTGCCCCGCTCACGGGGAGCTCTCCCAGTGGCTAGCTTCCCGGGAAGCCCCCAATCTCAGCAACTCAGGCGCTAGTGCCTGAGTTGCTGATTGCGCTGTGCGCGTATCAGTCGACCATGAGCTCCAGGGCCAATTCGGTCCGGACCACCTGGGCCAGCCGCTCGGCGACGTCCGAGGCGGTTTCATGGTCTGCGGCCTCCACCATGACCCGCACCACCGGTTCGGTGCCTGAGGGACGCAGCAGGACGCGGCCGGTGTCGCCGAGTTCGGATTCGGCGATCGCCACGGCCGCGGCCACTACTTCATCGCCCTTGACCCGCGTACGGTCCACGCCCTTGACGTTGATGAGGACCTGCGGCAGCTTGGTCATCACCGTGGACAGTTCCTTGAGCGGGCGCCCGGTGAGGGCCACCTGTGCCGCGATCTGCAGGCCGGTGAGGACGCCGTCGCCGGTGGTGGCGTGGTCGGCAAAAATCACATGTCCGGACTGCTCGCCTCCGAGGCTAAAGCCGCCGTTGCGCATTTCCTCGAGGACGTAGCGGTCCCCCACGCCGGTTTCGCGCAGGCTGATCCCGGCGTCGCGCAGGGCGAGCTTCAGGCCGAGGTTGCTCATGACGGTGGCCACAAGGACATCGTCCTTAAGCTTTCCGGCGGCCTTGAGGGCCACGGCCAGGATGGCCATGATCTGGTCGCCGTCCACCTCATTGCCTTCGTGGTCCACGGCCAGGCAACGGTCGGCGTCGCCGTCGTGCGCAATGCCGAGGTCCGCCCCGTGGTCCAGGACAGCGCGCTTGAGCGGGCCAAGGTGCGTGGAGCCGACGCCTTCGTTGATGTTGAGCCCGTCCGGTTCGGCGCCAATGACGATCACGTTGGCGCCGGCGTCCTTGAACACCTGCGGGGAACAGCCGCTGGCCGCGCCGTGGGCGCAGTCGAGGACGACCTTCAAACCGTCCAGGCGGTGCGGAAGCGTGCCGAGCAGGTGCACGATGTAGCGGTCCTCTGCGTCGGAGAAACGCTGGATCCGTCCCACCTCACCGCCGACGGGCCGGTATGGCTCCTTGGCGAGCTGCACTTCAATGGCGTCCTCGACGTCGTCGGGCAGCTTCTGGCCGCCGCGGGCGAAGAACTTGATCCCGTTGTCCGGCGCGGGGTTATGGGAGGCGGAGATCATGACGCCGAAGTCGGCGTTGAGGTCCGCCACGAGGTAGGCGGCGGCCGGGGTGGGCAGCACGCCGGCGTCGTAGACGTCGATTCCCGAGCTTGAGAGCCCTGCCTCCACGGCGGCCGCGAGGAACTCGCCGCTGGCCCGCGGGTCGCGTGCCACCACGGCGATCGGCCGTTTCCCGGTCGTGTTGCGGTCATGGCCAAGTACGACGGCGGCGGCCTGGGCCAGCTGCAACGCGAGCTCGGCGGTCAGCAACCCGTTCGCCAGGCCACGGACTCCATCGGTTCCAAATAATCTAGACATCGGACCAAGTTTAGTCGATGGACGGGGCAAGTCCGGCTTAAACAGCGAAAGCCCGCCCCGCCGAGTGGCGGAACGGGCTTTCGTGCAAGCGCCAGAAGCGCTTGGAAGCGGAATTAACGCTTCGAGTACTGCTGAGCCTTACGGGCCTTCTTGAGACCGGCCTTCTTGCGCTCGATGACGCGAGCGTCGCGGCGCAGGTAACCGGCCTTCTTCAGGGTGGCGCGGTTGTTCTCGGTGTCGATCTCGTTCAGCGAACGGGCGATGCCGAGGCGCAGGGCACCGGCCTGGCCGGAGATGCCGCCACCATGGATGCGGGCAATGACGTCGTAGGCGCCGTCAAGATCGAGGATCTTGAAGGGCTCGTTGACGTCCTGCTGGTGCAGCTTGTTCGGGAAGTAGTTCGCCAGCTCGCGGCCGTTGATGGTCCACTTGCCGGAGCCGGGCACAACGCGAACGCGCGCAACGGCTTCCTTACGACGGCCAACTGCAGCGCCGGCAACGGTCAGTGCCGGGCGTTCCTTCTTCGGCGCAGCTGCTTCCGCAGCACCGCTCTCCGAGGTGTAGCTGGTCAGGTTTTCCTCAGCCTCAACGGCTTCGGTGGTCAGTTCTTCGTTCTGAGCCACGATTCTCCTTGATAAAAAGTTGGTTGGTGGCCAGGACTACTGGGCGACCTGGGTGATTTCGAAAGTCTTGGGCTGCTGGGCGGCGTGGGGGTGCTCTGCACCGCGGTACACCTTCAGCTTGCCCAGCTGCTGTGCAGCGAGGGAGTTCTTCGGGAGCATGCCCTTGATGGCCTTCTCCACGGCGCGAACCGGGTTGGACTCAAGCAGCTCCGCGTAGTTGACGGAGGTCAGGCCGCCCGGGTAGCCGGAGTGGCGGTATGCGCGCTTCTGCTCCAGCTTGGCGCCGGTGAGGGCAACCTTTTCAGCGTTGATGATGATGACGAAGTCGCCCATGTCCATGTGGGACGCAAAGGTGGCCTTGTGCTTGCCGCGCAGCAGGATTGCGGTCTGGCTGGCGAGACGACCAAGGACAACGTCGGTGGCGTCAATGACGTGCCACTGGCGGTTGATATCGCCGGGCTTCGGGGTGTACGTACGCACGGTGTTTGCCTCGTTCTTGTTCTGGCGTTCTTGTTTTAGGCGTCACTCTTACGGTGCACCTACTATCTATGCGCTACCGGAACAGAGGTGAGGGCTCCATGTAACCAGTCATCCTGAGGTCTCGAATGTGCACGTTGAGTAGTTATCCTGCAACCGGATTCTCAAGCGGGCACGCACCATCGAGATAGGACACGCACAACGACTACCAAGAATAGCCGACGGCGGCCTCTTGGGTCAAAATGGGGTGTCCGGATGCATCCTGTCTGCTCTCTTCGCAGACTGTCCCGTGCCGGCCCGTCGCATCCCTGGAGGAACCGTGTCCGATCCCGCCGCCGCCAGCACCGTCTCGCTGCTGTTCACCCAGCCGGCCGGATCGCTCACCGGGATCCTCTTCTTAGCCGGCGTCGCTCTCGCGGGCGCTTGCCTCTCCCTGTTGGCCGAGCTCCTCATCCTGCGCGCGCTCCCCCGCCTTGGCGGACCCCTGTCGGTACGAACCAGACTGACGACGGCGGCGGCCACCTTTGCGCTGTCCGCACTGCTGGCCTGGCGCTTCGGGCTCTCCCCTGAACTCCCCGCCTACGTCCTGCTGGCAGTGGCCGGCGTCCAGCTGGCGCGCATCGACCTGATCCACCACCTGCTGCCCAACCGGCTGGTCCTGCCTCTGCTGGGGGCCGGAATCGTGCTACTCGGGGTCGCTGCGGGGGTGTCCGGCGAGGCGGGAAGCCTCCTGCGAGGGGCGGGCGGCGCCTTAATTTTGTTCGTTTTGTACCTTTTTCTTGCCCTGACCAGCCGAAACGGTCTTGGAATGGGTGATGTGAAGCTCGCAGCACCACTTGGACTGTACTTGGGCTACCTAGGCTGGTCCCACTTGTTCTACGGCGGAGCCTTGGGGTTCGTCGCTGGAGGCGCTGCCTCGCTGCTTCTGGTCCTCAAAAACCGCGGAAACAAGCCGACGGAAGTGCCTTACGGGCCCTCGATGCTGGCTGCCGGCCTGGCAGTCATCCTGCTGCTGCCGTAAGTGGCCTCCGCGTCCGCGTGGACACCGCTTAAGTAAGACGACTTATCAAACCAAGTAGTAGAGCCCCGCTCCTACTTGGAAACTGAGTACACCTCTCATTTGTGGGCAAGTGGTACCCCCAATTCCCCTCCAAAAGTCGAGTATCGATCTTCATTGCGCCGCCGATTACGGCCGTGCAAATGTTGTCCCAACGAACTCCAGTGAATAGGCAAAGGGGATTTGCTGGAAATTCGTTCACTATTCGCAAACTCTGGAAAAGGAAATTAAAATGACTG
>NZ_JBFTNJ010000007.1:0-95888 GCF_056397425.1 Arthrobacter sp. 05N33_2
GGCTGGCGGACGTCAGCGCGCTCTCGGTGGGGGGACAGCAGCACGGCATGGTGCTGCTGGACCACGACGGCAACGTGGTGCGCCCGGCGCTGCTGTGGAACGACACCCGATCGGCGTCGGCAGCGGCCGCACTCACCGACGAAGTGGGGGCGGACGACTTTGCCCGCAGGACCGGGCTGGTCCCGGTGGCCTCCTTCACCATCACCAAGATCCGCTGGGTCCGGGACCACGAACCGGACCTGGCGGACCGGGTGGCGGCTGTTGCGCTGCCCCACGACTGGCTGACCTGGCGGCTCCGCGGTTACGGCCCGGCAGCAACCAGCCCGCTGGGCCCGGACCTGGACCAGCTCACCACCGACCGCTCCGATGCCAGCGGCACCGGATACTGGAGCCCTTCGGCCGGCGAATACGATGTGGAGCTGTTCAAACTGGCCTTCGGCCGGGACGCCAGGGAAGCCGGCGGGGGTGCCGGGCACCGGGATYCAGGCACCGTGGTTCTGCCGCGGGTGCTGGGCCCCGGCGGCTCCGCCGGGGCGGTTCACCCCGGCTGCTTCGGCTCCGCGACTCAGTTGCCCGGCCAGTCCGGATCAAGCCCGGCCGGACCCGGGCACCGCATTCTCCTCGGTGCCGGCGCCGGAGACAATGCGGCCGCCGCCCTGGGTCTGGGGGCCGAACCCGGGGACGTGGTGGTGTCCGTCGGCACCAGTGGCACGGTGTTCTCGGTGGCGTCCCGTGCCGTCGCCGATCCCAGCGGAACAGTGGCGGGCTTCGCGGACGCCAGCGGAGAATACCTGCCCATCGCCGTCGCGCTTAATGCCGCGCGCGTGCTCGGCTCCGTGGCAGGCATCCTGGGCGTGGACTTCGACGAACTTGCGCGACTTGCCCTGGGCGCCGAACCCGGCGCCGGCGGCGTGGTGCTCGTGCCCTACTTCGAAGGTGAGCGCACGCCCAACCTGCCCCACGCCAAGGCCAGCTTCCACGGGCTCAGCATTGCCTCCAGCACCAGGAGCAATCTGGCCCGGGCCGCCATCGAAGGCATGCTCTGCGGACTGTCCGGCGGCCTGGATGCCCTCCGGGCGCAAGGGAGCCCCGCAACACGGCTCCTGCTGATCGGCGGCGCCGTGCAGAACCCCGCGGTGCAGGCCATCGCGGCCCAGGTCTTCGACCTGCCGGTCGTGGTCCCGAGCCCGGGGGAGTACGTGGCCCGGGGTGCTGCCGTCCAGGCAGTCTGGGCCTCCAGCGGCAACCGGCCGGATTGGCCGGTCGCGGTGGACGCCGCACCCGCCCCGGACTTCCACCCGGCCATCAGGCAAAACTACCTGCGGGCGAGCAGTCGCGTTGACCCCGGCAACTGAGCCGGAGCTCGTGAATGCCTTTGCTTCAACGCGGCAACGAAATGCCGGCTGACCGCTGAGAATACGGTGGTCCTCGTCGGATGAGCCAGCCGCCACAACACCGCCGCCCCGACCCCGCCATCCCTAACAGGTTCCTATCGGTCCTTGATCCCTATCATCGCCATTACGGTGCGGGCTGCTCGGCCGATCCCGAATCCGAGGACACCTCGGGCTGCGGCGTCTGTTCGGTTGCGGGGGCAGGCTGCGGGGTCTGTTCGGTTGCGGGGGCGACGTCCGCCGGCGTGGTGTCGCTTGGTGCGCCGGCTCCCGGCACTGCGGTTCCGGCCGAGCCGCTGTCCGTGCCACTGGGGCTACCCTCCGTGGTCAGGCCATCTGTCTTGGTGGCACCTTGCTCGACCTGCCCGGGCACTTGCGCGACTTGCCCGGGTCCTTCCGTCACGTCCTTGGTCGATGCGTCCGTTTTGTCCGGGACAGTCGGAGTGCCACCCAGGGCCGTGCCCAGCGTCGTCGTGGGGCCAGCCGCACCGTCGATGCTCGACGCCGACGAGACCAGGCTGGAGATGGGCTTGTTGGTTCCGAATTCGACTGCAGTGACACCGACCATCGCGATCACGAATGCGGCAGCACTGACCGCCCCGATCTTAATCCAGGTCTTTGGGGTGACCTGCCTCTTCAACCGGTTGGCTTGAGGTCCGTCGCTTTCGGCCGGGGCGCTGGCGGCCAGCATGCCGGCGTCGTCAGCGGGCAGTCCACTCCTGCGTCGCTTTGGGATTTTCGTCATTGCCACGGTGGCGGCCGAACTGAGTGTCCGGGCATACAGGGCGGCGCCCACCGTGGCAACGATGGAGCCGAGTGCGGCGCCAATAAGCGTCCCGGCAACGCCTAGAAAGGACCCCACCAAGGCAGAGGTCACCGCGGCCAACGCCGAGCCAATAGTCTGGGTGCCACTTAGCCCGAGGAGCTGTTTCGGCTTGTCTTCAATAGCGGAGTCTGCAGGCATCTTCAAACACATTTCAGTCAGATAAATGTTACGAACAGATAACTTTACCCTGCCGGCGGGTTGCACCCGGCTGCCTCCGTAATAATTTGAGACGCTTCTCACGGTAGATCTTCGGCGCCATCCATGCCTCCGACGGCGGCTCGCCCGCGCTGTCCAGCACCTCACCAAAACGGAAGCGGACGACGGCGGGAAGTCCCCGCCGTCGTCCGGTACACGATCAAACCTCGGCCGCAGCCCGTCGGGCCCGGGCGGCTCGCACGAGCCCGCTGGACACGGCCGCTCCCACGAGGGCGAGCGCCGCGAGCACGAGGAACACGATGTGGTAACCGGCGGCTCCCGGATTTGCGTCGAGGATTGTCCCGTAGACGATGAAAGCGAACATCCCTGGTGCATAACCGACCAGGCATGCGATTCCGAAAGCCGTGCCGCTGGTCTCCTCCGGAATCCCGACCTCGTCCATCGGCGCCCAGAACACACCCCGCATGGTGAAGACGATAAGCGAGAACAGCAGGGTCACGATCATCGCCGGGATCTGGCTGCCGGGATCGGCCGGGAGGAGCAGCAGCACCGCCACCACCGGGATCAGGCACAGGAACGCCAACCGGATGTACCGGCTCGCACCCTTGACCACCTTGTCCGCGAGGACTCCGCCGATCGGGCCACCGATGATTTTCAGGCCGTACTGGTTGATGATGCCGTAGGCGCCGACCAGCGCGACAGGCAGCCCGTACACGTAGGTCAAATACGGGATGAAATAGGTGAGGCCGCAGTACACGACGTACACCATGAACACGGTGAAGCTCACCCACCACAGCTGCGGCTGCTGAGCGGCACGCCAGATTTCGCCGAGGCCGGCCTTCTGCTTCTTCGCCACGGGCTGCTCGCTCGCCTGCTCGCTTGWCTGATTGCTTGGCTGACTGCGAAGCAGCAGGAACAACAGCACGCCGACGACGACGTCAATGATGGCGTAGAAGGCAATGGCCGCACGGAATCCGCCGGTACCCGAACCGAGCAGGACGAAAATTCCCAGCGCGGAGAACGCCACGGCAGTGTCGACGACGCCGCGACCGCCCTCGAGGAGGCCGAAGAGCCGCCCCTGTTCCTTCGAGCCGCCAAGCTGACGGATGCTCTTCAGCAACGCGGGCCAGACCAGGCAGTCCGAGCACACGGCGAGCAGCGCGAACAGGAGCAGGAGCGTGCTGAAGCCGGGGAACGTGCTGAGGAACAGGCCCAGCGCTCCGGTGCCCACGAGTCCGAGCGGGATGAGGATCCGCGTGGAGAAGCGATCGGCGAGGTAGCCGCCGACGATGAAGAGCGCCGTCGCGACCATCGAGTTGACGCTCAGCAGGGTGCCGATCTCAGTGTGGCTGAGGCCCATTGCCTCCTGCATGGGGACGTAGAACGCGTCCTTGAGGTTGGCGAGCTTGTAGATGGTGCCGCCCGCCATGACGAGCAGAGCGAAGCGGATCCACTTGCTCCAGTCGACGCGGTTCGTGGACTTCCCGGGGGTCTGAGTCAATGTGGTCATCGTGCACCTGCCAGGGACTTCGTTGTGTCGAGCTGCGCGACGGCGATGTCGCGCAGCGAGGCGAGCAGCTCCTTCACGTGGGCCACCTGGTGGTCGGCCCAGCCGGGTTCTGCAGCGAGCAGTTCATCCCGGGTCCATCCGGGCGGGATGCCGGTAGTGCTCAGATCGCGGTACGGGATGAACGGGTCCGCGCCTTCGCCGGCGTGGCGGAAGGCGGGAGCGTAGTAAAGATTTTCCTGTTCGAGGGCCAGGGCGATGACCTGAGGCTCGTCCTCGCCGAGCATCAGGAGCTCGAAGAGCATCCGCGCACCGGGCAAGTCGTCCTCGGGGCTTCCCTGCAGGACACCGCGGTGACCGTATCCGTCTCCCTCGGGAAGAACATGGACCCCTTTCAGGTGAACCTGCAGGATGTGCGGCGCGAGCGCGGAGAGGGCATCCATGGGACGCTCGCAGGCATTGATCATGTTCCCGAAATCGAACATGGCGTGCAGGCGCGGATGGGAGACCCGGCGCAGCAACTCGGCGATCTCGGTGGAGCGCAGTTCCTCGTGCTGCTCGAAGGAGAAGTGCAGATCGTGCTCGTCTGCGAGCACGGCGAGCCGGCGCAGGTCCTGCTCGATTAGTGTCATCACCTGCGAGAGCGTGCCCTCGAAGCGCGAGTAGACGCGGATGTGCCGGACGCCGAGGACCCCCGCGATGCGGACTACCTCGTCCACGTCCGCGCGCAGGGTGGTGCTGATTTCGAGGTGGATCCCCAGACCCAGGTGGCGCGCGCGGTCGGCGAACTCGCGAAGCCTGTTCTCGCTCATCCGGCCCAGGCTCCGCTCCTCGCCGTCGAGGAGGTGGATGCAGGCGCCGGCCAGGCCGTGCCGATGCGCGAAGTCGAGCACGTCATCGGGCCCGTACCCGCCGTAGGTCAGGTTGCCAAGGAGGGCGTAGGCGTGGGCGAACAGAGGGGCGCGGTCGATCCGTTCGATCAGGGTCCGGGCCAGCTCGTCGGTCAGGCGGGGCAGGGACTCGATCTCCTCTTGGTTGAGGCGGGATCTTAGGAGCGCCTGAAATTGGGCGTCGGCAGGGGGCATCGTTGGCTCCTCGGGAGGCGTGTCAGGGGTGGTGGCGAATGTCACTCATCATTTGTACGCCGGTAATGGATCCCAAAAAAGATCCATTAAGGCCACAGTCGTTAAGTCCATTCATGAACCTGCGGCGATGCGCTCCCATCGGTCCCACGCGGCGGCCATCCTGCCGACAGCCTGCGGCATGTGCTCCTCCGCGGTGCCGGCGAACCCGATCAGCAGCGCCGGGGGCAGCTGCCGGGTGAGCCGGTACTCGCCGAGGGGGTAGGTGTACACCCGGCCCGCGGCCAGTCCCCTGGCTACCTCGATATCGTCGACCGGTTCACGGAGCCAACCCATGACGTGCAGGCCAGCGTCGACCGGGGCGGCTTCAATCCTGTGGCTCAACTGGTGATCGATTGCTTCGAGCAGGGCGTCCTGACGTGCCGCGTAGAGACGCCGGGTGCGGCGAAGGTGGGCGTGCAGATGCCCTTCCGACAGGAAGTCCGTGAGGGCCATCTGGAGCACCATCGCGGGCGGGCGCCCAATGACCGATGATGCGGATGCGAACGGCTTCACCAGGTCCTCCGGCAGCACGCAGTATCCGAGGCGGATCGACGGCGCGAGCACCTTGCTGAAGGAGCCCACAGTGATCACCTGCCTGCTCAAATCGAGCCCGAACAGGGTGGGGAGGAATTTCCCGCGGTAGCGCAGCTCGCTGTCGCAGTCGTCCTCGACGATCCAGCTCCCGTTTCGTTGCGCCCACGCGATCCACTCCGCCCTTCGCCCCGGGCTCATCGCAATGCCGAGCGGATGCTGCCGCGCGGGGGTCAGACAGGCCAGGCGTGCCGGAGCCGCGTCGTCGTCCGGGAGGACTGCTCCCTCGTCGTCGACTGGGACGCCTCGGACAGGACAGCCCTGGGACTGGAAGGCGAGCCGTCCGGAGATGTGCCCCGGGTCCTCGACGACGACGGGGTCGCCGGCGTCGAGCAGGAGAACCGCCAGCACGTTGAAGGCCTGCTGCGCACCGGAGGTGACGACCACCTGGTCCGCCGTGCACCCCAGGGCTCTCACGTCGTTGACGTATTCCGCGATCGCTTCCCGCAGTGGGCGGTAGCCGTGGGGATCGCTGTACCCGATCGCAAGCGGATCGGTGCGCCCGGCATGGCGCCCCAACAGGCGCTTCCAGGTCGCCGCGGGGAAAGCCGAGGACGCAACCTGGCTGGCAACGAACGATTCGGTCTCGGCGGGCGCCCACGTGTGCGGCGCCTCGCTGAACAGGTCGGTGCCCCGCGAAGAGGTGGCGGCTCCGCGTTCGGACAGCGGCGGCCGGGACATCGGCCGCTGCGGGGCGGCATCGCTCCACAGGGTGTCGACGTATGTGCCGTCACCCGCACGTGAGCGCAGGAAGCCCTCAGCAGTGAGTTGCTCGAACGCAGACACGACAGTGATCCGCGATACTCCCAGCTCGGTGACGAGTGTGCGGGTCGAGGGCAAGCGGGTTCCGCTCGGCATTGAACCCGTCAGGATCTGGGTGCGCAACTGCGCATACAGCTGCTGGTGCAAAGGCTCAGCCGCTGCGCGGTCGAGCTCAAGTCCGGCCAGCAGTCGGCCACCAGCGCTCTTCATCCCGCGAACCGCGGAGCGGATTTCACCATGGCCCCATTTTACGGGCCCGATTCTAGCTGGCCGTCGGTCCGGACGTTGCGCCAGATGGCGGGATCGTTGGACAGGCCGCGGTCCCCGGCGGCATATCCGAGCCACCCGGACGGGCGGGTGCTTAAACGAGCGGCCAGGGGTAGCGCATGCCGGTGCGGTCAACCGGCAGGACCCGGGCGTGCAGCAGGCGCTGGACGCGGCGCTGCAGGGCGGTGACCTCGTCGTCGTCGAGGAGCTCGGCCACCTCGGGAGGAGCGGCCTCGGCGAGCGGGGCGATGTCCTCGAGCAGGGCATCGGGGATAGGTTCGCCGGCGAAGTCCCAGATCACGGTGCGGAGTTTGAAAGCGGCGGAGAAGCACAGTCCGTGGTCGATGCCCCAGACCCGTCCGTCGTCGCCGCGCAGCACGTGCCCGCTCTTGCGGTCGGTGTTGTTGGCGACGTAGTCGAACAGGGCAATCCGCGCCAGGTCGCGGTGCGTCTCTGGGGCGTCCTCGAACAGCGTGAAGTAGTGCTCGCGGAAGTCGCACTCGATGAACCACTGCAGCGACCCGACCCCCAGCGGAGCTTCCTCGCGGATCACGGTCGGCGGGACGAAACCCCAGCCCAGGGACTCGCTGAGCAGGTAGGCGGCGCGTTCCCGCCGGTAGAGGCCGGGCTCGAAATCGGACAGCGGCCTTTCCCCGGCCTCGGGCTTGTAGACCGCATAGGCGGCGTCGTCCCCGCAGGAGACCTGGGCGAGGAACGTCTCGTTGCTGCTGCGCGGGATACGTCCGAGCAGCTCGACGCGGCCCCCGGCGAGCAGGGTCAGCTCCCGGCCGGACACCGGCTGTACCGTATCACTGGCGGTCCCACAGTCTGTCCCGAATTCACGGCGTCCTCAGCCCGCTGAGGGGTTCCGACGTCGAATTCACCATGAGCACGGCGGGTCCCTGGCCGTCCACATAGGAGATGGCGGACACCGAGCCAGGGCTGATGACGATCCGCTGGAAGAGGTCCAGGGGCGTGCCCAGGGCGTGGGCGACGGCGGCCTTGATGGGGTCGGCGTGGGAGAAGCACACGACGACGCCGCCGGGGTGGGCTGTGCGCAGCACCTCAAGCGCTCCAACAATCCGCGCCTGCATTTCCGTGAAGCTCTCGCCCTTCGGGAAACGGAAGGTCGATGGGCTGTGCTGGACTGTCTGCCACGCCCGCAAGCGCGCCAGTTCGGCCAGCGAGGCGCCCGTCCACTCGCCGAAGTCGCATTCGAGCAGGCCGGCATCTTGCTTTACGCCCAATCCGGTGCGGGATGCCGCCGGCTCCGCCGTCTCGCGGGTGCGCTCCAGCGGCGAGGAGTAGATGCCGTCGACCCGAAGTCCCGCGAGCCGTTCCGCGACCCGGTCAGCCTGGTCCCGGCCCCGGTCGGACAGATGCAGCCCCGGTGCCCGCCCCGGCAGCAACCTGCCCGTCGTCGGCGTCTCCCCGTGGCGCACGAGAAGCAGGAGCGTGCCCTGCTGCTCGGGTGAGGGCCCGGCAGATGGTTTCGGCGCGGTTGATGCAGTCATCAAGAATCAGCCTAACGCTCACCGCCTGCCCCGTCCCTCGCAGGCTCGGACCGGGGACCCCGGGCGGCTCTCTTGCACCCCGCCCCAATGCGCAGGAATCTGCAAGAATCCCTCGATTCCCCGCACGATAGAGGTCTACGGTGGAGGAGTGAGTGATCGCCCCGATATCTTCACTGTTGGTGAACTGCGTGCCTCCGGCCACGTCCACAAGGACCTGCGCCGCGAAATCCGCGACAACCTGCTCGCCGCGCTCGCCGCCGGCCGGGATCCCTGGCCCGGGATGTTCGGGTTCAGCCGGACCGTCCTGCCCCAGCTCGAGCGGGCCCTGCTCGCCGRGCATGACGTCGTCCTGCTGGGCGAACGGGGCCAGGGCAAGACGCGGCTCCTGCGCACCCTGGCCGGGCTGCTGGACGAGTGGTCGCCGGTGATCGAGGACTCGGAACTGAACGAACACCCGTACGAACCCATCACGGAGCACTCCCGCGCCCAGGCCCTCACCGAGGGGGACCGGCTTCGGGTGGCGTGGCGGCACCGCTCGGAACGGTACGTCGAAAAACTCGCGACGCCGGACACCTCCGTCGCGGACCTGATCGGCGACGTCGACCCGATGCGGGTGGCCGAGGGACGCCGTCTCGGGGACCCGGAAACCATCCACTACGGCCTGGTCCCGCGCTCCAACCGCGGAATCATCGCCATCAACGAGCTGCCCGACCTGGCCGAGCGGATCCAGGTCTCGATGCTCAACGTGATGGAGGAACGCGACATCCAGATCCGCGGCTACGTGCTGCGACTGCCGCTGGACGTCCTGGTGGTCGCGTCCGCCAACCCGGAGGACTACACGAACCGCGGCCGGATCATCACGCCCCTGCGGGACCGCTTCGGCGCCGAGATCCGCACCCACTACCCGATCGAGCTCGACGACGAGGTCGCCGTCATCCGGCAGGAGGGGCAGCTGGTGGCCGGCGTCCCGCCCGTCATCCTCGAGATCCTGGCCCGCTACACCCGGGCGCTGCGGCAGTCGCCGGCGGTCAACCAGACCTCCGGGGTTTCCGCGCGGTTCGCCATCGCCGGCGCCGAAACCGTTGCCGCGGCGGCCCTGCGCCGGGCCAGCGTGCGCGGCGAAGACGAGGCCGTCGCCCGGATCATCGACCTGGACGCCGCCGTGGACGTCCTCGCCGGGAAGATCGAGTTCGAATCCGGCGAGGAAGGCCGGGAACAGGACGTCCTGGACCACCTCCTGCGCATGGCCACCGCGGAAGCCGTGCGGGCCCACTTCCACGGCCTGGACATGGGCCCGCTCGTGGCCGCGCTCGACGGCCACGCCACGGTCACCACCGGTGAACTGGTCACTGCGCGGGAGTTCCTCCACAACCTGCCGTCCCTCAACGGATCCAGCCTCTACGACGACATCAGTGAGCGCCTGGGCGCGGAAAACGACGGGCAGCGCGCCGCCGCCGTCGAACTTGCACTGGAAGGGCTCTACCTCGCCCGGCGGATCTCCAAGGAGTCCGACGACGAGGAGACGATCTACGGGTAGGCAGCTTTACGGCTAAGGAGGCCTCATGACCGCTCACAACCGGTCCAGGTACGGCCGGTACACGGGAGGACCGGATCCGCTCGCCCCGCCGGTGGACCTGGCGGAGGCGCTGGACGCCGTCGCCGAGGACGTCATGGCCGGCTACTCGCCCCGGCACGCCCTCCGGGAGTTCCTGCGCCGCGGCGGCCGGAACCGGGAAGGCCTCGACGAGCTCGCCGGCCGCGTCCAGCAGCGGCGCAGTGAACTGCTGGGCCGGCACAACCTGGACGGCACCCTCAGCGAAGTCCAGAAGCTGCTTGAGACTGCGGTGCTGGAGGAACGCAAGCAGCTCGCCCGCGACGCGATGATGGACGACACCGACCGCGCCTTCCGGGAGATGCAACTGCAGAACCTGCCGCGCTCCACGGCGGCGGCGGTCAACGAGCTCGCCTCCTATGACTGGCAGTCGAGCACCGCGCGGGAGGCCTACGAGCGGATCAAGGACCTGCTCGGCCGCGAACTCCTGGACCAGCGGTTCGCCGGCATGAAGGAGGCCCTCGAAGGCGCCACCGAGGAGGACCGCGCGGCCGTGGCCGAGATGCTGCAGGACCTCAACGGGCTCCTCGGCAAACACCGCCGCGGTGAGGACACCGACGCGGACTTCCAGGAATTCATGGCCAAGCACGGCCAGTTCTTCCCGGAGAACCCGCAGTCGGTCGAGGAGCTGGTGGACGCGCTCGCCCAGCGCGCGGCCGCCGCCCAGCGGCTCCTGCAATCCATGTCCGCCGAGCAGCGCGAGGAGCTGATGCGGCTCTCCGCCCAGGCGTTCGGCTCGCCCGAGCTTATGGCACAGCTGGGCCAACTCGATTCCAACCTGCAGGCTTTGCGCCCCGGCGAGGACTGGTCCGGCTCCGAACGCTTCGAGGGCGAGGAAGGACTCGGACTCGGCGACGGCACCGGCGTGCTCCAGGACATCGCCGAACTGGACGAGCTGGCCGAACAGCTCTCCCCGGCCTACAGCGGGTCACGCCTCGATGACCTGGACCTGGACGCCCTCGCCCGCCAGCTCGGACAGAATGCCGCCGTGACGGCCCGCACCCTCGCGGAGATCGAACGGGCAATGCAGGACGGCGGTTTCCTCCAGCGCGGCGCCGACGGCGATCTCCGGCTGTCCCCGCAGGCCATGCGGCGGCTCGGCAGGTCGCTGTTGCGGGACACCGCCAAGCAGCTCTCCGGCCGGCAGGGCCGCCGGGACACGCGGGTTGCCGGGGCGGCCGGGGAGCAGACCGGCTCCAGCCGCCAATGGGAGTTCGGCGACGCCGAACCGTGGGACGTCACCCGCACCATCACCAACGCGATCCGCCGCACGATCGCCGACGGCGGTGACCCGGGCCGCGGACTGCGCCTCGCCGTGGGCGACATCGAAGTCACGGAGACGGAGGCGCGCACGCAGGCCGCCGTCGTCCTGCTTGCGGACGTGTCCTTCTCGATGGCCGCCGAGGGACGCTGGGTGCCCATGAAACGCACCGCCCTCGCCCTGCACCACCTCGTCTCAACCCGGTTCCGCGGCGACCGGCTGCAGCTGATCACGTTCGGCCGCTACGCGCAGACCATGGACATTGGCGAGCTCACGGCCCTGCCGGCCCTGCGGGAGCAGGGAACCAACCTGCACCACGGCCTGCTGCTGGCCGGCCGGTTCTTCCGTCAGCACCCGTCGATGCAGCCCGTCCTCCTCGTGGTGACCGACGGCGAACCCACCGCGCACCTGCTGGCCGACGGCGAGTCCTGGTTCTGCTGGCCGCCGGACCCGGAGACCATCCGCGTCACGGTCGCCGAACTGGACCGCCTGGCCCGCGCCGGCACGCAGGCCACGTTCTTCCGGCTCGGCGACGACCCTTCCCTGGAACGTTTCGTCCAGCGGATGGCCCGCCGCATCGACGGCCGCGTGGTGGCGCCCGAGGCCGGAGACCTGGGCGCTGCCGTGGTGGGCGAATACCTCCGCGCCCACTTCCGCGGACGCCCCTACGACGACGCCGACTGGGCCCAATAGATCCGCGGCGACTCTCCACCACTGGCGGGGTAATTGGCCACGCCGTCGGGGTTTGACCGCAGTTCGATCTCACCGCCAAGGGTTTCGGTTGACAGAATGGTGCAACGCCCAATAGGCCAGTGCGAGGAACGCGACGGCTTGAATTCCGAGGAACCCGGTGTCTGTGAGCCATTGCTCGGCTGTCGGGTCGTAGAGCGTGTCCACTTCGGGTGCTGGCGGTTTCTGGAGCCCGACAGTGGCCGCCGCAGCCGCGTAGCCAAAACGTGCAGGGAGCAGCCACGACACCTCCTCAAGTCCGGCGCGGCCTTGGATAGCGAACAGCCCACCGCAAAGGACCAATTGAGCCATCACCAAGGCGACGAGCGCAGGCATGGTTTGTTCAGTCGATGTCGCGGCAGCCGAGATCACCAGCGCGGCGGCGGTCATGGCGACGCCAACCGCTGCCACAGCCACCGCAATCTCCAGGTGCCCATTGCCGAGTACCAAGGCATCGTCCGGTCCCGGCAGACCGAGGAGAGCCATCACGGTGAACAGGATGCACTGGATTGCGACCAAGGCGCCAAGCACCACAAACTTGCCGAGCAGGTAAGCCGTAGGGGAGAGGCCAACGGCCTGTTCCCGCCGGTAGATCGGCCGTTCCGCGACCAGTTCGCGCACCGTGAGGGCTGTTCCCATGAGCGCTGCTCCGACCACCAGGACAATGAGCCGCTGTTGGACCTGATACAGATCGCCCCCGGCCTCCCGCATGGACAGCCCGGCCTCGCCGGGGAAGGCGTGCGCCATCAGGGCGAGCAGCATCGGCATGCCGACAAGGAGGACCACGAAGAGGCGGTCTGCGGCGACGACGGCGGCGTTGCGCCGCATCAGCGTCCACAACTGGCGCAGCGGGGCCGCGCGGGGCGGAGGGGGCGTGTCGCCCACAGGTACGGGCACTTTGGCTGAAGCGGTCCTTCCTATGTACGCGTCACGAGCAGGCGATTGGGCGTATTTACCCACCCACGTCGGGTCCTCGAGTGCCGCAAACGCCGCAGGGTAGTTGTCCACACCGAAGAATGGGAGTACTTCGGCCGGTGGTCCAAAGAACGCCACGCGTCCGCCCCGGGCGAGGACCAGCACACGGTCGCATTCGTCCAGGGCCAGGACGCTGTGGGTGACCACCAGCACGACGCGGCCGGCGTCGGCGAGTGAGCGCAAGCTGCCCATGACCTGCTTGTCCAGGCCGGGGTCGAGCCCGGAGGTAGGTTCGTCCAAAAAGAGCAGCTGGGGCGCTGTGAGCAGCTCGAGGGCGATCGAGGTCCGCTTTCGTTGCCCACCGGAGAGGGAATCGATGCGCTGGTCGATTTGGTTCGTCAGATCGACCTCGGCGACGACTTGATTGACCCGTTCGTCGCGCTCTGCGGAGCTAGTGTCTGGGGGCAGGCGCAACTGAGCGGCGAAATGGAGCGCGCGGCGGACAGTGAGTTGCCGGTGGAGGATGTCCTCCTGGGGAACCAGGCCCACCAGGAACCGGAGCTGGGCGTACTCGGCGTAGAGATCCCGCCCGTTCCAGCTGACGTGCCCGCGAGTGGCCGGACGCAGCCCGGTAAGGGCGCCCAGGAGGGTGGATTTGCCAGCGCCGGAAGGCCCTATGACCGCCACGAGCGTCCCGGCCGGGACGGTGATGGACACATCGTCCATCAGGTGGGCGCCAGTCTTGGTGGTGACCTCCAGGTGCCGGGCGCTGAACGCGGGACGTTGCGGTGGCGGCATGGCCGCGGTGGCGCCGTCCCAGAGTAAAGTGCTCGATCCGATACCGATGAGGTCACCGATTGAGAGCAGGGCGTCACCGTGGACGCGTTCCCCGTTGAGGAATGTTCCATTGAAGCTGCCGGCGTCGCGCAGGACGGCGGCTTCGCCGACCTCGACCACGGCGTGACTCCGGGACGCGAGGGGGTCATCCACCACAACGTCGCACGAGTGTGACCGCCCAAGGGTGAGCATCCGTGGCCTCACCGGCTGTCCGGGCGGGTGGGCCCTGAGGAGCACCTCGGGTCCGTCCATAGCGCCAAGACGGAGCCGAAGCCCGCCGGTGAGTAGCGGCACCGGGCCGTCCAGCACCCGGTCCGACTCCATGTCCCAGGTGCCGTTGCGGCTTGCCTGATCTGCCGCCCACCATCTGCCCTCGCTGTGCCAGAGCCGGACGTGTTCGCGGCTGACACGATCGTCATCGATAGGGACATCGGCGCCAGCATCCCGACCAACCTGAACTGTCTGCTGCGGCGGAAAGCTCCACTCACGGCCATTTGCGCGCACGAAAAGCGCAGTTCCGTCCGGGGGTGGCACTTGGTCCGGCATGGCGACCTTCCTTACTTCGTCCGGCGTAGAGAACCGACGACGTGATCGAAAGTTTCCGTGCGCTGCTCGAACAGCGACGAGGGGGCGAAAAAAACCAGGAGTTGGACCGGATCGGTCTCAACGACGAAGACCSGGACCTGCAGCGTGACGGCGGATGAGAGGGGAATCGTCCCCTCCATGGCCTGCCCCTTAACCTCCCCGACGGTAGCCGGCCCGCGGTCCACCAGATGCGCGTCCCGGCCGGGCAGGAGCGCCTCCGCCGTGCGGACGCGGGCGGTGGGGGATTGATTGGTCAGCCCGGCGGGCCGGTGGTAGATGGCGAGTCCGGCGACTTTCTCCGGTTCACTGGCCGTTCGGGCCGCGGCAGCCGGAGCGTCCGGCTCGTCGGCGAAAAGCGCCGTCAGGTCCGCGTCCGAGAGCACACTGACGGTGCTGTCGCCCGCTTCGTGAGTTCGAGCGGTCCAGCTCTGCGGGACATCGAGGGTGTACGGGACGCCATCCGCACGAAAGGTCACGTACTTTTCTCCAGACAGCATCGGCGGGAGCAGCGCRCCGGCGAGGATGGCGAGGATTAGGAGGAGGAGCGCCCCGCCTAGCAGAGTCAGCCGTGCGGCCCGGCCCGGCCGCCGATCAGCGCGCCTACCCCGGGACCCGGTGGAGCGTCCGCCCAAGTGGGCGTTCCCGCCCGCGCGGGCGAGGGTCCCCACTTCCACCGGGGCGCCGCCGTCGTTGTCCTTGCCGGGTGTAGTGGCGCGGGGCGGGACTGCGTGTTTCCCCGCGCCTCGGGGCTGCTGCGCTGGAACAACCTTGCCAGGCGGGCCGCCGGACATCATGGTAACGAGCGCGCCGCATGTTGGAGGCCGGTCCTCGGGTTGTTTCGCCATGCCTTTGACGATGGCAGCCTCCATTGCAGGAGGGACCTCCGGCCGTTCCAAGGTGAGGCGCGGCGGCTCCTCGGTCATGTGTGCCCACAGTTGGGCCGAGTCGTCGTCATGGTCGAACGGCGGGTGGCCTGCGAACAGCGTGTAGGCCACGCACGCCAGCGCGTACACATCGGCCCGACTATCGATGGTCCCGCCGCGGATCTGCTCGGGTGCGACGTAGTCCAAGGTGCCGAGGAAATGACCGGCCGTCGTCACGCCCGTGGCGGAGGTGGTGCGCTTTGTGAGACCGAAGTCCGTGAGGTAGACGAGCCGATGGCCGTTTGCCGGGTCGTCAGAGAGCAGTATGTTGCCGGGCTTGACGTCCCGGTGGACAAGGCCCGCGCCGTGCGCGGCGTCCAGGGCCGCGGCCGTGTGGGAAAGAATGCCCAAGGCCTCGGTCAGCGGGAGAGGGCCGCGTGCGTCAAGTTCTGCCTTGAGATCAGTGCCGTGCACAAAGCGCATGGCGATGTAGAGCAGTCCCGACCATTCCCCGGCAGCGTAGATCGGCAAGATGTTGGGGTGGTCCACCGAGGCGGCGAGCCGGGACTCACGGACAAACCGCTGGCGGAACTTCTCGTTGGCTGCAAGTTCCGGGGCCAGGAGCTTGAGTGCGACGGGTCGGCCGAGCTGCACGTCCAGCGCCCGGTACACGACTCCCATGCCGCCGCGGGCGACCAGGGACTGGATCTGATAACCCGCGAATTCTGCCCCGGGATAGAGGTAATCCTGAACGGGCTCCACGGTTCACCCGACCGGGTAACCGCAGCTGGAGCAGAACCGCGCTCCGGGGCGCACTGATCTGCCGCACTGGGAACAAAACGTCCTGCCCTGTCTCTCCGCGGCGCGGGGTGCCAGCGGTCCGGCCGTGCGGGTTTCGCCACCATCTGGGCCCGTATTTACGTCCCCGGTCGCCCCCGAAGCCGGCTGACCTCGCCCGCCAGATGCCGGAGATTGCGACGGAGGAGAACTCTTGTGCCCGGCTGCTTCGGTCCGCACGGGGCCCGTCCCGCCGTGTCCGGCCTGCTGTCGCAGGACCTGATCTTCATCAGCCCGCGCAGCCCGGGTCATTGCGGTCTGGCTCTCGCCGGTTTGGGGTTTCAGAGGGGCAACAGGTCTCCCTTCGGCACCCTTTGAGCTTGAACGGCCAGCGGGGCGAGGCGGGGCCCCGCCGACGCCCCGAGCGGCTGACGCCCTGCCGCGACGCAGGACCAGTACGGCCAGGATTCCGGCCAGGAGCAGGAATCCGGCGAAGCCGGGCAGGAGGGCAGCCTGCAGGGGGCCGTCCTTGCCAGCGTCTGCGGCGGCGGTCGTCTGGTCTCCCATCGGGTGCTCGCTACTCATTTTTCGGGCCTGCTCAAGATAACTTGTCGCCAAGGCGGAATCGAAGTAGGTCAAGGACTCTTCGAGTGCGCTCTCGGCCGATCCGCCCATGCCCGATGAGAGGTGATCGATGCCCCGCCGGAATACAGCATCGAACTTCGATGGGGAGGCCTCAACGCCCGCCGCGGCCATCGCTGCTTGAATAGACGCGGCCGGCACCAGAGTGCCCTGGCCGTCTGGCTGGCGGGGCCCCATCAGGCCGAGGACCTGGCCGGTTGCCCCGTCGAGCACGGGGCCGCCGGACACGCCGGCGTCGAGCGGCCCGGCAAGGTCCTGACTAGAGCGGATTCGGCCCGCGGCGGTGTCCACCGCCACCGGAAACTGCGCCGGTCCCGCCTTAGGGCTCGGATCCTCGGTGAAGCCGACCAGTACGGGATTCGCACCTGGTGCTGCGGCCGGCGCGGCCAGCGTGGCTGTCGGCGCGCCACCGCCGCCACTGATCCTGAGCAACGCGATGTCCTTGGGCCCGGTCGGGTGGTTGAGCAGTTCGGCCATGACGGTCGCAGGCTCCGCCGTGTAAGTGTGCACCCGGTACTGGGGGACGCGAAAGACGATACAGTGCTCCACCTGGTCGTAGCAGTGCTGCAGGTGCGGCGCCCAGTATCGATCAGGCGTCGAGCCTCGCCGCAGCGGATTCCCGCCGTTTCCAACGATCGGCACTCCGATCACTTTGGCGAAGAGCTCGTTCGCGCTGTAAGCGGCCACAGCGCCCTCGTCGACGGCAAGATTCTCCCAGGTGGTCGCCACAATCCCGTCTGCTGAAACGACGACGCCGGTAGCGGAACCGAGCGGCACTGTGGACCGGCCACGGGAGATCACTACCTCGCCTGTGCTGTGGTCAATATGGGCGATCTCCGCGATGGCAAGGAGGTCGATTCGCACGAGAGCAGCCTTGGACCCCTCGGCATCGCTYTTCAATGTGGCAGATGGAGTAGGCATAGGACTGGCCGCCGATGTCAGCGTCAGTGCAGCGGCGACGCCGACGAGAAAGACCAGGAAGCCGGAAATGCGCCTGTGCATCATCCAAAGCTTCGCCATGAACAGATACATGACGACGGCCATGCCCGTGTCGCGAGACGTGAGGCGGGAACAGAAGACGGTGGCGGCAATTCGCTTTTGGTTCATGGCGGATCCTCTGGTCGAATATGAGACCGTCACGCGGATACGCCTGTGGGTTTGATCAGCCCGTCCCCCGCCATAATGCTAAGCCTTCTGATCATTTGTGTCATCGGAGTTCTTCGGAATAGTTCACAGATCAGGAAGCCGCGGTGGAACGCCATTTGAAGGGACAAGCCGGTCAATCTCCCGTCTGCCCGGGCTGCAAGATCCTGGACCGGGACTAATTTGTCGAACGGGGAAGTTATGCTGTCGGGGCCGTAACCGGTTCACGCACCGCGCTTCGGGCGCCGATGGGAGTGATGCACGTGACCACCATGCCTGCCGAGGGAGTCGGTTTCCGCTCCAAACGCGGACCCGTCCTCATCGCCCTGATGCTCTCCACCGGCCTGGTGGCGATCGACGCGACCGTGGTGGCGACAGCAGTGCCCGCGATCGTGCACGACATAGGCGGGTTCACCTCGTTCCCCTGGCTTTTCTCCGCCTATCTGCTGGCGCAGGCCGTGTCCGTCCCGGTCTACGCGAAGCTCTCCGACACCATCGGCCGCAAGCCGATCATGCTGATCGGAATCGGCCTGTTCCTGCTCGGCTCGATCCTTTGCGGAGTCGCCTGGAGCATGCCGGTCCTCATCGCCTTCCGCGTCGTGCAGGGCCTGGGCGCGGGCGCGGTCCAGCCGATGGCCATCACCATCGCCGGCGATATCTACACCCTCGCCGAGCGGGCAAAGGTGCAGGGCTACCTGGCGAGCGTGTGGGCGGTCTCATCAGTGGTGGGTCCGACGCTCGGGGGAGTGTTTGCCTCACTCGGCATCTGGCGCGGCATTTTCCTTGTGAACATCCCGCTGTGCCTGGTGGCCGGATGGATGCTGGTCCGGTCCTTCCATGAGAACATCGAGCCCGTAAAGCACCGGGTCGACTATCTCGGCGCGGGGCTGCTCACCGTGTCGCTCACCCTGCTCATTCTCGGGGCCCTCGAGGGCGGCCAGGCCTGGGCCTGGGACTCCGCCATCAGCGACGCAGTGTTCGCCGGCGGTGCCCTCCTGTTCGTCGCGTTCATCCTCGTCGAACGGAGGGCGGCGGAGCCGGTGCTGCCGCCGTGGGTGGTTTCCCGGCGGCTGCTGGCGACGACGGCGATGGTCGCCTTCGGTGTCGGAGCGGTCATGCTGGGCATCACTTCGTACGTTCCGACGTTCCTCGTGGGAGCCCTCTCGACCTCCCCGATCGTGGCCGGACTCGCCCTGGCAGCGCTGACCATCGGCTGGCCGATCAGTGCCTCCCAATCGGGCCGCCTGTATCTGCGCATCGGGTTCCGGAACACTGCCCTGATCGGCATCGCGGTCACCGTCATCGGCACAGCGGTCCTGGCCGTCACGGCCTCCGTCCCCAACGTTGCGCTGGTCGCCGTCAGCTGCTTCATCGTCGGGCTCGGACTCGGCCTGGTCGCGACCCCCACCCTGATCGCCGCCCAGACGAGCGTCGAATGGAACGAGCGCGGCGTGGTCACTGGCACCAACCTTTTCGCCCGGTCGATCGGCAGCTCCATCGGCGTCGCCGTCTTCGGCGCGATAGCGAACGCTGTCTACGCCGGCACCCCGCACGGCGACACGGATCCCCACACCATCGTGGCGGCCTCATCCGCCGTGTTCCTGGCCGTCATGATCGCCGCCGTCCTCACCGTCATCGCCGTGCTCGGCATGCCCGCCACCAAACCCGTCAACCAGGTCCAAGCCGCCGCGCGCGGGTCATCCAGCACCGGTTGACCGCGGTTCCGCTGTCACTTTTGGGGTCGTGCTGGGGCGTTCATCGCCGGATGCCGAGGGTGGCGATGAGATCTTCGTGCAATTCGAACCAGATGCGGTGGAAGGAGTCGCGGTCTGTGGCGGTGAGCCACGCTGGCTCCGTGGCTGCGTTTTCCACTGCCAGCTCGAGGCGTTCCGCGTATCCGCTGAACCGCGGCAACACAGCGGTCAGGCGGACTTCCAGATCGCTGAAGGACGCCAACGCCTGGGTGAAGGTTTGCTGTGTCGGCTCGTCGATCCCATCGTTGGGCTGAATTCCCTCGGCGAGCCGGCGGAGTTGGAGTTTGCTGCAGGCGGCCACGACTCCTGCGTTCAGCGGTGCAAACTTCGCGTGCACGGCGGTGACTGCTGCCTGGCCGCCCACGCTGTCCAGCTCCTCGGCCAGGAGCCGTTCGTTTTCAGTCCTGCCGGCCACGGTCAGGGACCAGCCCCGGTTTCCGCCGAATGAGGAGCGCGACGCCCACCCGTTCGCGCCGGCGTCAATGAGGAGCCGTTCGACGTCGTGCAGATCCTGGCCAAACCGGGCGGCAACTGACTCAGTGTCAGCGAAGCCGAGCAGCCTCAGGGCGTGGAGGGTGAGCAGCATGGATGGCTGCTGCGGGCTCATGGACCCGCTCCGGGACCTGCTGGTTTCGCGTGGACGGTTCCGTGGGTTCCGTCGACCACGAGCGTCGTTCCGTCCGTGATGCGGGTCAGCGCGCCGGTTACCCCCAGAACGGCGGGGATGCCCTGTTCGCGGGCCACGATGGCGGCGTGCGAGAGCATCCCGCCCGTTTCTGTGATGACGGCAGCGGCGATCCCGAACAGTGGCGTCCAGGCGGGGTCAGTGGTGCGGCAGACCAAAACGTCGCCGGGGGCCGCCGCGGAGAATTCGTCGACGCTGTGAACTGTCCGGGCCGTCCCGCAGGCGGTGCCCGGGCTGGCGCCGATGCCGGTGAGAACCGCGCCGGCGGGATCGCGGCCTTCCCTTCCGGCACTGGCCTGAGGAGTGAATTCCACGTCAGCCCACCACACCCGTCTCGGGCCTGCCGGACAGCCGATCCAGTCTCTGCTGCGCGGCCTGCGCCGAGCGGAGACCAAGGCTCTGGGCAATCTGGGGCCAGGTCATCCCCTCGGCCCGCGCCAGGAACAGGAGTGCCGTTTCCAGGCCATCCGTCTCTGCCCGCGCGGCTGACACAAGGGTGAGGGCGGCCCGCACGTCCAGACCATCCACCGGCTCTCCGCGGTCGGTCCCGTTGGACCGCCACAGGACGTGCTGGATCAGGTCACTCGCCGAAGGGGGCTGCCGCTCATCGAGCCAGGGCCGGGGCGGCAGTTCGGAAGCGCCCCGGTCCAGCAACATCCGCGTGGCCTGGCTTTGGCGCTGAGCCTCCGCAGCGTCGCCGCCCGGACGGGTCCAGTCGGTCTCGTTCATTCCAGACTCCATTTTCCCGTCGGCTCGGCACCCCTCAACACCACCAGCTTCTGGCATCAACATCCTGTTGTCAACAAACTGTTGATGCTTCGGTGGGAGGACGAGTCGTTGAGGCGGCGCGGACAGGAACGCCACCCGGCCGTTAGCCGGGTGGCGTTCCAAGGGGGGTGTTTTGCCGGCGGTCCAGGACCGTGCTGTTGCAGGTGTTTACTTTCCGGAGTTGTTGTGGGAATTGTTGTTGCCGTGTTCGGTGGAGGCGACGGCGCCGGTCTGTTCGTTGAGCAGGACCTGGTCGTTGCGCTGTCTGCCGAAGTTGAACATGGCGTTCACCGACCCGGCGGTGGCGTCGGCGGAGGCGTCGCCGATCCGGCCGGTGTGCCAGTTGTCCTCGATGAAGCGCAGGATCGACGCCTGGTCGGTCTGGGTGTGGTCCACAAAGTTCTTCTTCGCGTAGGGGGAAATGACTACCAGCGGCTGGCGCGGGCCGGGGCCGCAGCGGTCAGCGTAGCCGCCGGCCATCGGGACGCCGCTGGCTGCGGCGTGCTGGCACCAGGCGTCGTCGTCGGCGGTGTTGGAGGAGTTCTTTGCCTTGGCGGCGACGTGGTCGTACCAGCCGTCCGAGTCGTCGTAGGCAAGCACCACGGCAGTGTTGTCCCAGTTCCGGGATTTCTGGATCTGGTTCACGGTGCTGGTGATGAAGTTCTGCTCGTCGATCGGGTCAGAGTAGGCGGCGTGGCCGTCCTGGAACATTCCCGCTTTCAGGAAGGACACGGCGGGCATGTTGTCGGTGTTGACCACCTTGTTGAACGCGGTGAGGTCGTACTGGTGGTTCGCCTGTCCGTTGTGGCCGATTTCCGCGTCGGACGCCGGTGCCAGGTGGTGCGGGTTGGCGGTGGAGGCGTAGTACTGGAACGGCTGGTGGTGAGGGGAGTAGTCAACCACGCTGGCGCCGGCGGCGTTCGTGTGGCTGGACAGGCACGACGCCGGGGAGTCCGCGGTCGCGGCGGTGGTCGGCGTGAAACCGCCCTGGAACCAGCCCCAGGACGTGCCCTTGGCGTTGAGCAGGTCGCCGATGTTCCTGCCGCTCATGCCGGCCAGGTTGCCGGTTTTGGCGTGGCTGCTGTTCGAGCAGTCGTCGTGGACCGGGTCCGGGTCGTTGATGACGGTGCCGACGCCGTTCGCATCAGGCAGGCTGACAGCACTGCTCCCGGCCGCCGGGGTGGCCACAGGTTGTCCTGCGGCGGTGTACTCGGTGGCCCCGTGGGTCTGGCCGGATACCAGATTCAGCGCCCCGGGTGTGGAGGGTCCGAAGACAGTGCTGAAGTGGTTGTCGCTCATGGAGTAGTTCTGGGCGTAGTTCCAGATGCCGGTGACGGTGTTGCCGTCGTAGTAGTCCATGGTGAGGCCGGGGCGGCCGTACTGGTTGGTGCCGCAGGCGTCGCGGCTGGTGAACTCGACGAACTTGTCCATCGCCCCGCCGTTGTATGCCTTCTGCTCGGCGGTGTATCCGTGGTCCTGGTCGCAGGTGACGGCCTGCGCCGGCGAGAGCCGGGCAGGCTGCGCCGAGTTGGGGTTGTTCGGTGCCAGGAGGCCGGCGGTGGCCAGAGTGTTGATGTCCTTGGGGGTGTTTTTGGCGGCGGTGAAGGAGGCCGTCGCGGTGCCGGTGCCCTGCTGGGTTTCACCCGGGAGATTGGCGGCCTTGGGGTAGGTGGCGAAGTAGTGGTCGAAGGAAACGTTCTCCTGGAAGATCACCACCACGTGCTTGATTGGCGTCGCGGTACCGTTGTGGTTTTCACCGGCGGAGGCCGGACCTGCGCCGATACCGAACATTCCGGCTGTCAGTGCCGAGGCGGCCAGGGCTGCCGCGCCCGTGGCGGCGACCCGCTTCCGGGTGAATCGTTGTGCTGGATGAGGCATGGGGGTAGCCAATCGTTGGTGTTCAGGGATGCCGGCGGCTGATGGCAGGCATTCGTATGCTGCTTGGGTGAGCGGCCTGCGTTACTTGGCCGGCGTGACCGTGGCCTCGTAGGTGAGGATTTCGGTGCCGTTGCCTTCCTCGCCGTTGTCGGGGGCCACCTTCATGGTGAGGTGCCCGCCGTCGGCCGTCATTTTGAACGGGTTGCGCGTGGCCACATGGCCTGCGGTGGACCACTGCTGGAAGGGGACCTCGCGGATTACGCTGCGGGATTTGAGGTCGATCATCGCCATGCCGCCGAGTTCGTAGGTGGCGCCGGTGCCGCCGGCCGCCGGGGTCTGCGGGAGGTTGGTGATCCCGCTGCAGAGCATCCGGGAGTTGGCCACGTACTGGCAGTCCTGGTAGTCGATGAAGTAGTTCGGGTTCTGCCAGGTCGAGAGCTGCTTGCCCTGCAGATCCCATTCGGCGAAGCGGCRCGAGCCCCAGGTGTTGCCGACCAGGTGGCCGGTCTGCTTGTCCATCACGATGCCGCCGAAGTGGTCCTTCACCTCGAACTGCTTGTGCACGTCCAGGGTGGTCGCGTCGACTCGGTAGATGATGGCGCTGCTGTCCGGCCGGTACTGGGCCACGGGGATCCAGACGCTGGTGCCGTCGAAGTCGATGCCGCCGGGGTGGTACATGTCGCCCTCTCCCAGGACGATGTCCTTTTGCAGGGCGCCGGACTTGTCCATGACGAACAGGTGGCCGACGCCCTTGCCGGGGGTTCGGTCGAAGCCGTTTTGCGGGGTCGGGAACTTCACGGTCGGTTCGATGATCTGAACGGCCGAGAGGAAGATGTGGTCCTGGCTGTAGGCGATTCCCTCCGTGTGGTACGTCGGGAAATTCAGCTTCAGCTTCGACGTCTGCTGCCAGTTCGTGTTCCGGTCAACGCCGTTGAAGGCGTCGGCCAGGGCCGTGTTCCTGTCACCGTGGTTGCCGGCGCCGGTGGGATTGTCTGCGGCCTGGGCGGCCGCGGTGATGCTGATTGCGGACGCGGCCAGGACGATTGCTGCGGCGGCCGTGAGGATGCCTCGGGTGTGAGTCGTGCTCATTCGGGAGCCTCTCAAAGGTTGGATCTCAACAAGAGATCGCAACGCTACTTCCCGGTAATTAATCCCCGATACGGGCAGGTGAACGGCAGATGGCCGGCAGCGGTCCGGCGGACCGGCTTCGTTTCAACACGGATCTGCCCCCCGCCGTCGCTGGCTTTGGGCCCTTTCAGCCGCTCAGGCGAGGACGGCGAGGCCCGCCAGGGTGCTGCCCTCGCCTTCGGCCAGCAGCCCGACGGCGGTGCCGGAGTTCGCGGGAAAGACCAGATCGGTGATGGTGGCCAGGCCGTCCTGCGCGAAGACCTCGACCGAGCAGCGGTCCAGGAAGACCCGGAGCCTTAGCCGGCCGTCCTCCAAGGACACGGCAACGTGCTCCACCGACGGGAACGACTCGTGGAACCCCACGTTGCCGGATTCGGTCCGGTCCAGGCTGAGCTCCGCCGTGCGGCAGTCGTAGGCCAGGACAGTGCGCGCTCCGGCTCCGGGCCCGGACCTGGAGCCGGATTCCCCGTCCGTTGCGCCGCCGGCCCGGAGCACCAGACCCACCCTGCCGGCGGCGCCGGGCTCGAAGTCCGCATCGATGCGCAGCACATCACCGCAGGCCTCGGCCGGAAGCCAGGTCACCCCGTCCGCCAACGGCTGCCGGTCCAGCGCGAACACCTCGGTACCGTGGGTGTGGAACGGGTCCACCGCCTCCTGCACCAGCACCGGGCGGCCGCCGCGGCACACCAGCCTGACCTCGCGGACCAGGGACATCGCGCTGCGCCAGCCGTCCGAGGGCGTTGAGGCGGCGTACTGCCAGTTGTTCATCCAGCCGATCATGAGCCGCCGTCCGTCCGGGACGTTGCTGAACGACACGGCCGCGTAGTAGTCCCGGCCCCAGTCGAGCCACCCGTAGTCGGCCATCCGGCTGTCGTCGGCCTGCACGCCGTCGGTGACGGTGGTTTCGGAACGGAACGTCACGCCGTCGAAGGTTCCGATGAAGTACTGGCCGCCCGATCCGCCGGCGATGCCGCCGGGGCTCAGGTTGACCACCAGGACCCACCGGGTGTTGGAGGCGTCGCCGTCCACCGGCAGTTCGAAAAGGTCCGGGCATTCCCACACCCCTTCCGTGGCGTTCGCCGGGCCGAAGGTGCTCAGGTACTCCCAGACCAACAGGTCAGCCGACTTGTAAAGGACCACCTCGTGGTGGACCGCCTCGACGGCGACCATCACCCAGTAGCTGCCGGCGGCGCCGTCGTGCCAAAAGACCTTGGGGTCGCGGAAGTCCGCGGAGGCGCGGTCCAGCACCGGGTTCCCGGCGTACTTGGTCCAGGTGGCGCCGTCGTCCGTGCTGTAGGCGAGGGACTGTGCCTGCCGTCCGGCGAGCGGTGAGGCGGGCGAGTACGCGCTGGTGTAGATGGCCACCAGCGGGGGCACGCCTCCGACGCCGAAACCGCTGGTGTTGTGGACATCGACCACCGCGGAGCCGGAAAAGATGGCCTCCTGCTCATCGCAGGCGATGGCCACGGGTTGTTCGTCCCAGTGCTGCAGGTCCGTGGAGGTGGCGTGGCCCCAGGACATGTTGCCCCACTCCTCGCCGTGCGGGTTGTGCTGGTAGAAGAGGTGGTAGATGCCGTTGGCGTAGACCAGCCCGTTGGGGTCGTTGAGCCAGTTGCGCTCCRCCGAGTAGTGCCACTTTGGCCGGTACTGGCAGTCGAGTTCTGTGAATGCTTTCATGAGGGTTCTTTGCAGGCTTTCGCGTGAGGAGGCTGGTCAGCCCTTGACGCCGCTGGAGGCGATGCTGTTGATGAAGGATCGCTGGAACGCGATGAACAGGACCACCACGGGAATGGTGATGAGGGACGCGTAAGCCATCACCTCGCCCCAGGAGACGTTGAGCTGGAAGAAGTACTGGATGCCGATCATCACCGGGCGGAGTTCCTCGGACTGGACCACCATGAGCGGCCAGAGGTAGGAGTTCCAGGCGGGCAGAAAAGTCAGGATGGCCACGGTGGCGGTGGCCGGTCCCGCGAGCGGCATCACCACCTTGCGGTAGATGGTGAACCAGCCCGCGCCGTCGATCCGGGCGGCCTCGTCCAGTTCCTTCGGGATGGACTCGAAGTACTGGTGAAACAGGTAGATGGAGAACGCGTTGGCGATGAACGGGATGATCTGGACCTGGTAGGTGTCCAGCCAGCCCTTCGAGATCTCGAGGCTGAACCCGTTGAGCTCAAAGTACGGCAGCTGGTTGACCCACCACACCAGCGGCAGCGCCAGCGTCTGGAAGGGCACGATGAGGGTGGCGAGGATCGCGGTGAACACCACGCGCTTGCCGCGGACCTCCATCCGGGACAGGGCAAACGCGCAGAGGCTGTTGATGAAGATGCCGAGCACCACCGTGACGGCGGAAATGCCGATGGAGTTGATCAGGAAGCGGGCGGCCGGCACCCGGTCGAACACGGCAGCGTAGTTGTCCAGTGAAATGTTGCCGACCGGCAGGAACGCCGCCACCGAGGACATGTCGCCGAAGATCTGCTGGTCCGGCTTGAGCGAGGACACCATCATGAACACGATGGGGAAGGCGGCGACGGCGGCGAACAGGAGGCGGACCGCCGTGGTCGCGGCATTGCCGAGACCCTTGGAAATGAGTGTCTGTTTCACGTCAGTCCTTCTCTCGGGTCAGGTAGCGCTGCACCGCGGAGATCAGCAGCACGAGCACGAAGAACACGAGCGAGATGGCCGAGGCGTAGGAGGTCTCCTGCTGCTTGAAGCCGGAGCGCACCGCCTCGTAGATGATGGTGGTGGTGGAATCGAGGGGCCCGCCCTGGGTCATGACGCTGACCTGGTCGAAGAGCCCGAGCGCCTGGATGGTGATGGTCACCAGGACCAGGGTGCGGGTGTGGGTGAGGCCGGGCCAGGTCACGAAGCGGAACTGGTGCCAGCGGCTGGCCCCGTCGAGTTGGGCGGCCTCGTAGAGTTCCCCGGAAATGCTTTGCAGGCCTGCGAGCCAGATGATCATGTGGAAGCCTGCGGCCTGCCAGATGGACAGGGCAATGATGGCCGGCATGGCGGTGGCGGGATCGTTGAGCCAGTCCGGGCCGTTGATGAGGCCGAAACTGGCCGCCGACAGCAACTCATTGATCAGGCCGTCCTTGCGGTACATGAACATCCACAGCAGGGACACCACCACCATGGACGTCACCACGGGAAGGAAGTAGATGGTGCGGAAGAAGTTCACGCCGCGGAACTTCTTGTTGATCAGGAGGGCCATCGCCAGGGCGAGTCCGGACTGGACGGGCACCACCACGACGGCGAAGTAGCTGACGTTCAGCAGTGAGCGCCAGAACACGGGATCCGCGAAGAGCCGCGCGAAGTTGTCCGTGCCGACAAACTCGACGGGCCGCGGGGAAACAAGCCTGGCGTTCGTGAATGCCAGGCCGAAGCCCAGGATCGCCGGGAGAAAGACGAAGGCGAGCAGGAGGACCGCGGCCGGGGCGATCATGCCCCACCCGCTGATCTGTTCGCGAAGGTGGCGCGGCCGGCGACGCGGTTTGCTGGGCGGTGCGGCCGGGGCCGGGTCCGCCAGACGGCGGCCGGGGGAGGGGAGTTGGGTGGTTGTCATGGTTTTCTCCGTCGACAGTCAGGGCCTGAGGTACTTTCGACGGCGGTTGCGCACCGCCGTCGAAAGTACCGTTTGGCAGCCGGCTAGTTCTTGTAGCCGCCGTTGGACTTGATGTTGGCGTCGATGGCCTTGACCGACTTGTCCAGCGCCGTCTTGGGGTCGGCGCCGGCCAGGATGTCCTGAACCGCCTTGCCGTATTCGGTGGCGATGAAGGGATAGGCCGGGGTCTCGGGACGCATCACCGCGTAGTTGCGGGAAAGTTCCATGAAGATCCGGTTCGTGCCGTCCTTGGCATATGCGGGGATGAGCGCGGCGGCTTCGTCGGTGGCCGGGATGGTGCCCGTTGCCTTAGCCACCGCGGCCAGGTTTTCCGGCTTCAGTGAGTAGGAGAGGTAGTCCATGGCTGCCGCGGAGTTGTTGCAGCCGCTGGTCACGCCCCACTGCCAGGAGGCGCCGCCGATCTTGGGGCCGGTCCCGAGATCCACGGACGGCATGACCACAAGGTCCTTACCTACCGCTGCGCGTGCCTTGTCCGCGGCCCAGGAGCCGGTGTAGAGAAGGCCGCTCTTGTTGTTGAGGAAGTCCTGGGTGGAGTCCTTGCCGCTCTTCTTAGCCATGAAGCCCTGGTCGGCAAGGCCGCGGAACCACTGGGCCCACTCGATGGCCTTGTCGCCATTGAGGACGCCGTCTGCCGACTGGAACCCGTCGCGGTTGATCAGGTCCCCACCGAAGGACTGCAGGAACGGGGAGTAGGCGTAGGGCAGCCATTCGCCGGTTCCGGCGGTACCCATGTCCAGCGGGTATTCCCACTTGCCCAGCGCCTTGAGCTTGGTCAGCGCGTCCTGGAACTCGTCCTTGGTCCACGGCTTCTCGACCGTGGCGACGCGGATACCGGCTGCCTTGAGGTCAGAGGCGCGTGCGAGCATCGCCAGTGCGACGTCATAGGTGCCAACGGCGTAGGTCTCGCCCTCCCATTTGGCCACCGTGCTCGGCAGGTTCTTGGAAACATCCGCGTCGAGTTTCAGGGGTGTCAGGTACTTCGCCCAGGCCCAGTTGGGAACATTGGGGCCATCGATGTCAACAATGCAGGGGAGCTTTCCGGCGGCCGCGGCCGAGACCACGGAGTCGTTGTAGGAGTCCTGCGGGAACGCCTGGACCTTGATCTTGGCCTTGGCACCGGCGCTCTTGTTGTAGGAATCGACGATGTTTTCAACCGCCTTGAGTTCTTCGGCGTTGCCCGCGTTGTGGGTCCACATGGTGATCTCATTGGAGCCGGCGGACGGGGCGGAGGCGCTGCCCTTGCCGCAGGCGCCCAGGGAGCCGACAAGTGCCGCCGCAGCTACACTGGTGGCGAGGATCCGGGTGAATCGCTTGTTCATGATGGTCAATCTTTCTGCTGAATTTGGCGTGGGAGATTGCCCCGGGTCCTTCGGGACGCGGCCGGTGCAACGGCTGCGTCCCTTCTTATTGCGGTCCCCGGGCGGCGGAGCAGTGGAACGGTGTGGTGCTGCCGGCTTGATGCCGGCAATCGGCTAACTTGGCGGCGGGCCGAGCGACCCCCGCTCAATCAGGGGGCAGTCCAGTTGCGTCTGGACTGCGGGTGCGCCGGGATTTTCGATGTCGTCCAGGATTCGGTGGACCGCCCAACTGCCCATTTCGTAGTGGGGGAGGGCTACGGTGGTGAGCCCCGGCCAAAGGGCGTCCGCGATGATTTCGAGATTGTCGATTCCCACAATGGACACGTCCTCCGGAATGCGYAGGCCCAATGCGGTGGCCGCCTGGTAGGCGCCCATGGCAACCCTGTCACTGAAGCAGAACAGTGCTGTGGGGCGGTCGGGCTGACCGAGCAGGCCCAGCGCGGCCTCGCGGCCTCCCGTGGTTTCGGGCTGGCCGATCACGAGGTGGCGGGGGTCGTGCTGCAGGCCGTGCCGCCGGAGAGCGTTGAGGAAGCCCTCCCTGCGGCCGTGCGTGGCGGGGATGTCGTCGATGTTGTTGATCATCCCGATCCGGGTGTGGCCCGCCTGGATGATTGCTTCAACGGCCGTCTCGGCGGCGCCCACCTCGTCGGGGATAACCGAGGAAATGGACTTGTCGTCAGTGATGGAATCCAGCAGCACGGTGGGAAGTCCCTCCAGTTCCGCGGGGACCTGCACGCTTTGGTGGTACATCCTGGCGTAGACCACGCCGTCCACCTGGTGCTGCCGCAGCATATTGATTTCACGGTTTTCCAGCTCGCTGTCCAGGCCCGAATTGACCACCATCACCACGTAGCCGCGGTCGTAGGCGGCGTCCTGCGCCCCGCGGATCATGGCCCCGGCAAAGGGGGTGGTGGTGATTTCGTCACTGACCAGGCCAAGGATCTGGGAGCGCTGGTTGCGCAGTCCGCTGGCCATCTTGTTCGGGGCGTACCCAAGATCCCTGGCCACGTCCCGGACGAGTTGCTGCGTCGCTGCCTTCACCCGGAAGCTCGTGGCGTCGTTCAGGGCATGCGACACCGTGGTGACGGAGACCCCGGCGGCCTTGGCCACGTCGCGTATTCCCACTCTTGTCGTCATTGACTTCCCTTTGCAAAACGTTTTGTATCTGGTGTGAGACACGTTACACAAAACGTTTTGCAGTTGTCAACGGGACGTCCGGCTTTACCTTGATCCCGGTCCCATGGCCAGGCACTTCACTTCACGACACGGGCTCTGTCAGCCGGAAAGGGCACTAGTTTCGTAGACTCGATGGGTTCGACAATGTCTCCTCTCCAGGGACAAGCCGCCACAGGAAGAGCCATCGATGAAGATTATCGTCCTAGTAAAGGAGGTCCCCGACACGTACGGGGACCGAAAACTGAACCTTGAAACCGGCCTCGCCGATCGAGGAGTCAGCGAGGCAGTCATTGATGAGATCGGTGAGCGGGCCCTGGAGCTGGCACTGACGCACGCCGACGCGAACGAGGGCACTGAGGTCGCGATTCTTTCCCTCGCCCCCGAAGGTGCGACGGCAACCATCCGCAAGGGGCTTGCGATGGGCGCGGGAAGCGCCACCCACGTCTCTGACGAGGCGCTCCGGGGTGCGGATCTTGGACTTACCGCTGAAACCCTCGCCGCAGCGATCCGCCGCATGGGGTTTGACCTGGTGATCACCGGCAACGTCTCCACTGACGGATCCGGCGGCATGATTCCCGCGATGCTTGCAGAATTGCTTGACGTGCCGCATGCCACCGGCCTCAGCTTCGTCGAGATCAGCGACGGTGCGGTGTCTGGCTCCAGGGCCGTTGACTCCGGCGTGCAGAAGGTCTCAGCCAACCTGCCCGCGGTGATCTCCATTACCGAGGCACTTCCCGAGGCGCGCTTCCCGAACTTCAAGGGCATTATGGCCGCGAAGAAGAAGCCCCTTGAGGTCCTGACCCTCGCGGACCTCAGGGTCACGGCCGACAATCCGGAGGCGGCGCGTTCGATCATGCTGACCGTTGCGGAGAGGCCCCCGCGCGCGGCGGGCGTGAAGATCATCGACGAGGGTGATGCCGGCGAGAAGCTCGCTGAGTTCCTGATCGAAAACCGACTGGCCTAAGGATCAACGACATGACTGAATTCCCTCGTGACGCAATCCTCGTTGTCGTGGAAGCCCGGGCATCCGGTGAACTCGAGAAGGCTGCGGCCGGGCTCTTCGGTGCCGCCGCTGCCGTTGGCACCCCGGTTGCATTGGTACTTGCCTCACCCGGCGCCGGGAGCGCCGCCGCCGCGGAGGCAGCGGCCCTTGGTGCCGCGCGCGCACTCATCGCGGAGAGTCCGGATCCTTCCGTGCTTGGGGTGCCGGGCGTTGACGCGCTTGCCGCCGCCGTGGAGCAGGTGCAGCCGGACGCGATCCTGATTTCGCATTCCCTGAACGGGCGCGACCTCGCCGGCCGTTACGCTGCCCGTTCCCGTGCGGCGATTTCCTCCGATGCGGTCGATGTGTCCCGTGATGACGAGGGCGTCGTGGCACACCACTCCGTCTACGGCGGCGCCTACAACGTGACGTCGACGTCCACGTTTGGGGCGCCGGTGATTACGGTCCGCCAGGGCTCCATCGAGGCGCGGGCGGCGGCTCAGCCGCAAGCGTCGGAGACCTTGGCCGTGACGGGCTCCGCGAAGCCAGCCGCCCGGATCGACTCCTTCGAGGAGGCGCCTGCTGCCACTTCGCGGCCGGAGCTGCGTGGTGCCGCGAAGGTTGTCGCCGGTGGCCGCGGCCTCGGSTCGGAAGAACAGTTCGCACTCGTTGGACAGCTCGCCGATACCCTCGGTGCCGCCGTTGGTGCGTCGCGCGCCGCGGTGGATGCCGGCTACGTCCCGACGGCGCATCAGGTCGGCCAGACCGGGGTTTCCGTGTCACCTCAGCTGTATGTCGCGCTGGGCATTTCCGGCGCGATCCAGCACCGGGCCGGCATGCAGACCGCGAAGATGATCGTCGCCATCAACAAAGATGGGGACGCGCCGATCTTCGAGGTCGCGGACTACGGTGTGGTCGGCGACGTCTTTAAGGTTGTTCCCCAGCTCATTAGCGCACTTGAGGCCCGGAAGAAGTAGCAATGGCAACTCTGTCTCGGTCCATCCGGCGGGGCCTGCCGCGCGTCGAAGGTGGCGAACCCTGGCCTCCAGCAGGCCAGGCGCCCGCACACATTGCCACGGCAGAAGCGGCAGAAGCGGCCGATCTGCCGACGTCAGTTTCCGCGGTGGAATCGGCCGCGGCCGCCGCGCCCTCCGCCCCGGCTGCTGTCGAGGAAACGGCGCCGGGTGCGGCGCTGTCCGCGCCGGGTGCGGCGCTGTCCGCGCCGGTCCCGGCGGTGATTCCAGGCTCCGCGGTGGCGCGGCAGCTTCGCCGCGGCCTGCCGCGCGTGCCGGGCGGTGAACCTTGGCCGCCAGCGGGAGAAGCTCCGGTATCGGAGGCGGCTCTGTCCGGGGCTCCGGCCATCGGCGCCACGGCGGCATCTGCCGTAGATGTGGCCGCAGATGCTGCCGTGGCTGGTGCTGCTGAGAAAGCAGCAATGCCGGCGGCGGCTGCAGCTGCTCCGGCAGCCGCGCCTGCCACACGGATGACCGGAACCGCCTCGCTGCGTCGCGGGCTTCCCCGTGTCCCCGGTGGCGAGCCGTGGCCGCCGGCTGGGCTTGCTCCGGCGGCCGCTGCCGCCCCTGCGGTGCAGACACATCCCGAACGCGTTGCCGACGCTGTCCCTGACCCGGCTGCCAGCGTGGTGAAGGCCGACGTCGAGACGGAGCCCTCGGCGTCGAGTGCACCCGCACCCGCACCGGCGGCCACCACCGTCCCGGCACCCGCGGCGCAGCCCGCCGTCACCGTCCCGGCACCGGTGGCGCAGCCCGCCGCCGTCGCGGCACCCGCGGCCACGACCGCCCTAGCGCCCGCGGCACCCGCGGCCACGACCGCCCTAGCGCCCGCGGCACGGCCCGCCGCCCTGGCACCTGCGGCACGGCCCGCCGCCGTCGAAAAGCCCGTGAAGCCCAAGGCCGAGGCAAGGCTCTACGGCTCACGTACCCTGGGCCGGTGGATCAAGCTCGTCGTGCTCTTCGGCATCGGCGGAGTGGCCGCCGCAGCGATTCTTGTGCTCGCCGCGCGCGGCGTGACGACGCTGCCGGGCGTGCCCGAGTTCCTTGAGAGATACCCCGGCGCTTATGACCTGCCCGATACGGTGGAGCCCGGCTTCCCGTGGTGGGCACAGTGGGCGCACTTCCTGAACATCTTCCTGATGGTGCTCATCATTCGCTCCGGCTATCAGGTACGCACGCAGCAGAAGCCGCCGGCGTACTGGACGCCGAAGCGCGGTGGCAAGAAGATCAGCATTAACCTGTGGCTGCACCAGTCGCTCGACATTTTGTGGCTGGCCAACGGGCTCATCTTTGTGGTGCTGCTGTTTGCCTCTGGCCGCTGGATGCGGATCGTGCCGAGCAGTTGGGAGGCCGTCCCGAACGCGCTCTCCGCGCTCCTGCAGTACATGACACTGGACTGGCCCGTTGAGACCGGCTGGGTGAACTACAACAGCCTGCAGCAGATCATGTACTTCGTGGTGGTCTTCATCGCGGCCCCAGTCGCTGCGATCACGGGTGCGCGCATGAGCGAGTTCTGGCCGAAGAACGCGAAAACGCTGAACAAGATATACCCGTTGGAGGTTGCGCGCGCGGTGCACTTCCCGACCATGCTGTTTTTCGTGCTGTTCATCCTCATCCACGTGTTCCTCGTGTTCGCGACCGGTGCGCTGCGCAACCTGAACCACATGTTCGGTGGCACCGACGTGGTGAACTGGGCCGGGTTCTGGCTCTTCGCGGCCGCCATCGCCATCACGGCGGCCGGATGGTACGCCGCCCGCCCGCTGGTGCTCGCGCCCATCGCGAAGCTGTTCGGCCAGGTGAGCAGCCGCTAGGCCGGAATTCCCACGTTCAGCGGCGCAGCAGGTAATCGACCACACCGTCGGGGTTTGCCAGGGCGAGGAGATGGCCGCCAGGCAGGACGTCGGGCTCTATGCCGAGGCGTTCGCGGGCGAGCCGTTGTTGGAAGGCCAGGGGAAAGAAGCGGTCTCCCTCTCCGGCCAGGACGCGGGTCGGGATCCCGGGCCAGGCCGTGAAGTTGCAGGCCGACTCGAACACCGCGTCTGCTTCGGGGCGTTGGTGCGGTTCGCCTTCCGCGGCGACTTCCGGCGGAACGTCGTGCAGGAAATAGGTGTCCGTGTCGAACTCAGTGCTGTACCCGTGGGCCTGGGCCGCGCTTTGCTGCGCCGCAGCCCAGCCGGTGGTGTCCCACCATGCGCCGGGGGACTCGCCCGGTACGGGGATCATCGCATTCACCAGGACAAGCCCGGCGACGGGGGCTTTTTCGCACACCAGCGGGGCGGTGAAGCCACCCAGCGACTGCGCAACGAGCACCACGTCCTGGCGGCCACCGACGGCTTCGAGCACCAGGCGCGCGTACTCGGGCAGCCCGGCGCTTTCATCGTCGCCGGGCAGATCGACGGCAACGGCTTCGTGGCCGGCTCCCTGCAGCAACGGAACGACGCGGCTCCAGTACCAGGCCGCGCCGCCCGCTCCGGGGATCAGGACGAATCTGCTCACCGCAGCACCAGCCAAGCCACGACGGCGGGACCCCGGGTCCGGACCGGCAGGCGGCGGCCGTTGGGCCGGCTTCGTTTCGATGCGGATCTCATCTCCCCATTGTCACCCCGCCCGCGTCGACTCCGGCACCCGCAATACCCCCACCGCCGCCACCAAATACGGCACCGGATCCGGGTCCGTCCCGGCGGCCCACTGCATCCAGGCCTCGAACGTCGCGCCGATCAGCGCGGCACACAGATAGCCCGCAACGTCCTCGCGGACGCCAGCCGACACCAGATAGGCCCTGGTCCGCTCGCGCTGCGGCGCCAGTGACTCGTAGGTGCGGCTGGCCAGTTCGGGGTGCTCGGCGATCAGCCGCAGCCGGCCGCGCGTGACCGCGAGGTCCGGCAGAACGGCAACCCCGGCGACGGCCGCGTCCCGCAGCCCGGCCAGGACGTCGCCGCCGGGACCTTCAGCGCGGGCCGAATCGAGCACGAGACGGGAAGCCTCGACCACTGGCTCCATGCCGCCCCAGACGAGCTCGGCCTTGCTGGAGAAGTAGCGGTACAGGCTCTTGCGGCCGATCCCTGCCTCGCGCGCGATGTCCTCCATGGAGGTCTGCTCGTAGCCGCGCTCGGCGAACAGCCGCAGCGCGAGGGCGGCCACGGCGTCGGGATCAATCGTCACCGGCCGCCCAGTGGGGCGCGGAACGGCGGTCTTCACGGTATCCGAAGGCATCCCACCAGTATTCACCCTTACATAATGACACAGGGTGTCATAAGGTGGACCGCATCACCGTCAGCAACGTCTGGAAGGACATCATGGGCAACGAAGCTACATGGCAGGAAGCCACCACCACCGGCCGGTTCGCCGGCAGGACCGTCATCGTCACCGGCGCCGCCTCCGGCATCGGCCAGGCCACCGCCCTGCGCATCGCAAAGGAAGGCGGCCGCGTCATCGCCGCCGACATCAGCAAGGAGCGCCTGGACGACCTCGTGGCCGAGAACGACGGGCTGGACCTGATCCCGGTGGCCGGCGACATCTCCACCGAGGAGACCGTGGCCGCCGTCGTCGCTGCCGCCGGTGGCCGGGTGGACGCTCTGGCGAACGTCGCCGGCATCATGGACAATTTCGCCCCGATCCACGAGGTGGAAGACGAGCTCTGGGACCGCGTCTTCCGGATCAACGTCACCGCCCTCATGCGCCTCACCCGCGCCGTGGTGCCGCTGATGCTGGACGCCGGCACCGGCTCCGTGGTCAACGTCGCCTCCGAGGCCGGCCTGCGCGGGTCCGCCGCAGGCGCCGCGTACACCGCGTCCAAGCACGCCGTCGTCGGCCTGACCAAGAACTCCGCCGTGATGTACGGGCCCAAGGGCCTGCGCTTCAATGCCGTGGCCCCTGGCCCCACCATCACCAACATCGTGGCCAACTGGGGATCCCAGCTCGCGGCCGAACGCCTCGGCCCGCTGATGCAGGCCACGGTCCCCACGCCCGCCACCGCCGCGCAGCTCGCCGCCTCCATCACCTTCCTGCTCAGCGACGACGGCACCAACGTCAACGGCGCCATCCTCGCCTCCGACGGCGGCTGGTCGGCGCTGTAGGTCAGCGGCACCAAAACGCAGGCGGGCGACGGCGGGAAGTCCCGGCGTCGTCCGCCTTCCTGTAGGAAGGGAGCGCACTGGGGAACCCCGGCGTTCGTGGTGGTTGCGGCCGGGAGGGCCTGTTTCTACGGTGCCGACCGCCGTAGGCTATGGGCATCCACCACATCGAGGAGGCACTCATGCGCACGGCAACACCCAAGAACCAGGCCGACCAGTTCCGCCATCTTTCAGAGAATCTCATCTCTCAGCTCACCGAGGGGAGGGAGTGGGCCACTCCCGGGGTCGAGGCGGCATTGAAAAGAGTGGTGGCCGGGCTCGATGCCGGGATTGAATCGGCGTCTCCGAGGATCCAGACCGGACTACGGCGGCTCGCGGACGACCTCGCCGGTGGAGTGGAAACTCTTGCTCCCCGTGTTCAAGAGGGCCTGAAACGGGTTGCACCGAGTGTTGTCACGGCACCCGCCCGGGCTAAGTCGCGGCGGACGGCGTCCGGGAAAGCCTGGGCGATTGCCGGAGTGGCGGCCGTTGCGGTGACCGCGGGAGTCGCGGCCTGGCTCTATGTTCGCCGTGCGGATAACGAGCCGGTGCCGTCCGTGGATACGCAGCGAACCAGGGGCGTGGACCCCGACCTGCGCGCCGCCTCCACAGAGGACCAGGCCTGAGGGACCCTCAGACACCAGGGAGCCCTCTGCGTCCGACGCGGACAGGCCGGTCAATCCTCCAGCGCTGCCGAATACCTATGGGGCTCTTCCCCCGCTGGCCTAGCTGCAAGACCGTCGACTCGGTCAAGGGATGGCGGGCCGCAGAGTTGTGTGCCGTGGGTTCCGCAGGAAGGAGCGGACGACGGCGGGAAATCCCGCCGTCGTCCGCACTGTGTGGGTCTGGTTTCGTCGGCGTTGAGGCGCATAGCGTTGTGCTGCCGTGGGATTCGGCGGGAGCATCCGGAACAACATCGCCTACGGCCGTCTGAGCCTCGCACATTGACCCTGGATTATGCAGGCAGAGCTAGTTCCTTCTCTCCGTCGATTAGGGCGCCGTCATCTTGCTGGGATGGCCGCATTGCCGCGACTGCGCCGCCTGCCACCAGGACTACTACGCCGACGCCCATGTACAGCATGGACGCTGTCCAGTGCGCGTCGAGCAGGGCTCCGGTGATGAGCGGAGCGACGATGGCACCAACGCGGCCTATCCCGATGGCCCAGCCCACGCCGGTGCTCCGGACGGAAGCGCCATAGAGCGCCGGGGTAATTGTGTACATGCCCGCGATGCAGCCGTTGATGAGCATGCCGACAACGCCGCCCGCGACGAAGGCGAGGACCAGCATACCCGCGGTGGAAATGAACATCACCATGGTGGCCGCCGACAGGACGGCGAAGATGACCATCACCTTCCGGCTGTTCCAGCGGATGGTCAGCAGTCCATAGAGCAACGACCCGAAGGTGCCGCCTAAGGTCAGCATCAGCCCGCCGACGACTCCCTGGCTTTCGGTCATGCCGGCCGTGACGAGGAGCCGCGGGGTCCAGCTGTTCACGAAGTAGAAACCGAACATGGTGGCAAAGAAGGCAAGCCAGACGAGCCAGGTGGAGCGGCGGTTGCCGGCTGTGAACAGTTCGGAGACCTTGTTCCTGCGATCATTCTTGGCCGCCACTGCGGGCAGTTCGGTGACGGCGGGCTGTCCGATCTTGCGCGCGATCCTGTTCAGGCGGTCCAAGACATTGCGGGGACGCCGGTTAGCGAGGAAGTCCACAGACTCGGGCAGAAGGACAGCGAGCAGTACGAAGACGGCGGCAGTGCAGATGCCGCCGAATAGAAACACAGAACGCCAGCCGAAGCTGGCCTGCAGAGTCACCGCCGCTGCGCCGCCGAGCGTTGCCCCGATGCCATATCCCGCGGTGTAGATGCTGATGGCCAGCCCGCGCCAGCGCTTGGAGGAGTACTCGCTGGCGATGACATTTGTGCAGGCGAGTATCCCGCCGATACCGAGGCCCGTGACCACGCGCCAAATCCCGAGTTCCACGGCAGAGTGCGCTACGGAGGCCAGCAGCATCCCGGCAGTTGCGAGACCGACCGAAATCAGGACCATGGGCCGGCGCCCGATGACATCGGCAAAGGGCGCGAGGCCCAGCGAGCCGATGGCCATCCCGACCAGTCCGGCGCTTAGCAGGATACCCAGTTCGGCGCCGCTAAGGCCGAAGTCCCGGGTCACGCTGTTGGCGGTGAAGGCCATGGCCAGCACATCGAAGCCATCGAGGGCGTTTAGGACGATGCACAGGCCCACGATCAGCCATTGATACAGAGACATACGGGACGCGTCGATGCGTTCTTGAAGTTGCATGGGACTACTTTCTAGAGGCCACGGACGGTCCGGGCAGATGCTGAAACTGAGGTGCAGAAGATCTGGTGGCTCTTCTGGAGGCGGAGGCCGGGCCTCGTCGTTGAAGGCTGGCAGCCGGGAAACTATCTATACTGATAGGTAAATGTGGCGCGGGACACAGCATAACTATGAACGTAGTTAGTTGACAAGGGGTTTAATGGAGGCGGCGCCCGGCCCTGCCGCAAGGCATCGGCAGCAGGGCGCCCTGACGGAGAGGATCGGTGACGGGTGAGTTTGCGTTATGCCCTGCTTGCGCTGCTGACGTCTCAGCCCCTCACGGGCTATGACGTTTTCAAGCACTTTGAACAATCCGTCGGCTACGTCTGGCACGCACCGGACTCGCAGATCTATCCCGAACTCCGGCGAATGGAAAAGGATGGCCTGCTGAGCGGAGTGGAAGAGCCCTGGGGCAAAAAAGGCAAAAAGAAGCGCTATCACATCACTCCGGAAGGGGTCGAGGCTTTCCGGGCATGGATGAATACCACCCTGGACTACGCCCGGGAGCGTGACCCGATCCATCTTAAGGCGGCCTACCTTGAATGGGCCGACCCCGAAGCCGCGCGAGCGCAGATGCGCGCCCATATTGCCTATCACTCCTCCCGCGCGCAGCAGTGGCAGAACATGGTTGCCGCCTTGGAAGACCGGAGCAACCCCACGCTTGCGCGCCGCCTCGAGGCCGCGCCTGAGGAGGACCGGGCCAAGATTGCCGGCTACAAAATCTTCACCTATGAAGGCATGATCGAACGCGCCAAAGCGGAGATCGAGTGGGCCAGGCGCGGCCTGGAACTGATCGACAAGCTCGAGTCTTGAGTGCCGAAAGGCCCGGATGCCCGCCTGGGTGTCCGGGCCTTTTGTCGTCCCCTTCTGCGGTTTCGCTTATGGGGGCAGCTGGGGGGGGCCTTGCCACTACCTATCAACATAGTTATGCTGTGATCCAAGCCACTACCTATGAGCATAGGTATACCGTGAGGGGAAGGATCGATCATGACCGCGCTGATGCAGTCCATGAGCTCTACAACGAACAAAGTGCTTGGTTATCCGCTTAACGCCTGGTATGTCGCCGCGTGGGACCACGAGGTAACCCGCAAGCCGATGTCGCGCCGGATTGCGGACCGCCCGCTCGCCCTGTACCGCACCGAGGATGGCAAGGCAGTGGCGCTGGCGGACGCCTGCTGGCACCGCCTGGCCCCGCTGTCCATGGGCAAGACCCTCGGCAAGGACCAAATCCAGTGCCCGTACCACGGCATTATCTACAACTCCGCCGGCCGCTGTGTCTCCATGCCCGCCCAGGAAACCATTAATCCCAGCGCCACCGTACCGTCTTTCCCCGTGATCGAGCGCTACCGCTATGTGTGGGTGTGGCTTGGGGATGCCACCCTCGCGGATCCGGCCCTTATCCCGGACATGCACCAAATGAGCTCGGATGATTGGGCCGGTGATGGCGAGACCATTTTGGCGCCGTGCAACTACCAGCTCGTTCTGGACAACCTGATGGACCTCACCCATGAGGAATTCGTCCACTCTTCCTCGATCGGCCAGGACGAGCTGAGTGAGTCCGATTTCGTCGTGACCCATGACGACAACACCGTCACGGTATCGCGCTGGATGCTCGACATCGAGGCTCCGCCGTTCTGGCTCAAAAACATGCGGGACAAGTTCCCGGGTTTCGAAGGGCGGGTTGACCGCTGGCAGATCATCACCTTCCAGTCGCCCTCGACCATCAACATCGACGTCGGAGTAGCCAAGGCGGGCACTGGCGCCCCCGAAGGCGACCGCAGCCAGGGCGTCAACGGCTTCGTGATGAACACGATTTCGCCGGAAAGCGCCAAAACATGCCACTACTTCTGGGCCTTCATGCGCAACTACCGGCTGGAAAGCCAGCTGATCACCACCCAGCTGCGCAACGGCGTACACGGCGTGTTCGGCGAGGACGAAGAAATGCTGGCGGCCCAGCAGAATGCTATCGACGCCAACCCGGACTACGAGTTCTACAACCTCAACATCGACGCGGGCGGCATGTGGGTGCGACGGCTGATAGAGCGACAACTCGCCGCCGAAGGCCGACTGATCCCCACCGCCTGACCCGATCGCCCGATCCCAGGAAGTTAGAAGAAGACATGGCTGCAACGAACATCGAAGTCTGGCAGATCGGCACTGTGGTCGAGGCGGAGGACATTACCGCAAAGACCCGGCGCCTGGTCCTGGAACAGTCCAGGCCCATGAACGCCGAGCCGGGCTCGCACATTGACGTGATGGTCTCGATCAACGGCGAGCAGCACAGGCGCTCCTACTCCATCGTCGATTCGAGCGGGGACGGCCGACGTGTGGCGATCAGCGTCTTCAGGGCCCCTCAATCCCGGGGCGGCTCCCACTTCATGCAGGCCCTAGAGCAAGGCGACCGGCTGGAGATCACGCAGCCGCTGCAGAATTTCCCTCTGCGGATCGGCGCTCCGCGCTACGTCCTGCTGGCCGGCGGGATCGGCATCACCGCCATGATCAACATGGCCCGGGTGCTCCGAAACATCAAGGCCGACTACACCTTCGTGTACGCCGGCCGCAGCCGCCCCGCCATGGCCTACCTGGCGCAATTGGAGCAGCTGCATGGCGACGCGCTGCGAGTCCACGTGGACGATGAAGGCACAGCACTCAACGTAGATGAGCTGCTGGCCACGATTGAGCCGGACACCGAGCTGTACATGTGCGGCCCCATCCGGCTCATGGACGCCGTCAAACGGGGCTGGGATGCCCGGGCGCTCAGCGTGACAAACCTCCGCTACGAGACCTTTGGCAACAGCGGCTGGTTCGACCCCGAGGAGTTCGTGGTGCGCGTGCCCCGGTTGGGCGTCGAGGCCACCGTCCCCGCCGGAAAGTCCATGCTGGAAGCGCTCGAGGACGCCGGCGTCGACATGATGTTCGACTGCCGCAAGGGCGAATGTGGGCTGTGTGAAGTGCGTTTGCTCGGCCTGCGGGGCTCCATCGACCACCGCGATGTCTTCTACAGCGAACGCCAGCAGCATTCCGCAGCCAAGATGTGCTGCTGCGTCTCCCGGGCCGTCAGCCTAAAATCCGGCGCCCGTGCAGACTCGGCAGCCTCCTGTGCCATCGTCACAATCGACGTTTGAGTGCCCACAACTCCGCCGCTCGGGGCGGACCGGGAGTCCGCTGGCGAACCTGGACCACTCCCCGCTTTTACTCTTCGACGGCCCCGCCCGTTGACACTCCGCTCAGGGTGTCAATGTAATCGAGCGTTTTGGGACTGACATGCCGCACGGCCCCAAGAGCCTCCCGGAGAACGGCTCTGCGGGCGTCGTCGCCAAGTGCTCCTCGGAGTTCGACTACCGTCTCGATGCCCTGGCTCTCGAACACGCGCGTCATGTCCTCTACCTGGGCGAGGCGGCCGGGGGACGGCCAGCTGATAACTTCGGAAAGCGTCCCGGTATCGAGGCGCCGCCGGAATCCGCTGGTCGTGGCGGCATCAAGCCATGCCCCGACCAGAGCGACAACGCGCGGCCTGACGGTCGCGTGGTAGTTCTGTCGCCGCTGCAGGGTCGCATCGACAATGATGGCCCCGATGTGGTCCCAGCCACGGCTGACTTCGAGCGAGTCGTCTGTGCCGTGAGAGTCCAATTGCGCCGGGAGGTTGGCAGCATCGTTATCGATAGTCATAGGTGAATACTCCCATGTGACAGCACTGAGCGTGCGGCCGCGGCAGCCCAGATCGGAGCGAAACCGGGGGTATTCCGCTATCAGCAGTCCTGGCTGCCGTCCGACTGCCGGTTATGTGCGACCGCCGGCAGGATTCATCCGGGTGACTGACGTCTGATGGAAGCTGAAATTCGATCCTCCATGGCTCGAACGCCGCCGACCGCCGCGGGCCCCATCTGCTGCCTTGCGCGGTTCACCGCGTCGCGGACTTCGCGACGCACTACCCGTTCATTCTGGCTCGACGACTTTTCTCGCGTTTCCCTGGCTAAATCGAGCAGAGCCTGCGGAGCGTAGTGATTGACGCTCATGTCCGTGAGCAGGGGGAGCTGCACTCTCAGGTCCTGCTCGATGGCGGTGCGGAGCGGGCCCAACCGAAGCAATTGAGTGAGGAAATCCGGGCTCAACACCGGCGACGCAGGCGCTTGCGGGCCAAGGCGCTCCCGCAGGTGGTCCTTCATCTTCATGGCTGTTCTGTCGAACGTCAGCCACCATGCAAGGTAGCCCATGGGCGATGGTCCAATCGTCCGCCGATACTCGATGACGCCGACTGAGTTTTCAACGTCGTGGGCAACCAGGCGAGACCGTGTCCCTTGCTCGGCTCCGTACTCACCTCGTTGACGCCTTCTCTCGTGAGTCTCATTCCATAGTTCCTGAACCGCACCCCGGAGTTCGGTCGATGCGGCATCGGAGTGCTCGAGGAGACTCTTGGTCTCGATAGAGAATTCGTCGGCAAGGTAGTCGCTGACGTCCTGCAACGGCTGTTCTCGTCCACAGATATTCCGTTGCCAGTCCAGGAATTCAGTCTCTGGTCGGCCCGATAGCACGAAGGCCGAATAAAGGAAGGGGACCCTTCCCGACCAAGTCGATGTTCTGTTGTGACCATAAGCAACGGCCAGGTTGAGGTGTCTTTCAACTTCTTCTACGACTCCGTCCGTTACATATAGGAGCAACCCTGCGTCTACCGCTGCGCGCATCAGAATCGTAAAGTGGCGCTCTTCCGGATCGTCTACCAGGCTCTCTCCGATAAGCGGCAGGATCGCGGTGGTGTCCATCCATATGTCGCCTTCACTGAAGACGTTGAGCACGACTTTCTGGACGTCCGGGGTTTGTTTCAGGAACGCGAAAAGCGTGTATRCGTCAGCTAGTCGCCGAAGATGCGACTGTGTTTGCGGCGAAGGCTGTTCCAGTACGTGCATTATGGCCGCGGCCGCGGCATCAGAACTGAGCTCATGGATGCCGCCATTTGCTGTGATTCGGTCCGCTATGGCTACAGGGCTGAGTTGGAACGGTGCTCCTGTTTCCACGGCTGCGGCAAAAGACTCGCCTCGTTCCAGAAGTGTTTCTTCCAACACTGTCCGCAGTTGCCGAGAAACCTCGGTCAGCTGTGCTTCGCTCAGTGCCTTCGGTGCTTCGACGGCCCGAACCGCCGCGAGGAGTTTCGCATCGAGGACAGCTTCATCAAGAAGGAACTTGGCTGTCTGATCATTTATCCTCTTGGTTTCTTCAAAACTGAGATGGTAGGTGTCCTCGGCCCCGGTCGCTGATTTGTGTTGTTTGACGGGGCCCTTCCGAGACAGGCGGTTCAATGCGCTCAGGGTCAGAGCATCGACCTGCCCTCGCTTCCCCACGGGCATGCGGAGTGCGACGCCGTCTTTGATTTCGCTCAGGCTGAGCCTGTTGTATGTGCTCGAATCGTGAAGCGCCGCCAAGACCAATGACTCGAAGCAGCTCTTGGTAAGGCTCTGCTCGGTTGCCTGATCTTCGCCGTCGAGAGCCAAGTGCAGCACCGCGACCTTGCTCTCATCGGCGGTCAAGGTCGATATTCTTTCGAGGACCCCTCGTTTGGACAGGAGCGGATCCACAAATCTCTGAGCCAGCTCTTCACTGGCCACTCGTCGTTGCGGATAGGACTTCTCGCGGTCCACAAACCACGACCGGTCCCGGATGTCCACGGTTATATTCCGATCACGTCGGGACTCTTCCCTGAGTTCATCGGCGGCCGGACCAATCACCTGGTTGGTCAGGTAGATCATGGTGCTGACCGAAGGAAAATTCCTCTTGAGGGTGTCCAGTGTGCTCGTAATTTTAGTCTTCCAACTCGCCGTGACAGAGTACTGAAATGCAACTTTTGGCACCCCATCAATCGTGAATATTTCGGCGTCCCTGCCCTTGTCTCCGTTCGGAGCTGCCATCGTCCGCAGGGCTGGATATTCGACGGCTAAGAACTCCGACGCGAACGATTCGAATATCGCCCAGTCTCCAGGGCCAATCCGTTCTAAGGCGAGAGACAATCGCGGGTTCGGCATGACCGAATCATAACCACCACAAACCTTTCTTGAACATCGCCCCTGGGTTCGACAGCCGATTGTTTTTCGGGGGAGCGGCGGCCCGGTTCCGGTGCTTGCCTCGCGAGCGGCTTGGTCAAAACTTCCGCGCGGAATCAGGTGTAAACAGCCCGTTGACTTTCGTGTCTCCTGCGAGGACCATGACGAGTGAAAGTCAATGATGGGGGGGATAACTCAAAGTCTGACGTGCCAAAAATACGCATGTGTGCCGATTATTCCCGCGCCAAATTTTAGGCTGCCGCGGAATATCACTTACGYGAAGCTCGTGCTTACGCGTCTGTTAGACAACTCCGAATCTGGGGATCAACGGAGAGAAAATGATTAGCAATTCCTTTAAGCCGGTTGCAGACGCGCCCGGTGTTTTTACATCTGAACCTCTAGCGTCCGGCCAGAGCGATCGAATTCGTGCAATGACGCACGGTCGTGCAGCACTGTTAACAGCCGAATGCGATGCAGAGCGCAAGACGCCAGATTTCGTGGTCTCAAGGACAGCGAGCCCTGGGTTTGACGCAGCTGCGTTCAGTCTGTCGGGTATATGGGACGCGGCTAAGGACCTCACCGGTCGCGCTTGGGACGCAATTAACGACGTTCTGACTAACGAGGGCGGCGGCGGCGGTGGCGGCGGCGGTGGCGGCGGTGCTCGCATAATAGCGAGCACGGACGAAGCCGAAATCGTCACAGCCACTCGCGCGCCGGCACTGTAGGTAAACGACACCAAACGCAAACGGACGACGCCGGGAGTCCCGCCGTCGTCCGCTTTGTACGAAGGTGCCGCTGACCCGCCGGGCGGCTATTTGGGGCGGGCGGCCAGGGCGGATGCCAGGCCGTGGCCGCACCCTGTCCTCAGCCGCGGGCTTCCGCCCTTCGAACGCGCTTATCGCCAGCCGGCCCGAACTCAGCCACGGCTATGTAGGACTCAGGCCGACGCTCCTTCCCATCCGGGCGCGAACAAGGCATGCTTATTGATCAGTAGACTTACTAATTTGGTTGCGACTGAAGGAGCGAACATGAAGGCACTTACCTGGCAGGGCAAGCGGTCGGTCAGCGTGGAGATGGTTCCGGATCCGGTCATTGAGAAGGGCACGGACGCCATCGTCAGGATCACTTCATCGGCCATATGCGGCTCGGACCTCCACCTGTACGAGGTCCTTGGCCCCTACATGAAGGCCGGCGACATCCTGGGGCACGAACCCATGGGCGTCGTTGAGGAGGTCGGCTCCGAGGTCAGGAACCTCAAGCCGGGCGACAGGGTGGTCATCCCCTTCAACATCTCCTGCGGCCATTGCTGGATGTGCAAACAGGGGCTGCAGTCCCAGTGCGAGACCACCCAGGTCCATGCCCACAACAGCGGGGCGAGCCTGTTCGGGTTCTCCGAGCTCTACGGTTCGGTCCCCGGTGGGCAGGCGGAATACCTGCGCGTGCCCCACGCCGACTACGGGCCGATAAAGGTCGGGCACGAACTGCCTGATGAGCGGTACCTCTACCTCTCCGATATTCTTCCCACCGCCTGGCAGGGAGTGAAATACGCTGACGTCCCCGCCGGCGGCACACTGGCCGTCTTTGGTCTCGGCCCGGTGGGGCAGTTCGCCAGCCGCGTCGGTCGACACCTCGGCCAGCGCGTCATCGCCATCGAACCGGTTCCGGAACGCCGCCGCATGGCCGAGCGGCACGGGGTGGAAACGATCGATTTCACAGAGGACGTCAGTGACCAGCTTCGCGATATGACGGATGGAAGGGGCCCCGACGCGGTGGTCGACGCCGTCGGCATGGAAGCGCACAATTCGCCCGTCGGCGCCTTTGCGCAGAATGCGGTGGGGCTCTTGCCGGATGCCTTGGCAAAGAAGGCCATGGAGACTGCGGGCGTAGACCGCATGACGGTCCTCCATGCAGCGATCGACTCCGTGCGCCGGGGAGGCACCGTTTCGCTAAGCGGGGTGTACGGTGGCACAGCGAGCCCCATGCCCCTGCTGAGCATGTTCGACAAGCAGATCCAACTCCGGATGGGCCAGTGCAACGTCCGCCGGTGGACGGACGAGCTGCTCCCGCTCGTGGAAGATTCCGCAGACCCGCTCGGCGTCATGGACCTGAAGACTCACGAGGTCGACCTCGACGGTGCCGCGGCCGCCTACGAGATCTTCCAGAAAAAGGAAGACGGCTGCATCAAGGTGGTCCTGAAGCCGTAGCGAAGATATCCCCGCTCCGGGAGATCTCCTCAGGTCTTCCGTCAGCCGGACCCAAGCGCAGCTGGGCTCCCCATTCGACAGGAACGGGAGCCCAGCTAGCGACCTCGGTGAAGAGGAATCCCGCCGTCGTCCGCTTGTGTGTGAAACGTCCGCTATTCGCCGGCGGGTTGGAATAACTCGACAACGTTCCCGGACGGGTCCTCCAACAGGATCTGCTGTCCGCCTGGGCCCTTGACTATGTCGTTCCGGAACGTGACGCCTGCGGCGCGCAACCGTGCCACTTCGGCCGCGATATCGCCCACGATGAGGTGGATGCGGTTCCATCCTCCCGGGACGGGCACCGTGCCGTCCGGCATGGGACGGCCTGCCGAGCTGGCCGGCCCGCTCAGGAGGAGCCGCAACCGGCCGCGGGTGACATCGGCGAACGCCGGCGCGGCGCTCATCCTGACGGTGAATCCGAGATGCGTTGTATAGAAGTCGACCGCGGCATCGACATCGGCCACCAAGTACCGGACGCTGACCAGTTCCGTAAGGTCGTTGGGCATTTCCAGCTCCTTTCCGAATTCGTTTGGGAGTACCCGATGTCGATAGATCACACTGTGGATCGGTTTGGCACCCGGCGCAAGCCCACGACGGCGGGAGGTTCGCTACGCCCGGGAGCCGCCGGGGCCGGACTCCAGCAGCCCGCCGCCGGCCCAGCGCCGGAGCGCGAGCTTTTCGGCGTCGTCGAACTCCATGAGGGCCAGCCGGCACAGCTCTTCCACGTTTCTGGTCCACGCGGCAGCGAGTTCCGCCGCTGACATCTCCGCTGCGAGGGAGCCGCCGGCGTACACCACGCCCTGGACCACGAAGTTGACGGCCGAGCGGGACACCGGCTGCCCGGCTGCCACGCAGTCGTCCCGGACGGAGCGTGCCAATTCGCTGCGGTTGCCCGAATGGTCGCGCAGCTTCGCCGCCAGGGACAGGAAGACCTGTCTGAACTGTTCTGCCGACAGCGCCGGAACGTCCGTGACCCGGGTGACCTGCTCCTCGATCGCGGGCCGGGCGTCGGAGGCCAGCGAGGAGGGCTCCGGGGAAAACCGCTTCGCGTCCCACACCCAGCCGGGCGACGGCGTGGACGAGTATTGGATGCCCTGGCCGATCTGGGCGATCCAGGCCCCGAACTTGCCGTGCCCGCCCCAATCGGTCTTCAGCGACGGGTCCGCGGTCAGGGCCCGGTGCGCCGCGACCGCTCCCGTGACCGGACCCGGCGCGGCCTGCACCAGGGCCCGGACCTCGTCGGCGGCCGACGTCGCGGACCCGGGCGTGCCCTGGGCGGTGCGGAGCGGGGTGCCAAGTCCGGCGGACGGGACCATGCGGGGGATGCCGGCCGCGGTCCCGTTGAGGATTGCCACGAAGTCGTGGGACTCCACCACGCTGTCCGCCATCTCCCGGTATGCGAACGCCACGGCGCCGGCAGCGATGACGGTGGTCATGCGGTCGGCCGCCCGGAACCGCTGGACCAGCGAGGTGAAGTCGGCGTCGGCAGACGCGACGAAGAACTCCTCAATATGTGCCGCGCCGGCCAGGGCATCCATTGCGTCCAGCACCAGGTTGATGTCGGTGCTGGACTTGCCCCGTTGCGTCAGGGAGGGGCAGTCGATCACGCGGAAGCCCGCGCGGGTCCAGTACGGCCGGTACTTGGAGTAGATCACCGGATTGAGGTAGCAGTTGCGGATCAGGAAGCGCCGGGATTCTTCGCCCGCGCCGCCGGCGGCCAGCGCCTCCGTCCAGTGCTTGGGGTCCTCGGCGAACCTCTTCGCGGCCGCCGGGTCCAAGGCCATCAGGCCGGTATAGACGTTGTCGAAGTCCACGAACATCGCGGCACGGATGCCAGGCCGCCGGGACTGGGGGAGGGGATCACTCATCGGCTCAGTGTGCCAGCAGGAGGGCGGCGCGTGCCAGGGGTGGCCGCTTGGTTGCCCAGTTGCCGTCGTGTGCCGGACCTCATGGCGGGAACAGGAGGTCCATACGTGTATCCGGGATCGGCCGCGCGCGCAGGAACAGCTTGCTACGGCCAGTTTTCGGCTGTAAGCATCCCCGCCAGAAACCCCGCGTGACCTGCGAAGACGCATGTCCAGGCCCGCGGCCCACCGGACTAAGATGGATCCACGTCGTCGAAATACATCCTTGTAATATGGGAATTTTCGTGGGGCGGCGCCTGCAGGCGCCGGACGGATTTTTCTGGGCCCGAGGCCCGGACGAATTGTGCAGCCGTCGGTCTCGATAGGTGGGTCCATGTGTGAATTGGAAGAGCAGGTTGGCCGATGATGTCCGGTGCGGCAGCGCGCAACAACGTCCAGGTGCACGGGCCAGAAGACGGCCCGGCGCTGGTGTTCGCCCACGGGTTCGGCACCGACCAGAGCATGTGGGGCAAGATTCTGCCCCGGTTCACCGACCGCTACCGGGTGGTTCTGCTGGACCATGTGGGCTCCGGCGGCTCCGACCAGTCCGCCTACGATTCGGCCACCTACGCCACCCTTGAAGCCTACGTATGTGACCTGGTGGAAGTCTGCGGCGAACTCGACCTGCAGGACGTGACCCTCATCGGCCACAGCGTCGGGTCCATGATGGCCATCAGCGCGGCCGCCCGGGACGCAGGGCGCAGGTTCGGCCGGCTCGTGCTGGTCACGGCCTCGCCGAGCTATCTTGACCACCCCGAGGACGGCTACGTGGGAGGGTTCACCCGGCAGGACATCGACGACGTCTTCGAATCCCTGGATGCCAACTATGTGGTCTGGGCCGAGTCGATGGCCCCGGTCTACATGAATACGCCGCACGCTCCCGAACTGGAGCATGAGATCCAGGGCAGCTTCGGACGGATCAGCCCCCGGGTTGCCCGTGACTTTGCCCGGGTGGCGTTCCTTTCCGATGTCCGGCACCTGCTCGGCGAGGTCACCATCCCGGTGCTGGTCCTGCAAAGCACCGACGACGTCGTCACGCCGGACCACGTGGGAACCTACCTGCACCACGCGCTCCCGAACAGCACTCTGGTCCGGCTTGCGGCCACAGGCCACTTCCCGCAAAGCAGCGCGCCGGAGGAAACGTCTGCCGCCATCCTCGAATTCCTGAAGCCGGCATGACCCGGACCAGCGCCACGGCCGTCGATTACGGCCAGCTCTTCCACCAGGCGCCCGCTGGCTACATCGTTGCCGGTACCGACGGGACCATCCTGGCCGCGAACGCCACCATGTGCGCCTGGACCGGAATCCCCGAAGGCGGCCTCGACGGCACCCGCCTCCTGGACCTCATGCCGGCCGGGGACAGGCTGATGTACCGGACGCACGCCGGGCCAAAGCTGGAACGCGACGGGCACCTCGCCGAACTCTCGATCGAGCTGTTGGGACAGGACGGGCAGCGCAGGCCCGTCCTGCTGTCCGTCACCCGGACCGTGGACGGGGTGGAACCGAGGGATTTGATGATCTTTTTCGCGGCCCCCGAGCGGCGGCGGTATGAGCGCGAACTGGCCAGCGCTCACCGGCAACTCGAGGATGCCGAGGCGGACCGCGCCACGCTCCTGCGGGAAGCCCACCATCGGGCGTTGCATGACCCGCTGACCGGCCTGCCGAACCGGCGGCACCTCGAGGAAAACCTGCTGGCGGCCCTGGCCAGCGCCGGCGAACAGCGGAACCGCGTCGGCGTACTCTTTTGCGACGTCAACAAGTTCAAACAGGTCAACGACACCCTGGGCCACGCGGCCGGCGACCAGGTCCTGGAACACGTGGCGCTGATGCTCTCCCAGGCCGTGCGCGGCGCGGACACCGTCACACGCTACAGCGGGGACGAGTTCGTTGTCCTGATCCCTCGGCTGGAGCACGCGGCGGAGCTCGAGGCGGTTGCAGAGCGCGTCCGGAGCTGCCTGGCCGGCGCCATCACCATCGCGGGGAGCGAGCTCCGGCTGGGCATGTCCGTTGGCCAGTCGGAAACGGTTGTCCCGGCGGACGCTGATCCGGCCGCGCACAAAGAACTGGCCACGGCCCTGCTGCTGGCCGCAGATCAGGACATGTACCGGGTCAAGACGGAAATGCGCGGGGCCGTGGGCGCCGGTTGATCCGCGGGCTTAAACGCCAAACGACGACGGCGGGACGTGGGTCCCGCCGTCGTCGTTCGGCCTTGCTGCCTGGAACCCGGGCTTTAGGCGCCGTGGTTCAGGCTGAGGGTGAAGGTGTTCGGGCCGCTGGCGTGGACCGCGATGTTGCTCTTGGCGGTGTTGTGGCGCTCGGAGAGCTCGTGGACCAGTGCGTCCAGCTCGTGGTGCATGGTGGAGCGGTCCCAGAGCTTGTGGGTTACAGAGTTGGCAGTTTCAAACGTCATTGTTCAGTGCTTCCATTTCATGAATCCGGATGTCCGGCTGCCGCACCGATGCGGAGCCGCCGTAGGGGCCAAACCAGGAACGCCTGAGACCGTGGGCAGCTCTGCGAGCTCACCGGTTTGGCCTCATTGCGTCCACCAGGATGGGTGCCCGGCGTTTACTGCGGACGCGGAACGTCGCAGAAATTCGTCAGGCTGCACCGGCAGGAACGTCGCAGTCCCTGCCTTGCCTTTCCATAGTGCACAGCGCCGCGCGGGAGGCTCAAGCCAGATGGCGAAATTTGCGCGTGAGACTCATCACAGCCGCTGTGCCGGAACGCGGACGGCGACGACGGCACCCGAGTCCGGCGCGGACGGTTCAGTGCGGTCTAGGGACGGGACCGCTTCGACCGAAAATGCGGAGGGTGGATGTGCATGCGGCTCAGCCCCCGGGCGGGGGCCGGAGAGACCGGCACCGGTCCGCCGGGCTCCGGTCCCGCTGCGGCAGCGGCCCGTCCGTAGCGGGCAGCCAACGGTGCGGCGCTGAAGCCGTGGGCCAGGACGCTGAGCAGTACGGTGGCGGCGATGACGGCCACAGCCTGATCGGACACTGGTCCAAGGGCTTCCAGCGCCAGCAGCGCGAACACCAGGGACGCCAGTCCGCGCGGGCCGAACCAGCCCACGAACAGGACGGTCTTCCGGTCGAGGCCGGCGCCAATTGAGGCCAGCGCTACCGGCAGCATCCGCACCACCGTGAGGCTGAGCACGGCATACGCGATGGTCAGGGGGAGGGAATGCTTCAGCATGATCGGCACGGTGATGGCTCCGAAGGCCAGCCACACGAGCAGGGACACCAGGCCGCTCATCTGCTCAACGAAGGCCAGTTCTGCCGGCCCCCGTTCCCCGGCGCACGTGCCGAACGCCAGCCCGGCGCAGAACGCGGCGACGAAGCCGTTGCCGCCCACCGCGAGTGCGGCGCTGTAGGAGAGCAGGCTCAGGGCCAGGACGCCGATGCCGGCGAAATCCTCGGTTGCGGTCCCGCGCCGGCGGGCCAGCTGGAGCAGCCACCCTCCCGCGGCGCCGGCCGCTGCGCCGACACCGGCGCCGATGAGCAGCTCCATGGCCGCGCTGCCTGGGCCTTCGGCGCTCTCCAGGCCTGCTGCGGCGGCCGCGCCGGCGATGGCGAGCATGACGACCGGGGTAGCGATGCCGTCGTTGAGGCCGCTTTCGACCGTGATCAGCTGGCGGATCCGCGACGGCACCGCCGGATTCGTCACCACGGGTATTCCGAGTGCGGCGTCGGTAGGGGCAAGCGCAGCACCGACGAGGAGGGCCAGCCAGAACCCGAACTGGGGAAAGAACCAAGCGGCCAGGGCCCACCCGAACACAATCGTCAGCGGCAGACCGACTCCCAGCAGCCGCACGTAGCGGCTCACGTCTTGGCGCAATTGCTGGAGCGGCAAGCGGGCGGCGTCGGAGAAGAGCACCCACACCAGGGTGACCTCGACAACCGGGGTGATACTCGCCAAGGGCGACGGGCCACTAACCAGCCCGGACCAGGCCAGGGCTGCGCCGACAGCGGTGAACACAATAGGAGCGGTCAGGTCCGCCTGCTGCAGCCGCGCCGACACCAGCGCCCACGCGAACAGGAGGGCGGTGATGAGGACAATGACCGTCAGCTCCATGGCGGATCGGCGCCCGTTTCCGTGGGCGCAGCGTGAGGGCGGCCCGATTCCAGCAGCCGGATGGGTCCGCCCACAGGGATCACGCTCCCTCCGCCGATTGCACCAAACGTTCCCCTGCAGTTCAGTGAATCCGCCGGCCCGGGACCGCGCCAGAGAACTAAGCCCTGTCCTTTGGGTCGAGGCGCCCAATGGCGCCCGCAAGCGGACTAAGTGTGCTCGCGGGCCGCCCGCGGGGCCGCGACCGAGCCGCGGCGGATCAGTGCGGCCGTGAATGTCGGTGCGGCCGCCGGTGCCTTGCGGCCTTCGATCTGCCGGATCAGGGCTGACGCGGCCGCTACGCCCATGTCGTAGACAGGCTGGGCGATAACCGTGAGCGGGGGCGTGGTCAGGCGCGTCCAGGCGAAGTCGTCATACATGAGGAAGGAGACATCACCCGGAATGGAGAGGCCGAGCTCGTGGATCGCTTCCACCACGCTGAGGCCGATCAGCCCGTCGGAGGCGATGATCGCCGTCGCCGGGTCAGGGCGCTGCACCAGCTCGCGGGTGATCTTCTTGATGGACTCGTCGTCGCCGGCGTTGAGGCGGATCAGATCGACGGGCAGGTCCAGCCCCGCCTCCTCGAATGCGCGTTTCATGCCGTCGCGCCGGTCCGAGATCTGGGACGAGTCCAGCTGCATGCCGTCGTGGTACGGCCCGGCTGTTTTCAGCGTGGAGACGAAGGCGATCCTCCGGTGGCCGGACTTGAGCAAATAGCTGGTGGATTCATGGGAGATGTCCTCCATGTCCACCGCCACGGTGTCGACGTCGAGCCCTGGCGCCTTGCGGTCCAAAAGGACCAGCGGACGGCCGGATTCGTAAACGCGCCGTAAATGTTGCGTTTCCACGGAAGACGCGGGTGCCACGATCAGGCCGTCAACGCGCTTGTCGAGGAGCACCCTGACGGCGTCGATTTCCGCCTCGGTATCCTCGTCCGTATTGATCAGGATGACATTGAATCCACTCCGCTTGGCGGTATCCGTAATGCCCCGCGTGGCCAGGCCGAAATGGGGGTTTTCGATGTCGCCGACCACCACCCCGATGGTGTGCGATTTCCCGGTGTTCATGCTGCGGGCGAGCTCGTTGGGCCGGTACTCCAGTTCCTCGGCGGCAGCCAGCACCCGCTCACGCACGTCGTCGCTCACGGCCCCGTAGTTGCCCAGGGCGCGGGCGGCCTGGGCCTTGGAAACCTGGGCTGCTTTGGCGACGTCGGCGACAGTGACATCGCGGCGCCGGGAAGCATCACTATTCATTACGGCCTTTCGTAGCGGACCCTTGACGCCTGATGTGGCTTCGATTACATTTCTAGCAATCGATGTGAGTCCGGTCTCAATCCTAGGGACTGAGACCGGACTCAGCAAGACTTCCATCGATAAAGTGCCACTCCACGGGGCCCACTGCCTGCCTGCCCCGCTGCTCACCCCCACGATTGGAAACGCTGTGAACACAGGAAACAAAATGCGCCCCGGGGCGCTCATCGCCGCTGCTGTTGCCGCGGTCCTGGCACTCTCCGGCTGCGGAGGCAGCTCATCCGCCTCGTCCTCGCCGGCGGACAACCCCTACGGCCTGATTGAAGCCGGCACCATCCGCGTTGCCAGCCTGGGTGATTCGAAGCCCTATACCTTTGCCGACGCCCAGGGTAACTTCACCGGCTTCGACGTCGAGCTCTTCAAAGACGTCGCCCACCGCGCCGGAGTGGACAAGGTCGTCTTCACCGGACAGGACTTCTCCGGGCTGCTCGCGGCCGTCTCCAACGGCCAGTTCGACGCCGGCGTTGCGGCGATCGGCATCACTGACAAGCGCAAACAAACCGTCGACTTCTCCGATGGCTACCTGGCCGGCTACTTGACCGTCATCACCACGAAAACCTCGGGCATCACCGGCGCCGACGGCCTCGGCGGAAAGCGTCTCGGCGTCGTGCAGGGAACGCTGCAGGAGGCTTACGCGGTCAAGAACTTCACCTCCGCGAGCCTGGTGCGCTTCCCGGACAACAACACCGCGATCGCCGCCGTCAACAGTGGATCCGTTGATGCACACTTCCTGGACTACGAGGCCGCCAAGGCCTATGAAACGCAGTACGGGCTGATCAGCGCCGCGGACATCCCGTCCTTCGACGCTCCCGCCGGCTTCGCCGTGGCCAAGGGCAAGACCGCTTTCAAGGACGCCCTCAATAAGGGCCTTGCCGCAGCCATGGAGGACGGCACCTGGAAGAAGCTCTACCAGAAGTGGTTCCCGGGCTCCCCGATGCCCGAGCAGTACCTGCCGAAAGCTGAGCAGACGGCAACGCCTGCGCCGAGCAAGTAAACGGCCCAGCAAGTAAGCGGCCGGCAACCAACAGGCACCGAACCATCGGCACGTCGGCACATAGCCCGGCTGCCACCTGACCGGGCGGGCCGCACTGCGCGGCCCGCCGGGTTCCACAAGCTATCTACGTCTGAGAGCAACCATGGACTGGTTAAGCACCATCACCCGCACCTTCTTCGACTTCGGCGCAATGGCCGAGGTCCTGCCCCAGCTTCTGGGAGTCGGTCTCCTCAATACCCTCATCATCTCCGTTGCGGCGACCATCATCGGCGTTGCCCTCGGCATGGTCGTCGCCGTGATGGGGATATCTCCCTCGCGGTGGCTTCGGGTTCCGGCCCGGATTTACACGGACCTCTTCCGCGGACTCCCCGCCATCCTGACCATCCTGCTGATCGGCCAGGGTTTCGCCCGCTTCAGCCAATCGATCTTCGGTCCCTCGCCCTACCCCCTGGGGATCATCGCCCTGAGCCTGATCGCCAGCGCCTACATCGGGGAGATCTTCCGCGCCGGTATCCAGAGCGTGGACAAAGGCCAGGGTGAGGCCTGCCGCGCGCTGGGCATGAGCTACGCGAAGTCCATGGCCCTGGTGGTGGTTCCGCAAGGAGTCCGCCGGGTCCTGCCAGCGCTGGTGAACCAGTTCATCGCGATCGTCAAGGACTCCTCGCTGGTTTATTTCCTGGGCCTGCTGGTCACGGAACGCGAGCTCTTCCGCGTGGGCCAGGACGCCGCCGTGCTTTCCGGCAACCTCTCGCCCCTGGTCATGGCCGGCATCTTCTACCTGCTGATCACGGTTCCGCTGACCCATCTGGTCAATTACTTCGATAACCGCTTCCGCACCGGCCGACGCCGCCCCGCCGCACCCAGCAGCGGTCTCAAGGAAGTCAAAGAACTCGCCGCGGCTTCACCGCTGACCACCGGGAGCAACACATGAGCCTCGCCAGCAACACCGCAAGCAGCACCAACACCGCCAGCAATGCCAAAGAATCAGTCCCGGACATCGAGACGTTCCACGGCTCCAGCCTGGAACTGCAGAACCTGACCATGGCCTACGGCGACGTCGAGGTGCTCCGCAATGTCAGCCTCAACGTCGCCCCGGGCACCACCACCTGCATCATCGGGCCCTCYGGCTCCGGCAAATCCACTCTCTTGCGCGGCGTCAACCGGCTTCACGAACCCAAGAGCGGGGACGTGCTCCTGGCCGGCGAGAGCGCCCTGCAGGTCAAACCGGACCTCCTGCGCAGCCGCATCGGCATGGTGTTCCAGCACTTCAACCTCTTCCCGGACCACACCGCCCTCGAGAACGTGGCGCTGGCCCTCTGGAGCGTCAAGGGCATGCCCAAGGCCGAAGCCAGGGAACGCGCCCGGCGCCGCCTAGCCGAGGTCGGTCTTGCCGAACGCGCCGACCACCGCCCCCGCGACCTCTCCGGCGGACAGCAGCAGCGCGTCGCGATTGCCCGAGCCCTGGCCATGGAACCGGAAGTCATGCTCTTCGACGAGGCCACCAGCGCCCTGGACCCGGAACTGGTCAAGGGCGTGCTGAACCTCATGGCAGGCCTGGGCCGCCGCGGCATGACCATGCTGGTGGTCACGCACGAGATGGGTTTTGCCCGCAAAGTCGCCGACCAGGTTGTCTTCATGGACGAAGGCGAGGTCGTCGAGTCCGGCACGCCCGCCGACCTCTTCGACAACCCGCAAAGCGAACGCCTCCAGCGATTCCTCTCGGAAGTGCTCTGATGGAGACCCTGAAGGGAAGCACCGCGGCAGCACCCATCCGCACCGCCGTCGTGGGGTTCGGCATCTCGGGCAAAGTCTTCCACGCACCGCTGATCGCGGCGGATGCCAACTACTCGCTGGACGTGATCGTCACGGCGGATCAGGACCGCGCCTCGGAGGCGGCAAGGCTCTACCCGGACACCCGGATCGTCCCGACGCCGGAGGACCTGTTTGCGCTGTCCGGTGACCTCGATCTGGTGGTCCTCGGAACGCCACCGCTGACCCACTTCGACCTCGCCGCAACGGCCATCGCCCATGGCCTCCACGTGGTGGTGGACAAACCGTTCGTCACCACGCCGGGCCAGGGGCAGGAGCTCATCTCCCGGGCGGCCGACGCCGGCGTGCAGCTCACGGTATTTCAGAACCGGCGCTGGGACGCCGATTTCCTGACGCTTCAGAAGCTTATCGGGGAAGGAGCGCTGGGCGAGGTCCGCAGCTTCGAGTCGCGCTTCGAATGGTGGCGGCCGGAGGGCTTCGGAAACTGGCGGGACACCGCCGCCGTGCCCGATGGCGGCGGCATCCTCAACGACCTCGGTGCCCACCTGATCGACCAGGCCATCCAGCTCTTTGGCCCGGTGACCGAAAGCTACGGCGAAACGGCGAACCGCGGCCCGGATCCGGCCGGTGCCGACACCGAGGCCTTCGTGTCCCTGCTCCACGAATCCGGGGTCCGCTCACGGTTGTGGATGAACGGCATGACGGCGCAGGTCGGCCCACGCTTCCACGTCCTGGGCTCCCAGTCCGGCTACACGAAGTGGGGCCTGGACGGCCAGGAACCGGCCCTCGCGGCCGGAACGATACCCACGGAGCCGGGCTACGGCGTCGAACCCCAAACCCATTGGGGGACCGTGGGTGTCGACGGAGACCTGCGGCCAGTCGCATCTGAACCCGGCGCCTATCCGCTGTTCTATGCAGAGCTCGCGACTGCCCTCCGTGGCAAGGGCCCACTTCCCGTCGACCCCGAAGAGTCCCTCGACGTCCTGAGCGTCATCCAAAATATCCGCGCCTTCGCATAGCCCGCACACCGGCTCCCAGTGCCCCTCACGGACACCCCAGATACCTCTACTTTAGGAAAGGCAGACCCATGTCCTCCACGCCCTCAACCAAGCGCATCGCCATCATCGGCGGCGGCATCCTCGGCGTCTCCACGGCCGTCCACCTGCTCCGCGACGGCGCCTCCGTCATCCTCCTGACCGAACACGGCCTCGCCAGCGAGGCCACCGGCCGCTCGCTCTCCTGGCTGAACTCCGCCGGAGAACGGTCCACACCGTACCACCAGCTCCGGGTCGCCGGCGTGGACCGCTACCGCACGCTCTTCGCCGCGGACCCCGGCCGGGACTGGCTGCAGTTCGGCGGTGGCCTCATGTGGAATCCCGCCGGCCAGGAAGCCGCCACGGAAGCCCGCCACCGCTACGAGAAATCCATCGGCTATGACTCGAAGCTTCTGACGCCCGGACGGGTTTCTTCAGCCACCCCCGGCATCGATCCGGCCGAAGTTCCGGAGAACGCCATCTTCAATCCCGGTGAGGGCTGGGTCAGCCTGCCCGATCTGGTGGACTTCCTGATGGAGGAGTTCCACGCCTTGGGCGGTGAACTCGTACTCAACGCCGGCAAGGTGTCCGTGACGGTCGACGGCGGCCGGGCCACCGGCGTCGAGACGGCCGCAGGCGAAACCCACGAGTCAGACGCTGTCCTCGTGGCATGCGGTGCCGCAACTCCCGCCGTCGTCGCCTCCCTCGGCGTCGAGATCCCCAACGGATCCCCGGTCTCCATGCTGGTGCTGACCAAACCCGTCGAGCACGAGCTGAAGGCCGTGCTGAACACCCCCCGGGCCGCCGTCCGGCCCAACCCCGGAAACACCCTTGCCCTGGACCACGACTGGTATGAAGGGCACATCGCCGAACACGCCGACGGCTCCTTCAGCATCCCCGATGACGTGGTCCAGGAACTCGCCGATGAAGCATCCAAGCTCATCGGCGGCAACCCCGACCTCAAACCGGCCTCCTGGAAGATCGGCTACAAGCCCATCCCGGGCGACGGCGAACCGGTCCTCGGCGAACTCGGCCAGGTGCCCGGCTGCTTCGTGGCCTTCACACACTCGGGGGCCACGCTGGGCCTCATCGCAGGAGAACTTCTCGCGGGTGAGATCATGACCGGCACGAAGCACCCGATGCTGGCCACCTTCCGGCCGGGACGCTTCTCCTAGCCAGAGCCACCGAGACTGCCAGGCAGGCAGGGACGGCGTTCACCGGCCCTGCCTGCCTAAGGCCCGTCCTGCTCCTGCGCCGGCGGGGCCGCCTTTGGGGCCAGATCCATGGTTGTCGGGCGCTTGGGGCGGGGCTTCGGGCTACGGACTGGGGGAGGGGCTGGGGGACCCGGTCCCGGATGGAGCGGTGGTGTTCCCGGGCAGCGTGGGTGACGGGCTGCCGGAGGCGGTCCCGGATCCGGGCGTCGCGGGCATGTACGACTGGTATTCGGGCAGCGTGGAGTCGAGGACCGGAAGCTGCAGCTCGGCCGACTTACCTGTGGAGTCCTCGCTCACCCGGACCGTGACCAGGGACCCGGGGGATCCCGTGGTGGGGTCCAGCATCATGGCCGGAGGCTGGGCCAAAGACGTTTCGCCGTTGGCCTTGACCGGAATCGATACCGTCGATCCGGAAGCGCCGGAGATGGTGACAACCGCGTCTTTGGCGGACGTGTTGAATACGGTGCCCATGATCCGTCCGGGCTGGTCCGCTCCGTGGGAGAGGATGAGCATGTCCGCCAGCTTCATCGGACCGACCACGGTGTTGATCCCGTTGGTCGCCGGCGTGATCTTCGTGGTTTCCGCGGGGTTGTCGGAGGAGCAGCCGGTTCCGGTCAGCAGCAGCACCCCCAACGTGAGGGCGGCGATCGCAGATCTGAATCCTGCCAGCAGGGTGGTGGGTGCCACGGCCGGCTCCTCTCGGCAGAAGCTGTCCGGTCACCTCCGATTATCGTCCCGGGCGGCGGGAAAATCGACCCGCCGTCGCTCCTGGTGGCCACCCAGCGGGCGGCGCCCGGCGGCGGCGCCACCGGCCGGCCTGAAATGCGCCTTGAGTTCGAGGATCCCGGGGGCCGGACCCGGCTGCGCCTCGGATGACCCCAAACGAGGATTCTTTACTGATTTGCGGATCAGTTTCCCCATAATTTCCGCAAATAGGTGATTATGGAGGTATGCCGAAAATCCGCATTTCCGAAGCAGCACGATTTCTCGGGGTCAGTGACGACACCGTCCGGCGCTGGACCGAGAATGGGATACTGACCCCGGTCAAGGATGACTCCGGCCGGCTGGCCGTGGACGGCCTGGAACTTGCCCACCTGGCCCGCGACCAGGCACAGCTTCCCGATGACCCCACCAAGATAGGCCGCTCCGCCCGCAACCGGTTCGTCGGCCTGGTCACGGGCATCACCGCTGACAAAGTCATGGCACAGGTTGAGGTGCAGTGCGGGCCCTTCCGCGTCGTGTCCCTGATGAGCAGCGAAGCCGTCCGGGAACTGGGCCTGGAACTTGGATCCGTGGCGACCGCCGTGGTCAAAGCCACCACCGTCATCATCGAAACGCCCCACGGAAAGAGCCTCATATGAGGACCGCCCGCAAGCACGTCCCCGCACTGCTGGCGGCCGGCGCCCTGGCCGCGGGCCTGGCCGGCTGTGCCGCCGGCACGCCCGGGGCAGCCGGAACCGCCTCCAACTCCAGCGCCGGGGCCAGTGAGACCCCCACGCTGTCCGGAGCGATCACCGTTTACGCCGCGGCCTCGCTGAAATCGACCTTCACCAAGCTGGCCAGCGACTTCGAGGCGAAGAACCCCGGCACCAAAATCACTTTGAACTTTGCCGGCTCCTCGGACCTGGTCACGCAGATCACCCAGGGCGCCCCGGCCGATGTCTTTGCCTCCGCCGACACCAAGAACATGACCAAGCTGACCGATGCGAAACTGATCGACGGCGCCCCGGCCAACTTCGCCACGAACGTCCTGGAGATCGCGGTTCCGCCGTCCAACCCGGCATCGATCAGCTCCTTCGCCGACCTCGCCAAGCCGGGCGTGAAGGTCGTGGTGTGCGCACCGCAGGTTCCCTGCGGCGCCGCGGCCGAGACCGTCGAAAAAGCCACCGGCACCACCCTGGCGCCGGTCAGCGAGGAATCGTCCGTCACGGATGTCCTGGGCAAGGTCACCTCGGGTGAGGCCGACGCCGGGCTGGTCTACGTTACGGACGTCAAGAACGCCGGAGACAAGGTCAGAGGCATCCCCTTCGCCGAGTCGGACCAGGCCGTAAATACCTACCCCATCGCCACGGTCGGCACGGGCAAGAACAAGGAGCTCGCCGCTGCCTTCATCGCAGCGGTCACCGGCAGCGAGGGCAAGCAGGTCTTGAGCGACGCCGGATTCGGCACCCCGTAAGCGGCATGCACAGGCGCAGCGGCACCGGGTACACAGGCATCCCGGCATGGATTTACGCCATCGCGGCAGCAGGGGCACTCTTCGTCCTGCTGCCGCTGGTGGCAATGGTCGCCAGGGTCAACTGGTCCGAGTTCATCCCGCTGATCACCTCCGAATCCTCACTCACCGCGCTCGGCCTGAGCCTGCGTACCTCCGCGGCGAGCACCGCCTCCTGCATCGTCCTCGGCGTGCCGCTCGCACTCATCCTGGCCCGAAGCCCGTTCCCGGGCCAGCGCCTGCTCCGGGCCTTCGTCCTGCTGCCGCTGGTCCTGCCTCCCGTGGTGGGAGGCATCGCCCTGCTCTACACCTTCGGCCGCCAGGGACTGCTGGGCAAGAGCCTGGAACTGGCCGGAATCCAGATCGCCTTCTCCACCACCGCGGTCGTCCTCGCCCAGACGTACGTTGCCCTGCCGTTCCTGGTGGTCAGCCTCGAAGGCGCCCTGCGCACCGCCGGCAACAAGTATGAGGCGGTCGCCGCGACCCTCGGCGCGCGCCCGGGCACGGTGCTGCGCCGGGTGACCATCCCGCTGGTGCTCCCCGGACTGGCCTCCGGCGCCGTTCTGTCCTTCGCCCGCAGCCTGGGCGAATTCGGTGCTACCCTGACCTTCGCCGGCAGCCTGCAGGGCGTCACCCGCACCCTGCCGCTGGAGATCTATCTGCAACGCGAAACCGACGCCGACGCCGCCGTCGCGCTCTCCCTCCTGCTGGTCGCCGTGGCGGTGGCCGTCGTCGGGCTCTCCTACCGGCGCCCGCGCCTTGGCGTGGCACCGGAAGGAGCACTCCGGTGACCTTTCAGCTGGACGCAACCCTTGCCGCGCGGGGCTTCGAGGTCTCCTTCAGCCTCGGACCGGCCGAGACAATCGCCATCCTCGGGCCCAACGGGGCCGGTAAATCGACGCTCCTCTCGATCATCTCCGGCCTGCTGCGCCCCGATGCCGGCAAAGCCACGATCGGCGAAAAAGTCCTGTTCGACCTGAGCGCGGACACCAACATCTGGCGCGCCCCGCACACCCGGKGCACGGCGCTGCTGGCCCAGGAAGCCCTCCTGTTTCCGCACCTCAGCGCACTGGACAACGTCGCGTTCGGGCCACGCAGCGCCGGCGCCTCCAGCGCCGCGGCCCGCGAAACGGCCATGCACTGGCTCAGTGAAGTCGACGCCGACTCCCTCGCCTCCCGGCGCCCCGGACAGCTCTCCGGCGGACAGGCCCAGCGGGTGGCCGTGGCCCGCGCCCTCGCCGCCGACCCCGACCTGCTGCTCCTGGACGAGCCCATGGCCGCGCTCGACATCCATGCCGCCCCGCTGCTCCGCCGGCTCCTCAAGCGCGTCCTCGCCGGCCGCCGGGCCATCATCATCACCCACGACATCCTCGACGCCCTCATGCTGGCCGACCGGGTGATCGTCCTCGAGGACGGCCGGATCACCGAACAGGGCCCCACCCGCGAAGTCCTGGAAAAACCGCGCAGCCGGTTCGCCGCCGGGCTGGCCGGGCTGAACCTGGTGGCGGGGACTGTCAGCGACGCCGGGGTGACCACCGCCCAGGGCATGGTCGTCGCGGGCTACCGGGACGAGACCATCGAACCCGGGCAGGACGGAGTAGCGGTCTTTCCGCCCTCGGCGGTATCGGTGTTCCTCACCGAAGAGCACGGCAGCCCGCGAAACTCATTCCAAGTGATCATCACGGACCTGGAGCCCCACGGCGATCAGATCCGTGTCCGTGCCGGTCGGCTCTCCGCCGACATCACCCCGGCCGCGTCAGCCGACCTCGGCCTCATCCCCGGAATGAGCGTCTACTTCGTCATCAAGGCCGCCGCCATCGCGATCTACCCGGCCTAGGGAGCTTCCGCACGTTCCGCCCGGCGGAGTAGTCTCGGTGCCGGGCGCTGCCGGCGCCGAGCGACTCCGCGAGGAAAGGAAGGCTATGCCTGGAATGTATGTGGCGACCTCGACCATCACCATCGGGGCGCCCGCGAGCCGCGTATGGTCCGTGATCACCGATCCCGATGCCGCCAAGGAGTTCATGTTCGGCACCGAACTCGTGACCGACTGGACGGTAGGCGGACCCATCCTGTGGCGGGGCACCTGGGACGGCAAGGAGTACGAGGACAGGGGCAGCATCCTCGAGTTTGAACCCGGACGGCGGCTTGTTGTCACGCACTTCAGCCCGTTGAGCGGCCAGGCGGATGCGCCGGAGAACTACCACAYGCTGACCTGGACGCTCGAGGACCAGACCGGTGCCACGCAACTGACGCTCGCCCAGGACAACAACGCCAGTGCCGAGGACGCCGACCACTCCAAGGGCATGTGGGACAGCCTGGTAACGAGCGTGAAGGCGATCGCCGAGCGGGAAGAGTCAGGGCGGGAAGAGCCAGGGCGCGATTAGGCAGTAGGACCGCGGGGCCAGATTCCGCTACTGCCTACAGCAGGCTTGCCGCGATGTCCCTCCCGATCCTCTGCAGCAGGGCGGCGGAAAGTCCGGGGTCTTTGGCGGAGTCCTGGTCGGTGTACTCGGCCAGGGTGTAGACCCGGGTGAGCGCCAGTTCGGACCACCTTTCCCGGGGGAGGAGGGAACGGCCGGCCACCGCGATGATCGGGCGGGTTCCTGACCTCCGGGCGACGGCGGCGGGAAGCTTGCCGGCGAGGGTCTGTTCGTCGATGCTGCCTTCGCCGGTGATGACGACGTCGCAACTGTCCCTGCGGTTGTTGAAATCGAGCAGGTCCAGGAAGTAGTCGGCGCCCGAGACCTGCTTGGCGCCCAGCAGCAGGCAGGCGAAGCCGATCCCGCCGGCGCTTCCGGCGCCCTCGCGCTGCGCAAGTTCGGCGGCGTCCTCAAACCCGGCGTCCGTCAACGTGGCGACGAGGTGCGCCAGCCCGTGCTCCAGTGCCGCAACGTCCTGCGGTCCGGCGCCCTTTTGGGGTCCGAAGACCGCCGGCGCGCCGCCGGGCCCGAGCAGTGGATTGTGGACGTCGCTGGCGACCACGAGTTCCGTGCTGTCCAGTTCGGGGAACCTGGTCCGGCGGATGGTGTGGATCTGCGCCAGTGACTCTCCGCTGCCGTGGAGCTGCCGGCTGCGGGCGTCGTGGAAGCCGTAGCCCAGGGCGGTGAGCATTCCCATGCCGCCGTCGGTGCTGGCACTTCCGCCCAGCGCCAGGACGATCCTGACCGGGTTGAGACTGAGGGCGAACAGGATCGCTTCCCCAAAGCCCCGGCTGGAGGCCGCCAAGGGTTCCAGCTGGCCCGCCGGCAGGAGCGCCAGGCCGCAGGTGTTGGCGACCTCGACGACGGCGGTGGTGCCGTCGAACGCGATGCCGGCCGGGACGGGCTGGCCGGTGGGCCCGGTGACAGTGTGGCGGTGCCGGGTGAAGCCGGCGGCGACGGCGGCGTCCACACTGCCGTCCCCGCCGTCGGCCAGGGGAAGCAGCTCGCAGTGGACCGCTCCGGCCCCGCCGGTGGAGCCGGCTCCGGCGCGGAGCCCTGCGGCCAGGGCGTCGGCCACCTCGCCGGCCGTGAGGCTGCCTTTGAACTTGTCCGGTGCGATGAGGGTCCGCACGGTTTTCGGGGCGGTGGTGTTGAACATGTCAGATGGTTTCCGAGTAGGCGGGGCGGCGGGTGTCGTTGGCCGTCGAATCGGCATCGGCGGCTTCTGTGCGCTCCGGGTGGTTGTCCGGGTGCGTGTGGTGGCCGTATTCGATCAGGTCATCGTCGATGTCGCCGTAGCCGTCCGGGAGGACCGGATCCTCGCTGGGCAGCGGCTCAACAGTTTCGCCGTTGAAGACGCGGCGGACGCGGTCCGCGTCCAGGGTGCGGTCCCACCAGGCGATGAACAAGGTGGCGACGGCATTCCCGGTGAAGTTCACCAGGGCCCGGCACTCGGACATGAACTTGTCGATGCCGAAGATAAGCATGATGCCGGCGGCAGGGATGGTGCCGAGCGTGGCCAGGGTGGCGGTCAGGGCGATGAAGCCGCCGCCGGCGACGCCTGCCGCGCCCTTGGAGGTGAGCAGCATGACCGCGATGAGGCCCAGTTGCTGGCCGATGGTCAGGTTCGTGTTGGTTGCCTGGGCGATGTAGACGGCGGCCAGCGAAAGGTAGATGGCGGCGCCGTCGAGGTTGAAGCTGTAGCCCGTGGGGACCACGAGCCCGACCGTTTCCTTCTTCACACCGGCGTGCTCGAGCTTGCGCATCAGGCCCGGGAGGGCCGGTTCGGCAGTGGAGGTGCCCAGAATGAGCAGGTACTCCTCTTTGAGGTGGCGGATCATCTTGAAGATGTTCAGCTTCAGGAAGGCCATGACGGAGCCGAGGACCACGACGACGAAGAGGATCGAGGTGGCGTAGAAGAGGGCGATCAGCCCGCCCATGCTGGAGAGGGAAGAGACGCCGTACTTGCCGACGGCGAAGGCCATCGCGCCGAACGCGCCCAGCGGGGCGGCCTTCATGATGAAGCCCAGGATTTTGAACATGACCCCGGTGAGGCGCTGGACACCGTCCAGGACGGGCGCCCCGACCTTGCCCATGGCGTTCAGCGCAACGCCGAAGATCACGGCGATGAAGATGATCTGGAGGATGTCGCCTTCCACGAAGGGCGCGACGACGCTGGTGGGGATGATGTGGGTCAGGAACTGCCACCATTCCTGGTGGGCGCCGGCGTCGATGAGTTTGGCCGCGGAGTCCGTCGTCTTGATCGCGCTGGCGTCTGCGTTGACGCCTTCGCCGAGGCGGAAGATGTTGATGGCGACCAGGCCAAAGAGCAGGGCAAAGATCGTGCCGATCTGGAAATACGTCAAGGCCTTCAGCCCGGTCATGCCGACCTTCTTCAGATCCGCGACGCTGGCGATGCCGCCGACGATGGTCAGGAACACGATCGGGCCGATCAGCATTCTCATGGCGTTGACGAAGGTGGTGCCGATCGGTTCCATGGCGATGCCCGCGGCCGGGGCCAGCCAGCCCACCAGAATGCCGAGGACGATGCCGGTCAATACCCAGAAGTACAGCTGCCGGTACCAGCGTTTCTTGGGGGCCGGGATATCCGTGCCCGCGGTGGTGATGTGTCCCATGATTCCTACCTCATTGTGGAATGTCTCTGGAGATGCTTTAAGTGTGGGGGTTTGCACGGGGCGGGTGCCAGTTCGGCGCAGCCGCCCCGTGCAGTGTGTAGCGTTCGACGGCGGCCGCGCGGCCGGCGTCGTCCGTTTCAGTGCAGTCGTCCGTTTTGGTGCGCCGCAGCGGCAGACGGAAGCGCTAGACGGCCGCCAGCGTGCGGGCCAGGGCCCCGATGATGGCGTCGGTGACGTCCCCGGTGGTGGCGTCGCCGCCGACGTCGCGGGTCAGGTGGCCGGCGCCGGTTGCCTCTTCGATGGCGGCCTCGACGCGGCGGGCTTCCTCGTGCAGGCCGAAGTGGTCCAGCATCAGGGCTGCGCTGGCGATCGCGCCGATCGGGTTGCTGATGCCCTTGCCCGCGATGTCCGGGGCCGAGCCGTGCACCGGCTCGAACATGGACGGGAAGCGGCGCTCCGGGTTCAGGTTTGCGCTGGCCGCCAGGCCGAGGCTGCCGGCCAGGGCCGAGCCGAGGTCGGAGAGGATGTCGGCGTTCAGGTTGGAGGCGACGACGACGGAGAGGTCTTCCGGGTGCAGGATGAACTTGGCGCTCATCGCGTCGACAAGGACGCTCTCGGTGGCGACATCGGGGTAGTCCAGGGCAACACGCTGGAAGGTTTCGTCCCAGAGGACCATGCCGTACTGCTGGGCGTTGGACTTGGTGACGGAGGAGACCTTCTTCACCGTGCGGGTCCGGGCCAGATCGAACGCGAAGCGCATGATGYGCTCGCAGCCCTTCTCGGTGAACAGTGCGGTCTGCAGGGCGACCTCGTTGCCCGGACCGCGGCCGCTGAGGTTCCGCCCGCCGAGGCCGGCGTACTCGCCTTCGCTGTTTTCGCGGACCACAATCCAGTCGAGCTCGGTGGTGTCGGCCTTGCGCAGCGGGGACTGGACGCCCGGGAGGAACTTCACCGGACGGATGTTCGCCCACTGGTCAAAGTTCTGCGTGATATTCAGGCGCAGGCCCCAGAGGCTGATGTGGTCCGGGACGTTTTCCCAGCCGACAGCGCCGAAGTAGATGGCGTCGAAGTCCTTGAGGGTGTCCAGTCCGTCGGGGTCCATCATCTGGCCGGTCTTGGCGTAGTACTCGCAGCCCCATGGGAACTCGGTCCATTCGAAGGCGAACTTGCCGCCGGAATTCTGCGCCAGGGCGTCCAGGACCCGGCGTCCGGCGGAGACGACCTCTTTGCCGACTCCGTCTGCGGGGATTGAAGCGATGCTGAATGTCTGGGTGGCGCTCATGTGCCTACCTCCTCGTTGAGTGTGTTAGCAGCGTCACACTGCCTTCCTCTTCAAGTAGACGGGCCGGCACCACATGCCGTCCAAGACCAAGATCCGATCCGCTAGATAGGTTCAGCCTATTGATGATGCGCCGGGGGAGGCGTTTCTGTCCCTCCTTGCGGTTGCGGGGCCGCGTGCAGCCGCGCCACCGCCAGGAAGGACCGGGCTGCGGGGGTCAGGTCGTCCCTCCGGCTCAGAACGGCAACATCCAGGTAGGACACGGGTTCGATCAGCAGCGTCCGCAGCCCCGATTTGTGGGCCAGGGGCGCCCACGACGACGGCATCACGGCGTGGCCGACCCCGGCCAGGACCAACGGCAGGATCGAGGTCCGGTGGGCGACCTCGACGACGATTTCGGCGTCGATCCCCCGCGCCAGTGCGTCGTCCACAAGCCAGCGCATCAGCGAACCGCGCTGGCTCGCGACCAGACGGTGGCCGGCCAGCTCCTCGCGTTGGATCGTTGTTGCGGCGCCAAACGTATCGGACTGGGGATTGACGAGAAGGATCAGCGGCTGGCGATCGAGCTCCAACACCTCAACGCCGGGAACCTTGATGGGCGTGGGGGAGCCTGCCAGCCCGATCTCCGTGCTGCCGCTTCGGACAGACTCGATGACGTCCTCCGGGGTGAAGGCGGCGCTGACACTGAGCCTGACCAGGGGATGCGCCCGGGTGAAGGCGGCGATCATCGAGGACAGGGGCTCGATCCCRGGTGAGGGCATCGTGACGATGTCCAGCCGTCCGCTGCGCAACCCACGCACCGACTGCACCGCGGACTGCGCAGCATCGAGGTTGCGCATCACGAGCCGGGCCGGCCCGATCAGCTCCTTGCCCGCCTCGGTGAGCACCGCCCGCCGCCCGATCCGGTGGAAGAGCGGCACGCCCAGCTCCTTCTCGAGGGCGGCGATGGTCTGCGAGAGCGATGGCTGGGCGATGAGCAGGTGCTCCGCGGCCCGGCTGAACCCGTCGTGGTCAACAACAGCCAGAAAATACTTCAGCTTTCGGGTGTCCACCCTGGCTCCTTCACCGGTTTTGCGCTTGACGGTTGCCGTGCGGCCGCCTGATCGATGAGTCCGAGCCTATTTCCTGCCGACGATTCGGATGAGCATTTGTTCCACATCCGCGGCAAAGAACATGATCGCCGCTCGCCGTCGTCCGCAACGCTCGCGTCTCCGCCGCGCTACGGCAGCCGGGAGGGGCGCAGCAGCGTGGGGACGCCGGCCTGCCCGGGGTCGAGCGGGATGGGGCTGACCAGCACGGCCGGGCCGCGGCTCAGGAGGCCGGTCGAAAGCGGCTGGCAGCGCACGCCTCCCCGGCCGCGCATGGCGGCGTGCGCGCCGGGGGCAAGCATCCGGTCCATCCAGGCGCAGGGGTGGGCTGGCCGTCCGGCCCGGAGCCGGATCACGTTGCCCTTCGATTCGAGCGCGAACTCTTCGCCGAGCAGGGGAGCGAGGTGGGCGCCCTGGAGGACCACATTGCGCCGGGTCAGGAGCGGGTCGAAGGGGCCGGCTGCCAGTTCCTTAGCCATCGCCTCGAGGGCCTCGATTGAGAGGAGGGTGACGGCGGCGTCCATGTGCGCGGCCTTGCCGAAGAACCGGTCRCCGACGATGCCCTTGCCGGCCACCAGTTCCACTTGGTCCGCGTCCGTCGTGGGAACCTGCGCCGCACCATCGCGGGCGCGGCCGAAGTAGGCGTGCGCCGGCGAGACAAGGAGGTGCAGAATCTCGACGTCGTACCTGTAGCTTGCCGTCATGCCCTAAAACTATCCTCCCTCGCAGCGCCGGCGCGCCAAGTCGCCGGAAACGTGCGGACACGCCGTAACATTGCGGCGACCTCGCAGGCTTCCCGCGAACTCGGCGGCGACCATGCCGGATCAGGGTACGAGCACGATCTTCCCTTTCGACGCGGTGCTCGCCAGTAGCTCATGGGCGCGACGAACGTCCGAAAGCGGCAGGCGCTCGGCCACCACCGGGTGAATCTCGCCGCGGCGAAGCAACTCGAGCAGCGCGAAGAAGTCTGCCCTGAACCAGTCCTGGTGGTGGATGCGCAGCTTCTGGATCCGGTAGGACAACACTTTTCGACGGGGTGACAGCCAGCCCCAGAGGGCGACGCTCCCCGTTGCCGCGTACCAGGCGATCACGCCCGGCCAGTTCTTGCGCCCCTGCGCGATGGTGGCGTAGCGGCCAAACACGACGAGCCGACCGCCGGGCCGCAGCGCGCGGAAGGAGCGCAGCGACAACGGCCCACCGATCCCGTCGAGGGCAATGTCTACGCCGTCGCCGGTGAGCCCGCGCACCCGGGCCAGGAAATCCTCGTTCTGATAGTCGATCGCCACCGCGCCCAGCCGCTCCACTGCGGCGCGGTCCCGGCCGGCGGCGGTCCCGTAGAGGCGGAGGCGGGCCAATGCTCCGAGCTCGAGGATGGCGGCCCCTACCCTGCCTGCCGCGCCGTGAACCAGAACACTCTCCCCGGGCTTCGCCTGAGCCGTCCGGTGCAGCAGCTGGTAAGCGGTCATGTAGGGGAAGACGAGGCTTACGACCTCGGCCGGGTCGAGGTCCTCAGGCACATCCACCGCGTATGCCTCTGGCACACAGACGCGCTCGGCGTTGGCGCCCCACACCGTCAGCGCGCCGATGCGGTCCCCGACCCGTACCCGCGAGCAACCGGGCCCGAGCTCATCAACGATGCCGACGAGCTCATAGCCGGGCGTGAAAGGCGGCTTCGGTCCGCCGAGGTAGGTGCCGGCGCGCAGCTGGGCATCGGTGAAAGAGACCCCCGAAGCCAGGACCCTGACGCGGACTTCGCCCGGGCCGGGCCGTGGATCGTCGACCTCCACCACCTGCAGGACCTCGGGGCCGCCGAAGCGGTCGATCACCACACGCTTCATGGGCTCACTCTACGCTCGGCACACGCTCCGCACACCGGCCTCTTGCCGCCCGGTCCTTGTCTCCACCGGCGTCGTTTCGTGGCCCATTGACACCCCCGAGCGGTCGGACTATCCTACAACCAAATGGTTGTAGATCAGCTCAGAACCCAGCTCAACGACGACGAACTCGACCGCCTTTTCCACGCGTTCGCCGACGCGACCCGCAGGGACATCGTGCGCCGGGTGACAGTGGGCGAGTACTCGGTCTCCGGGCTCGCCGCCCTCTACGCCATGAGTTTCGCGGCCGTCCAGAAGCATGTGGCGGTGCTGGAACGCGCTTCCCTTGTCTCGAAGGAGAAGCGGGGAAGGGAGCAGATCGTGCGGGCCAACCATGACGGCCTGCAGCGGGCCCGCCGCCTGCTGGACGACTATGAGGTCATTTGGCGCCAGCGCGCCGACCGGATTGCGGACCTGCTTGCCGAATCGGCCGCCCCGGAACCTGACGAGACGCAGGCAGGCGCCAGGCCAATCAAGAAATCGCAAGGCCAAGCTGAAGGAAACTGAAGGATAGGAGAGTTCGTCATGACGGTTGTCAGTTCAGTCAAGAATCTTGAGGCGCTGAGCCTCACCGTGGTCGCCGAGTTCGATGCCGGAGTGGGGCGCGTCTGGCAAATCTGGGAAGACCCGCGCCAGCTCGAGCGCTGGTGGGGGCCGCCCACGTGGCCGGCCACCTTCGAGAAGCACGAGTTCGTCCCGGGCGGCGAGGCCAGCTACTACATGACGGGACCCGAGGGGGAGAAGGCCCGCGGCTGGTGGCGGTTCGTGACCATCAACGCTCCGCACCGGCTGGAGTTCGATGATGGCTTCGCGGACGACAACGGCGACCCCGTGGCCGATATGGGAACGATCCACGGAGTTGTGACATTGGAGCCAATCGGCGACCGCACCCGAATGACCATCCTGTCCACCTTCGAGGCGGAGGAGCAGATGGAGAAGATCGTCGCCATGGGCATGGAAGAAGGCATGAGGGAGGCGCTGGGCCAGGTCGACGCGATCATCGCCGAGTCCGTCAACGCCTGACCTGCAACGCAACACGACGACGGCGGGAATCTCCCGCCGTCGTCCGCAAGGCCCTGTTCAGCCCGGTATTAGCGGCGGTAACATGCCATGTGACTTTCACCCACGGTTACGCGGCCAACGGCGACCTCCGCATGTACTACGAGGTCCACGGTCACCCGCGGGTCGGCGAGCCCCCGCTGTTGCTGATTCCCGGCGGAGGCTCGAGCATCGAGACCAATTTCGCCGGCCTCATCCCCGCGCTGCTGGCCGAGAGCCTGCAGGTGATCGCCGTCGAAGAGGAAGGCCACGGCCGGACCGCGGCTACCGCCCGGCCGCTCACCGCCGAAGGATCGGCAGGGGACATCAAGGCCGTGCTCGATGAGCTCAACGTGGACTCCGTGGACGTGCTCGGGTTCAGCGCCGGGGGCCACACCGCGCTCGCGCTGGCCATGAGGCATCCGTCCATGGTGCGGTGCCTGATTGCCGCCTCCACCTTCGCCAGCCGCGACGCTGTGGGCGATGAATTCTGGGAGGGGATGGAAAAGGCAACCCTCGATGACATGCCGGAGGTGTACCAGGACGCGGACCGCCGGCTGAACCCGGACCCCGGACACCTTGAGCGGATGTTCGAACTGGACCGCCAGCGGATCCTGAGCTTCCCCGGCTGGTCGGACGAGGACCTGCGCCGCATCACGGCCCGGACCCTGGTGCTGAGCGCCGACCGCGACGTCGTCAGTGCTGACCACGCCGTGCGGATGTCACGGGTCATTCCCGGGGCGCGCCTGATGATCGTGCCGGGTACCCACGGCGATTATTTGGGCGAGCTGGCCGCGAGCGGGGGCGACCTGCGGGCCATGCGGACCACTCTCCCGTACCTGCTGCGGTTCCTGGAGGAGTAGGGGCCGGTCAGGGCCTCGCCGGCGTCGAGGTCTGCGTCGAGGTCTGCGCCGGGCTGGTCTGTGCCGGACTGGAGGTCCAGTGCTGCCGGTGCAGCCGCTCGAAGCCGTCCAGGAGCAGATCGAGGGCGAACTCGAACTCGAACTGGTCATCGCACCCCTGGCCCACCACGGAGTCCTGGTGCGCGGAGGCGGTGGCGACCTTCAGGATGTTCGGATACCGCTCGGCCATCTCCTGGAACATGGCCGCCTGCGCCTCCGGCGGAAGGGTGGCCAGCCCTGCGGCGTTCCCGCCGGCGGAGTCGTCGAACAGCTCCTGGGTAAACCCCCACATGCGGCTGCCGAGGGCGTGCATGACGTGATGGGTCAGGTCCACGGAGAAGCCTCCGGCCAGGAACATGCCGATGAACGAGTCCATGTAGCCAAGGACCGCTGGAGTTTTATTCGTGCGCGATTCCAGCACTTGCCGGGCCCACGGATGCCGCAGCAGCGCCCCCCGCGCCGAGAGCACCCTCAGGCGCACGGCGTCCTTCCAGCCGGCATCGCGGACGGGAGGATCGATCTCGCTGACAAGGGCGTCCACCATGCCATCAAGGAGTTCCTCCTTGTTGGCCACGTGCTTGTAAAGCGCCATCGGCACGACGCCGAGTTCCTGCGCCAGCCGGCGCATGCTCAGCGCCTCGATCCCCACATGATCGGCCAGCACGACGGCGGCAGCCAGGACGCGGTCCCGACTCAACGGAATCCGGCGCGTTCGCTCCGCTTGCTGGGTCATCCGGCCACCCTTCCCTAACGGTTCCCTATTGACAAGTGTACGCCGTACACCTAACGTGGCCGCATCAGGTGTACGCCGTACACCGCGCATCGCATGTACCGCCGCCGCCAGCCATCCCAGCCAAGGACCACGCCGTGACAACACACGCCAGCAGCGCCCCCGTCCCCCGAGTCCGCCGCCGCCCCCAGTGGCCAGTGCCCGCCGGATTGATCCTTCTCAGCCTCATCCCGGTGATCGCCGGTGCGGCGCGGCTGACGGAACTGACCGGCGGTGCCGCCGTCACCGCCCAGAACGCCCGGTTCTTCGCCTCACCCGTGCCCGTGGTGACCCACATCCTCAGTGTCACCACCTACAGCCTGCTCGGTGCGTTCCAGTTCCTCCCCGCGCTGCGGGGCCGCCGCAGCTGGCACCGCTTCGCCGGCCGCATCCTCGCGCCGGCGGGCCTGCTGGCCGCCCTGTCCGGCCTGTGGATGGCCGTCTTCTATCCGCTGCCGCCCGGGGACGGACCGGCGCTGTTGGTACTGCGGCTGGTCTTCGGCTCGGCCATGGCGGCGAGCATTGTCCTGGGAGTCGTGGCGGTTGTGCGCCGGGATTTTGTGCGGCACGGCGCGTGGATGACGCGCGGCTACGCGATCGGCGTTGCCGCGGGAACGCAGGCGCTGACGGGGCTGCCGTGGATGCTGCTGGTGGGCCCGCCCGACGAGCCGACCCGGGCGGTGCTCCTGGGGGCAGCCTGGGTGATCAACCTTGCGGTGGCGGAGTACGTCATCCACCGGCGCGCCAGGCGGACCGTGCGCGCCAGGCGGACCGTGCGCTCCAGGCGGACCGTGCCCGAACCTGCCGCCGTCGTCCCCATGCCTGCTGCCGCCGTCGTCGAAGTCGCCGGAAGCGTGCCGGCACGCCGTACTTTTCCGGCGAAGCGGACGGTTTCCGGCGACGTGGAGGCCGGGCGGCTAGACTCACGCGCATGACAATTGTGGACGATCAGGGCCGCCCGGAGCCTCCCCTCGCCTCCGACGAAACCGCGACCCTCCTGGGATTCCTGGACTACCAGCGGGCCACGCTGGCGTGGAAATGCGCCGGGCTGGACGCGGCCGGCCTTGTGGCTACTACCGCTGCCTCATCGATGACACTGGGCGGGCTCCTGAAGCACATGGCCTATGTGGAGAGCGAATGGTTCTCCCGTTCCCTGCACGCCCGGGACCGGGAGGCCCCGTTTGCCGCCGTGGACTGGAAGGCCGACCCGGACTGGGAGTGGCATTCCGCCGCCGGGGACACCCCGGACCAGCTGCGCACCCTGTGGCAGGACGCCGTGGACCGGTCCCGGGCCAGCGTCACGGAGGCCCTGGCCGCCGGCGGCCTGGACCAATTGGCCCGTCGCCCGTGGCCGGACGGTTCGGCACCGAGCCTGCGCTGGATCCTGTGCCACATGATCGAGGAGTATGCCCGGCACAACGGCCACGCCGACCTCCTCCGCGAGGCCCTAGACGGCGAGACGGGGGAATAGACGGCGAAACGGGGGAGTAGCCTCGAGGCACCCCTCCAACCACCCGTTGCGCTATCAGTCTTGGCGGTTATGGACGCCGAATGACGACCAGGACTGATAGCGCAACCAGGTTGGGCAGGGTGTATTTAGTAGGCCTTGACCCGCTGTTCGACGATGAGGTGGACCAGGGCGAACACACCGTCCCGGTCGATGGCGGCCAGCGCCGCCTCGAGGGCGGCCGGCACATCCTTATCCTCGGTGACGGTGATGCCGAAACCGCCGAACGCCCGGGCCATCATGCCGAAGTCGGGGTTCTTCAGCTGCGTGCCCGACACCCGGGACGGGTAGTGGCGTTCCTGATGGGTGCGGATGGTGCCGTACTCCTGGTTGTCCATCACGATGATCAGCGGCGTGGCTCCGTACTGGGCGGCCGTGGCGAGCTCCTGGCCGTTCATCAGGAATTCCCCGTCGCCGGCGATGGTGACCACCCGGCGCTCCGGGCTGGCCAGTGAGGCGGCGATGGCCGAAGGCACCGAGTACCCCATGGAACCGTTCCGGGCACTGATCATCGAGGCGTAGCCCCGGGTGGGGAAGTACCGGTGCGCCCAGTTGGTGTGCTCGCCTGCCCCGAATGTCACCAGGGCGTCCTGCGGCAGCAGCGGGACGAGGTTGGCCATCAGGGTGTCCATCTTCGCGGGACCGGCGCCGGGTGTCGACGGCGGCAGGCTGGCGAACGACTGCTGCTCGGCGCGCATCCGGGCCGTCCACGCCTTCCACTCCTGCCTGACGGGCAGGTCGATGTTGACCAAGTCCCGGACGAAGGCGTCCGGCTTGGCCAGGATCTGGCGGGAGACCGGACCGGAGCGGCCGCGCAGCGAGGGATCGATGCTGACGAGGAAGTTGTTCTTGTTCCAGTCCTGCCGGCAGACGAAACCGTCCGTGATCACGTCCCCCGGGACCGTCCCGACGAAAACGAGCAGGTCGGTTTCCTCCAGGAGGTCATAGGTGGGGCGGGGCCGGCCGTAGCCGATCGGCCCCACGTAGCTGGGCGAATCAAAGGAGACGGTCCCCTGTGTACGCCACTCCGCCGCGGCCGGGATGTGGTGCTTTTCGAGCCAACGGGTTAGTTCCGAGGCGGCTTCCTGGGTCCAGTCGTTCCCGCCGGTGACAAAGAGCGGCTTCTTCGACTGTGCCAGCGCCTCAGCCAGCGCACCGGCATCGGTGCTGCTCATGCCGCCCGCGGCAACGGGGATGGCCGGGTGCAGGGCCGGATCAATGGGGACCCGGATGATGTCCTCCGGCAGGCCCACCACCACGGGCCCGGGACGGCCGCTCATGGCCGCGAACATTGCCTCCGCGACAATTTCGGAGGCCCGCTCGGGGTGGTCGAGGACCATCACGCGTTTGGCGCCGGTGTCGAACCACGCCTTGATGTCGAACTCCTGGAACGCCTCGCGGTCCCGGTGCGCGAACGGAATCAGTCCGACGAAGAGCAGCATCGGGGTGGAGTCCTGCCACGCGGTGTGCAGGCCCACATGGGCGTTCGCTGCCCCGGGGCCGCGGGTGACCATGGCGACGCCGGGGCGCTGGTTCATCTTGCCGTCGGCCTCGGCCATGTAGGCGGCGCCGCCCTCGTGCCGGCAGACCACGGTCTCGATCTCAGAGCCGTGCAGCCCGTCGAGGACGTCCAGGAAGCTTTCCCCCGGGACAACAAACGTGCGTTCCACCCCGTGCGCTGCGAGCGAATCAACAATCACGTGGCCGGCGGACTTGAGGGTGCTGGCGCCGTTGCGGTTATCCAGGACAGCCCCTGGGGCCGTCTGCAGGGGTTTGATGGTGTCGCCTTCAACTGGGTGCGTGTCGGTTGCGGTCATTGTGGATGCAGACTCGGTTTTCATCACTACTTGTCTTCTTGGGTTGGGTTGGCGGGCATGGCATGTCCACTGAATCCAGCGGAACGGTGGCTAGTCTGTTTCCGGTCCGGTGCAGAAGAAGCAGCCGTCCTCGCAACTGTCGTTCGACGCCGGCGGCTTGTCTTTGTGCGTGTCTGGCGGGTGGCGCTCCTGCAGAGCGCTAGGGCGGCCGGGACTCAGCGGGTTTCGTGGCTGCATGAAGGCTTTCGCGTTGGGTGCCGGGTTGTGGGATTGGTCGGCACTGGGATGTTCGATTAGCGGATTGGAGTCCGGTTGGCCAGCACGGGCGCGGCGCCCGTGAAGCCGTCGCGGGTTTCGGCGATGTCGTGGATTTGTTTCCGGCAGGCGTACCAGCCGCCTACCATCAGCGCGCAGGCCACCAGGGTCACCAGCAATGTGAGCGGGGAATCGATGAAGACCATGACGAGGACGCCGAGCAGGAATACCAGGGAGAGGTAACCGGTGTAGGGGGCGCCGAACATCCGGAAACTGGGGCGCTCAAGCCAGCCTTTGTCTGCCCACCGTTTGAGCTGGATCTGGCAGAGCACAATGGTGGCCCAAGTGACGACGATGCCTACGGCGGCGACGTTCAGGACGATCTCGAAAGCCTGGCCGGGGACCAGGTAGTTCAGTGGGACCCCGAGGAGGGAGACGCCGGCGGTGATAGCGATACCGCCGTAGGGGACACCGGCCTTGTTCATCCGCTGGGCGAACTTCGGGGCCGATCCGGCCACTGACATGGAACGCAGGATGCGGCCGGTGGAGTATAGGCCGGCGTTCAGCGAGGACAGTGCGGCCGTGAGGACCACGAGGTTCATGATGACGTCCACGCCCTGGATACCGATGGATCCGAAGAACGTCACAAACGGGCTGACGCCTTTTTCATACGAGGTGTAGGGCAGCAGCAGGGCGAGCAGAATGACCGAGCCGACGTAGAAGACGGCGATCCGGAAGACCACGGAGTTGATGGCCTTGGGCATGATTCTTTCGGGGTTTTCGGTTTCGCCGGCGGCGGTACCGATCAGTTCGATCGAGGCGTAGGCGAACAGCACGCCCTGCATAAGGATGATCATGGGCAGCAGACCGTTGGGGAAGAGGCCGCCATTGTCGGTGATGAGGCTGAATCCGACTTCCTGGCCTTCCACGGGCGTGCCGAACATGACGAAGTAGGTGCCGACCAACAGGAATGCGACCAGGGCCGCGACCTTGATCAGGGCGAACCAGAACTCGAGCTCGCCGAACACCTTGACGGAGACGAGGTTGAGGCAAAGGACCACGACGAGGGCGATCAGCGCCCACGCCCACTGCGGTACTGCCCCCATCCAGGGGATGTATTTGCCGAAGAAGTTCATGTAGAGGGCCGCGGCGGTGATGTCCACGATGGTGGTGGTGGCCCAGTTGATCCAATAGAACCAGCCGGAGATGAACGCGGCTTTCTCTCCGTAGAATTCGCGGGCGTAGGACACGAACGATCCTGACGAGGGCCGGTGCAGCACCAGTTCACCCAGGGCGCGCAGGATCAGGAATGCGAAGAAGCCGCAGACTGCGTAGGCGATGACCAGTGACGGGCCTGCCGCGTTGAGCCGGCCGCCGGCACCCAGGAACAGGCCGGTCCCGATGGCCCCGCCGATCGCGATCATCTGGATCTGCCGGGGCTTCAGGCTCTTGTGATAGCCCGAGTCCTCCGCGTGGATCAGGGCATCCGAAGCGTGGGCGTGGCCGCCATCGGCCTGGTACAAGCCAACCTCGTCATTGGGGTTGTTGGGCATGGGTGTTCCTTTCGATCTGTCAGAGATCTAAATGGGGTTCTGGAGGGAGATTGTGGGGACAGCCGGGCGTCAGATCAGAAAATCGACCACCCGGTCCGGTCGGACAGGTCAGCGAGAGCCGCCGTGCCTGCCAGGGAATTTCCTTTGGAATCCAGCCGCGGGCTCCAGACGCAGATGGCGCACTGGCCGGGGACAATCGCCAGGATGCCGCCGCCTACACCGCTTTTCCCGGGAAGTCCCACGCGGTAGGCGAACTCGCCGGCTGCGTCATACATGCCGCAGGTCAGCATGATGGAACCGATGCGCTTAGCCTCGCTCCTGGAGATCACCGCGCCTTGAACTCCACGACCATCCTGCGCGAGGAATAGAGCCGCCTTGGCCACCTCCGCGCAGGTCATCATGATTGAGCACTGCCTGACGTAGTTCTCCACCACTGCCTCTGCGGGCTGCCGCAGGTTGCCGAATTCCTTCAGGAAGTGGGCGAGGGCCAGGTTGCGGCTGCTGCTGGAGAGTTCACTCTTTGCGGCGATCTCGTCGATGAAAGGGCTCTGGCTTCCATTCTGGTGTCCCACCTGGCCGGTGAGGAAACGCAGGACCTGGGCGGCGGCGTCGGGAGTTCTTTCCATCAGATGGTCGGTGACCACCAGGGCGCCCGAGTTGATGAACGGGTTCCGTGGGATCCCGTGCTCGACTTCAAGCTGGACCAAAGAGTTGAAGGACGTGCCTGAAGGCTCGCGAAGGACCCTGGACCACAACGAGCCGGAGTCATCGGCGCCGAGCGCCATCGCCAGGGTGAAGACCTTGGAGATGCTCTGGATCGAGAACGGAAGATCGGCGTCGCCGGAACTGAATAGTTCCCCGGACGTCGTGGCAACCGCGATGCCGAAACGGTCGAACGGCGGGGACTGCAGGTGGGGAATGTTTGCGGGGACTGACCCCGCTTCCGTCCGGGGCCGGTGGCCGCGGACAATGTCATCCAGTAATAAGGCAAGCGGCGGCGAATCAAGTGTTGTCATCATTTCTTGCCCACATGCTCCTTCTGCGTGCCGGACCACTCCTGAACATGCAGCAGCGCGACCAGTGCATGGCGGGGATTGCCGAAGTCCAGGCCGGTGACCCGGCTGACCTTGCCGATCCGGTAGTAGACGGTGTTCTTATGCAGCTGCATCCGCTTCGCGCACTCGGCCACGTCGAGTGACGCGTCGAAGAAGGCACGCAGGGTTACGGCCAGTTCCGCGTCGTCGCGGAGCAGGGCCCAGAGGCTGCGGTGCCGGAAGGCCGCCGTCGTAAAGTTCTCCACGGCGTCGTGGAAGAGGATCTCGGCTTCGAAGTCGTCCACCGTGGCAACCGAAACTTCGCCGGAGCGGCGCATGCAGCCCAGCAGCGCTTCGCATATTCCGGTCACGGAATGGATTGATAGCAGATCGGGAACAGCGGGGCCGACGGCGGCAAAGGGGCTGATGCCGAGGTGCTTGTTGGCGTCCTTGACGATTGCCTCGGCCAGGCTCCGCAGACCAGCCCCGGCGTTGGCGGACTGCAGCCCGGGAAGGATCACGGCGGTGTCGCCGTGAAACTGTCCCACGATGGCTGAGGACTTGTAGGCGGCTGCATGGATTGAAGCGAGGTTGGCCAGCTCGCCGTGTTTGAGTGCGGCGTCGTTCTCCTGGGCTTCGGACGCCGAGAGGCCAATCAGGATCAGGGCCGCGGGGCGGTCCGCAGGGATTTTCTCGCTGTGCGCGCTCGCCGCAGCCTCCGCGGGACCCGAAAGGAGGCGCACGATCCGGTCCTCGCGCATGTGCACGGATTGCTGGTTGCGGTACCGGATCAGCTCGGCGGAGGCCCGCGCGGCCGAGCCGGTGAGCACATAGTCGACGTCGTCGCCGAAGCCGCCGCCGGTTTCCTGGAGCCAGATGTAGCCCATGATGCGGTCACCGGCGAACAGGCTGATGGCGACGCGCTCCCGCAGGCCGTCCTGGGGCCGGGCGGGAACCCGGACCGGCAGGCGCGTCCGGTGCAGCTCGCGGTAGGCGCCGAGGTCCTTGAGGAGGAGTTCGTATTTGCGCGGGCCGCGCCGGGCCAGAATCGAGGCCTTGCGCAGTTCGTCAATGGCGTTGGTGACCGTGGAGTAGGCCAGGACCTTGTTGGCGGCGTCCTCGATCACCACGTGGCTGGAGGTCAGGCGGGCCGTGGTCTGGGCGATGGCGAAGAGGTCTTCTTCGAGCAGGGTCAGCACTTCGCGCTGGTAGCTGGGCGGCTGGATTCGGTCCTTGGCGATGGACAGCAATCGGTCCCAGTCTGCCGCCGGGTCCACCAGCAGCAGCCCGGTTCCGGCGGCGCGCAGCAGCTCTTCCGCTTCCACCAGTTCCTCGTGGCTGCCCTTGACGGCCAGGACCAGGGGCGGGCTTTTCAAGAGGCGCCGCACTGCGGGCAACGCGGAGCGTCCGCGCACGCCGATCAGCAGGACAAACGCAGACCCGCCGTCGGCGGTCTCGTCGTCAGCGTCGACGATCAGAAAGCGTTCGATCGCAGCATCCGTGCGGGACGGCCGAAGCATCAGGCTGGCGAAACCCAGCGGAAGATCCGCGAGGATGTCGTCCACTGTAGCTGCGGCCATGGGCTTCTTTCTGACATTGGCACCGCCCGGACGGCTTTGTCCGGACACCTCAGCCTATCCAGCAGACATCGCCGAAAGTATGGAAAAGCTCCTAAATTACGCGGCCCGTTTTAGGTCTACGGACCAAGGCGAGGTCTGCAGAGCTGCGGGGCCCCATCGATTGCTTCGTAAGTGCCGTAATCACTCGTCAAAAGGGCAACTACGGAGCAACCGACGGGGTTTGAGGACCGGAAGGGGACCGGTCATCATGGAGTGTTGGTGCGTCATTGCGGAACCCGACGTCCGCCGCACCCGCCGCCACTGGCGCTGACGCCCCTAGGAGAACCCATGGAGACGCCCCCGGACCTGATCGACTTCACCGCAGGCCGCGCCCGGTCCGGAGACCTGGAGATGGCCTGGATCCACGGCTCGGAATCGGCGAAGCACAACACGGACCCGGACATCCAGGTCCACGCCTACGACCGGCACACGTTCATCCTGCGCCAGAACATGGCGGTCAACTACGAGGCGCCGTTCATGTTCCTGCTGTTCGGCAACGCGCGGGCCGTCCTCATCGATACCGGCGCGACCGCATCCGCGGACTTCTTCCCGCTGCGCCGCGTTGTCGACGGCCTTGTGGCGGCCTGGCTTGCCGCCCATCCCCGCGACGGCTACGGTCTCCTTGTCCTCCACACCCACCCGCATGGCGATCATGTCGCAGGCGATGCCCAGTTCGCGGGCCGTCCCGACACCGTTCTGGTGGACGCGGCCCGGGACAATGCCTGGGAATTCTTCGGATTCACAGCCGCGGGTGCCCAGGCCGCCGGTGCCTCGGGCGGCGGCGGCGCCGTTCAGCCCGCGCAGGTGGACCTCGGCGGGCGCGTCCTGGCATGCTGGCCCAGTCCGGGGCACCACGACGCGGCCGTGACGTTCTACGATCCCCACACCGGGTTCCTGCTCACCGGTGACACGGTCTATCCCGGCCGGCTCTACATCCAGGACTGGCCAGCGTTTGTGAGCACCATCGACCGGCTGATCGGGTTCTGCGCCACCCACCCCGTCACCCATGTCCTGGGCTGCCACATCGAAATGTCGCAGCAGCCCGGCGTCGACTATCCGATCTTCACCACCTACCAGCCCGACGAACCACCGCTGCAGATGACCGTCGAGCAGCTCCGGCAGATCCGCCGGGCCATCGACGAGGTGGGCGGACGCCCCGGCCGGCATGTGTTTCCCGGGTTCATCCTCTGCCTCGAGGGGGAGTGAGCGGGCGGGAACGCCGGCCTCCAGCCCTCAGCGCCCCCGCAGCGACGCCGCCGCCGGGACGCCGGGCGGGAAATCGGGCAGCGCCCCTGCGGGCGTGTGGAAGATCCATAACGAGAGCGCACGGTAGGTGGCCCAGTCGTCGTCGGCCGCCCGCAGGGACGCGATCTCGGTGCCGTCGGGTTGCCCGGTGGTGCGGATGACCTGCAGCCGGACCGGCGCGGCCTCCGGCAACCGGAGCATGACGGACCCCGAAGCCGGCAGCGTGCCGTGCGGGAAGCGGACTGCTGCTCCGCCGACCGAAATGTCCAGCAGCTCTCCGCCGGTGCCCTCAGCCTCCACCGGCGCGGACACCTCCATCCGGTAGGCGTTGCGGCGGGATGTGGCGAATTCGGCGGCCCGGATCCTGCGCGTTCCGAGCACCAGGACCGCGCCGGCGAGCACCAGCCAGGCACCGGACGCCACCGTGGAACCGGGCGTCGTGCGCCAGGGCACCAGCCCGGCCAACCCGGCCGCCGCGTACAGAATCACCGCGGTGATGAGGACAACCATCACGATCAGGATGCGCGGGGTCCGGCCCCGGAGCCGGAGGTCGGTGGCGCCCTTGGGCGTCACCTGGAACTCCAGGATGTTCCGGGACATGAGCCACCAGAGGCACGCCAGGCCGACCGGGACGCGGAAAATCCGCAGGGCGAAGGCCGTGGGCCAGTGGATTTCGTTGCGCATCAGCTGCTTGGAGCCCCACAGGCGCACGGTGAACATGACCAGGAAGACCCCGGTGAAAAGCAGAGGCCCGGCAGTGGAGGTCTGCGCCCCGGACAGCATGATCACCACCGGAATCAGGAAGGCCACGAGCGTGGCGATGCCCTCCAGCCACCACAGCGTGCCGTTGAGGTACTCGTGGTAATTCCGCCACGACAGCCACCCCTTCGCCGCCCACAGCTTCTCGTGGACGAGGATCTGCATGGCACCCATGCCCCAGCGCCGGCGCTGCAGCAAGTACTGGTCCGGCGTCGCCGGCGCGAGCCCGACGGCGAGCGTCTGGTGGTGGTAGACGGTCCGCCAGCCGCGCCGGATGAGYTTGAGCGTGGTGTGCATGTCCTCGGTGATGGTCTCGGTCGCCACGCCGCCCACCTCCTGCAGGGCGCTCAGACGCAACAACGACGTCGACCCGCACCAGAAGGGTCCGGCGCCGGGTACGTTGCGGGACGCCATGAGGACGTTGAAGAAGGTGCCCTGCTCACCCGTGATGCCRTCGTCGTCGAACGCGCCGCCGTTGTAGAACGACTGCGGACCCTGGATCAGGGCGATCCCGGGGTCTTCGAACCAGCCCAGGGTGGCGGTGAGGAACGTGGGCAGCGGGACGTGGTCGCAGTCCAGGACGGCGATGATGTCGATGCCGGGGCCGCCGGCGGCCTTCTCCGAGGCCATCAGGCCCAGGGCGTGGTTCATGTTGCCGGCCTTGGCGTGGTCGTGGACGGCCCGTCGGACATACCGGGCGCCGTAGGCGACGCACATTTCCTCGACCCAAGGCCGGTCGCCGTCGTCGAGGACCCACGTCTCATGCGCCGGGGCCAGCTCGCAGGCCGCCGCGACCGTGGGCGTCAGAACCTCGATGGGCTCGTTGTACGTGGGGATCAGCACCGCCACCCGCATGCCGTTGGGGGCCTCCGTCACGGGCGCCGGCGGATGGCTGTCGATGTTCCACACGGACCACGCCTTCAGGATGAGGCCGGCAAGCGGCAAGGCCTCGAAGGTGACCAGGATCCAGGCGATGGCCAGGTTCCATTCCCCCGACGGCATCGTGAACAGGACGCGCCACGTCAGGTAGAGGACCAGGGCGGCGATGGCCGCGATGCCGCCCACATGGGCCAGCCTCCGGGACCGGGGTGCTTCCGCTCCGGGGGGTCCGAGCCGGGCGGCCCAGCCGGCAATGCCGGCCCGGGTCAGGGCTGTGGCGTCCAGTGGTAAGGGCCGCGGCGCGGCGGATGATTTTCCAGTCGGCAGTCTTTGAGCCGATAGGTTCTCGGCGTGCTGCAGATCTTCACGCAGATTCTCTCGAGGCACGTGATCTCCCTCAGCTAGATCCGGTGCTCAATGTCCGATCAGCGTAGCCGGGGCATGGCACCCGTGACCGGATCCGCCGGAATCCTTGCGCAAAACTGCGGAGGGGGTGTGCTTTGATCTAATGCTTTGCAACGTGCTCCGCGTCCTCGGGCCCGACGAAATTGCACGAGCCGGGGTGGCGCTTGGGCAACGTGCACGTGCGCCCGGTGGGCAGGTGGACGTTGGCGCACCGGCCCGCCATGGCCACGTCTTCGCGCACATGCGTGACGTGCGTGCTGCTCTGATCCTCTGGCGCTTCCTCGCGGCTGGTTTGTAGGGGGCTTCCGGACGCGCTCTGGTTTTGGCTGTTCACGGCTGCAACTCCTCGGGATCTGCTGTGCAGGAGAGATGGGAAGGATGCTTAGTTTTATCCGAAGTCCCCAGCTTCGCACGGGTGGGTTAACACCGGGTTACGGGAGTGTAAGGATCCCGTCTCGGCGAGGGGGCGGGTTGCAACGGTCGCGGTTCGCCGCCGCGCGGACCTTTTGCCGCCGCCCGGCTGTTCCTCATACTGGAAGGCAGATCCGCGATTTCGACAGGCGAGGACGGTGGTGACTGATGAGCAGCGGAGTCAGTGGTTCCAACAGCGCGTTCCGGCGCCGGGTGGAGCGTGCCGCGGAACTCCGGGCCGTGCGGGCCACGGGCAGCACGGCGCAGGAGAACGACGAGCTCAACGCCGCCGAGGAGGAACTCCGGCGAAAGCGCGCCAAGATCGACGACGCCGCCAAGGCCGAGTACCTGATCCGGGATGCCATGGCGCAGGGCAAGTTCGACAACCTCAAGTACGCCGGCAAACCCATTCCCGGGCTGGACGAGGCGTACGACCCTGACTGGTGGGTCAAGGGCCTGATCCAGCGGGAGAACATCTCCGGGCTGGGCCCGAAGGCGATCCTGCTCCGCACCGAGGACGCCGAGCTCGACGCGCGGCTCGATGCCCAGTTCAGCGAAAAGCAGGTCCGCGAGATCGTGGAGGACTTCAATGCCCGGGTCATCGATGCCCGGCGGCAGCTCCAGGGCGGGCCGCCCGTGATCACCAAAACGCGGGACGTCGACGCCGAACTGGACCGCTGGCGGGGTCGCCGGGCTGCCGCGGCCGCCGTCGCCCCTCCGGAGCCGGAGCCGAGGCGGCCCTGGTGGCGGCGGCTGTGGAGCGGGGCGGGCCAGGCGCCGCCGAACTAAACGCTCACAGGCTACGGGCGCCGTCGAACTCCTTGGGCTCATTACTCGAGGGCCGGCCCATTGCAGCTGCCGCAGAGAAAACAACTAGKAGATAACAATGTCTGAACAGGAACCCGTGCTGGTGGTCGGTGCAACGGGATCGCTCGGTGGGCAGGTCGTCGACCGGCTTCTTGACCGGGGCAAGAAGGTGCGGGCGCTTGTCCGCCCGAGCTCGGACGCGGGCAAACTCGAGGCCAAGGGCGTCGAGATAGCCCGCGGCGACATGCTCGACCTCGATTCGCTCGTCGCCGCGATGACCGGCGCCGCCGCTGTGATCACCACGGCGGCCGGGTACACCGGGAAGAACAAGAACGCCCACGAGATCGACACGCGTGGCAACGCCAATCTCGCCATCGCCGCCAGCAAAACCGGGGTGCCGCGCTTCGTGCTCACCAGCATCCTCACGAGTGACCAGACACCCGGTGTGCCGCATTTCTGGCACAAGAAGCTCGCCGAGGACAAGCTCGAAGAACTCAACGTCCCGTTCGTCGCGCTGCGCCCCGGAGCATTTTTCGACCAGATTGCCCGGCTCGGCGGTGACCCGTTCGAGAAGGGCCGCATCATCTGGCTCGGCTCAAAGAGCGTCCCCCTGACGTTCGTTCTGACCAGCGACCTCGCAACCTACCTCGCCGAAGCCGTCGACGCCGACATCGCCGACGGCGAACGCATCGAAATCGGCTGGACGCGCCCCATCAGCATGCGGGAAGGCGCTGAACTGGCGTCGCGGCTGGCGAACAAGAAAATTAGGGTGCTCTCCCTTCCCACCGGACTGCTCCTCAGGATAGGCAAGATTTCGGGAAAGTCCGGCTCGCGCATGAGCGACATGGGAGCCATGGCGGCGTGGTTCGAAACCGGCCGCTACGTGGCCAACACGAGCCGCCAGGCAGAACTCTTCGGCCCCGCGCCAACTCCGGAAGACGCGGTCGCGCGCTTCGCTGCGCGGTTGGGCCACGGACGAGCGCAGTCCTAGTGGGTGCGGCGGTGTCCAGATTAACGGGCGGTCCCGCCGGGTCACACGTGCCGCCGCCACATGCCGGTCAAAGGCCCGTGGCTCCGGGGACGCAATCGGCGTAGCCTGCGCTTAGGCGCGCACTTCGCGCACCCGCGCGTCGGCACGAAACGGGCGATGCCATGAAGAAATACGGCACTGATCATAATCCGCGGCCGGCGGCTTCGGCCGGGTCTGGGCGCCCGGCATCAGACCGTGCACCGCTTCGCCTCGCCGCCACCCTGGCGTTTGCCGGCTTCGCGCTGTCCGTGGTCGCCGGGTTGCTCCATGCCGATACGGCCAGCGCAAATGACCACCCGGCGACGTTTGCGGAGTACGCCCGCAGCGGTATTTGGACGGCGGTCCACCTCGGCCAGTTCGCCGGCATGGCGCTTCTCATCTCCGGGCTGCTGGTCCTGCTGGTGATCTTGAAAGCACCGGACGGGGCCATGGCCTGGACGGCCCGCTTCGGCGCTGTCGCTGCGGTCGCCGCGCTGGCACTTTACGCCGCGCTCCAAGCCGTCGACGGCGTTGCCCTCAAGCACGCAGTGGACGCCTGGGTTGCGGCTCCGGAACCGGAGAAAGCTGCGCGGTTTGCGACGGCCGAGGGTATCCGTTGGCTGGAGTGGGGCATGCGCAGTTACCAGAGCTTCGTGCTGGGCGTGGCCCTGGTCCTGACCGGTGCCGTGGTTGTCGGGGCGCGCCGCGTCTCCCGGCTGATCGGCTACCTTATGGCGCTGTCCGGGCTCGCCTACCTCGCGCAGGGCTGGATCGTCGGGGCCGAAGGCTTCTCTCCGGCCAACTCCATTCCTACACTCGCTGGGATTGTCCTCATCCTCGTGTGGTCCGCGTGGCTGCTGGTCAGTGCATGGTTCGGGAAGGACGCGACCGCCCGCGACAGGTGACGCGGCTAGCGGACCCCGACGGCGGGAGGTTCAGCCGCCGTCGTCGTCGCGTCCGTCAGAGTTCCGGGACGCAGGGTCCGGATCCTAGCAAAGCCAGTCCGGCGAGGTCGCCGGCGGCGAAACCGGTCAGCCCACTGTTTTCGGCGTGCATAAGCTGGGTCGGATCGTCCACGTGGTCCAGCCCTACAACGTGCCCGAGCTCATGCTTGATGACGGCGCGGACATAGGCGGGACCGTCCGGCCGCAGCATGATCCTGGCGAGATCGGGAGCGTCCAAAGCCACCTGGCCCGACACCAGGACGGCGGGGCGTCCGGAGACACTCACGGCTGTGCTCCCGCCACGCCCGGCAACGTTTCCTGCAAGCTGCGGGACTTCCTCCGGAGAAGACCACGCGATCAGCACGGGGGCCCACCTCCGGCCGTAGCGGTCCGGCTGATAGGTTTTGCGCTGCTCGGTGGGTGCCTCGGAGGTGACGCCATCGGCCGCGAAGTGCAGCCCGGTGGCAGCCGAAACCTCATCCACAGCCTCGCTGATCAACCGTTCTGCGCCGGGCGGCGCGTTGTCCGGCCGGACGACGTAGTGGACCGGCCGGCAGGGGTCGTAGGCAGCGAAGCCCTGAACGCCGTCCGGAGCCGGATGCAGTGCGTAAGCATGCGAGCCGCTGCTGACCGGCGGCCTTCCCAGCGGGGAATTTGCGGCGTCAACCCCGGGCGGCGGCGCGGTGGCGCCGGGCAGGTAGGGGCGCACGGGGGCCATTACAAACTGCTCGAACAGCGGAGGGAGGAAGTTCAACCCCACGATCAGAGCAAGGGCAACAAAGGTGCCGGATTTGCCCCATTGACGTGGCCGCCGTGGCCGCTTCCGGCGGGGCCGAACAATTTTCGGAGTTTTGCCGCCAGTGCCGGGGACTTCGCGCCACGGTGCGGGGTCCTCGAGCTTGCCCAGGGCCTCGTCGACTGCCCACTGTGGAATTCGCCCGCTGGCGGAGCGGCGGACGCCGCCCTGTGGGGCGCCTTCATGGAAGCGTGAGTCGTCCGCAGTCGGATAGCCCCGGTCGCCAAAGTCTGAACGCAACTTGTCCCCCTCGTTGCATGCAACCCATCTCCCCAGATGGATCCACTACAGCATAGGGGAATGACCATCCGTGAGTCGTCCCCCGTTCAGGGTTTCCCCGGGTACTTCGGTGGCGTAGCCGCGCGCTCCCGTCCGGATTCGCCGGATAGCTGCGAGAGCGCCGGAAAGGTCCGGCGACTTCGCGGGCTTCCGGCGAATTCGCGCGTCGGGGGGAGTAACAGAGGGGCGAAGGCGTTAGGCGGTTCAGCCTCCGGCGGAGCCCTGGTCCGCGTCGAATCCGGCCAGGAGGCGCCGGGAGGCCGTGTCCATGTGGGAGCGCATGGCCGCCGTCACGGCGGCCTCATCGCGTGATTCCAGGGCAAGGAAGATCCCGCGGTGCTCAGCCAGGGCCGATGCCGCGTGCCCTTCGTCCGTCAGGGCGCGGTCAACCCAGATGCGCAGCAGCGACCGGATGCTCTGCAGCAGTTCCTGCAGGACCTGGTTGCCGGAGGCTGCGGCGATTTCACGGTGGAAAGCCGCATCCGCCTCCACGAACGTCACAAGGTCCTCCAGGCTGCCGTCCATCGTGGCCAGATTGGCGCGCATCCGGTCCAGGGCATCGTCGGTAATCCGCTGCGCCGCCAGCTGGGCGGCCTGTACCTCGAGCCCGCCGCGCAATTCCACGAGTTCGCGCGTGCGGGGGGCGCCCAGCATAAGGCCCCAGCTCAGCGTGCGGGGGAGGAGCTCGGAAATGCCGTCGCGAAGGTACGTTCCGGAGCCCGGCCGGACAATGACGATCCCGAGGATCTCCAGCGCCGCGAGGGCTTCCCGGACCGCGGAGCGACCGACCCCCAGAGATGCGGCGAGTTGGCGCTCGGCCGGCAGGCGGGTTCCCACGGCAATTTCACCGCTCGTGAAGTAGCCCAATAGGCGTTCCGCGACTTCGGACACGACAGAGCCTTGCTCCATAGAACCGAGCGCGGCACTGATTTTGGCCGTCGAAGCGGCGGAGTTAGCGGAGTTAACGAACACCTTCAAAGCGTAACAACACGCACCGCCCGGGCCATACCGACGGCCGCCGCAGTAAATAAACATGTCAACCGGTTGACCAATTCGAGTTGGACGCCTTATGGTTTTTATCACACGCTTAGTTGGGCCTGGCCAGCTCCCTGGAACTACGCGATGAGACCAATCCCCATGCTTCCAGCGCAGGAGGCTGCGGGATCCCGACATCAAGGAGTCAATGTGGACACCACGCAATCAGTGGTCGAAAGATCTGCAATCAAGAAAGTGGCAGTGCGGCTGGTGCCGTTTGTCGCTCTCATGTTCTTCATCAACTATCTGGACCGCACGGCCATCTCCTTCGCCGGCCCCAACGGCATGAACACTGATCTGGCCCTCTCGGCGGCCCAGTTCGGCTTCGCCTCCGGTGTCTTCTTCATCGGCTACATCCTGCTGGAAGTCCCCAGCAACCTGGCCCTGCACAAATTCGGAGCCCGCCGGTGGCTGGCCCGCATCATGGTCAGCTGGGGCATTGTCTCCCTGCTCTTCACCTGGGTGGGCAGCGTGGAGCAGCTCTACATTTTGCGCTTCATCCTGGGTGTGGCCGAGGCCGGATTCTTCCCCGGCGCCATCCTCTTCCTCAGCCTGTGGGTCCCGTCGCGGCACCGCAGCAAGATCCTGGCACTGTTCTACCAGGCCCAGCCGCTGACCACGGTCATTGGAGCCCCGCTCGCCGCCCTCCTCATCCAGCAGCATGGCCTCTTCGGACTCGAAGGCTGGCGCGTCATGTACTTCGGTGTCGCCATCCCCGCCATCCTGATCGGCGTCGCCGCCTGGTTCTACCTCGCGGATTCCCCGGCCAAGGCCAAATGGCTGACATCGGACGAAAAGACCTGGCTGACCGGCGCGCTGGAGAAGGAAAAGAACGCAACCGCCGCCACCAACAAGCACGTCAGCGTCCGCACCGTCTTCGGCAACGGCCGCGTCTGGATGCTCGCCCTGATCTACTTCGGCTTCATCTACGGCCTGTACGCGCTCGGCTTCTTCCTGCCGACCATCATCTCCGGCTTTGAGGGCCTGTACGGCACCAAGTTCGACGTCGTCCAGAAGGGCCTCATCACGGCCATCCCGTACCTGCCGGCCGCCTTTGCCCTGTACTTCTGGTCCAAGGACGCCACCAAACGGGGCGTCAAGACGTGGCACATCGCCGTCCCCGCCCTCGTCGGAGGCCTGAGCATCCCGCTGGCCCTCTTTGCGGGATCGCCGGCGGCGACGATCGCGATCATCACCCTCACSGCSATGTCCATYTTCGCGGCSYTGCCGAACTTCTGGACSGTSCCCACSCAGTTCCTCACCGGGGCAGCGGCCGCMGCCGGSATCGCSCTGATCAACACCGTGGGCAACCTGGCCGGCTTCAGCGCGGGCTACGTCACCGGCTGGCTCAAGGACTGGACCGGCGGCTACACCGTCCCCATGTTCGTCGTCGGCGGTTTCATGCTCCTCTCCGCCGTCCTCATGATGGTGCTGGCCCGCAACGGCGCCGGCAACGCAACGGCCGCCCCTGAAGCAGCAGACTCAGCGGCCGCGGAGTCAGCCGCCGTTCGCTAACGGACGCAGCCTGCTCCCAACAATCCGGTGCCCGCCGCGTGCCATACAGCCGCGGCGGGCACCCACCAAGCAGCTTTCCCTCTTCCAGGAGTACCCCCATGACCCGCCTGTTCAATGACCCCGCAGCCTTTGCTGACGAAATGATCGAGGGCTTTGTCGCCTCCCACAGCCGCTGGGTCAGGCGTGTCTCCGGCGGCGTCGTCCGCAACACCCGGAGCACCCCGGGCACCGTGGCGCTCGTGATCGGCGGCGGTTCCGGGCACTATCCTGCCTTCGCCGGGCTCGTGGGCCAGGGTCTGGCCCACGGTGCCGCGATGGGCAACCTCTTCGCGTCGCCGTCCGCCCAGCAGATCTACACCGTGGCCAAGGCCGCCAGCAACGGCGGCGGCGTCCTCCTGGGCTACGGCAACTACGCCGGCGACGTCCTGCACTTCAACCAGGCCCAGGCCCGGCTGCGCGCCGAGGGCATCGATTGCCGCAGCATCGCCGTCACCGACGACGTCTCGTCCGCCCCGCCGGCCGAGCACGCCAAGCGCCGCGGGATCGCCGGTGACCTCACGGTCTTCAAGGTCGCCGCCGCCGCCGCCGAGCCCGGGTACACCATGGACCAGACAGTCGAGATCGCCGAGCGCGCTAACCACCGCACCCGCTCCTTCGGCGTCGCATTCTCCGGCTGCACCCTGCCGGGCGCGGACCACCCGCTCTTCTCCGTCCCCGAGGGCCGCATGGCCGTCGGGATGGGCATCCACGGCGAGCCCGGCATCGGCGAAACAGGCGTCCCGACGGCGGATGAACTCGCCGAACTCCTCGTCGCGAAACTCCTCACCGAAATTCCCGACGGCGTCGAAGGCTGTATGGCTTCCGGCGGGACACGGCGCGTCGTCCCGATCCTCAACGGCCTGGGCAGCGTCAAATACGAGGAACTGTTCGTGGTCTACCGCCGCGTCGCCCAGCTCCTGGCCGAGGCCGGACTGGAAGCCGTCGACCCGCAGGTGGGTGAGCTCGTGACCAGCTTCGACATGGCCGGCACCTCCCTGACCCTCTTCTGGCTCGACGACGAACTTGAGACCCTCTGGCACGCGCCCGCCGACGCCCCGGCCTTCCGCCGCGGCGCCGTCACGGCGGCGGCCCTGGAAGCCACGGACTTCACCGACCTCGCCGAGATCGAGGCGGCCATCCCGGATGCCTCCGACGAATCCCGCGCCACGGCCGTCCGGGTCCTGGCCGCGCTGGGAGCCGCGAAGGACGTGGTGGACGCCAACGCCGAGGAACTGGGCCGGATCGACGCGGTCGCCGGCGACGGCGACCACGGCATTGGCATGGAGCGCGGCGTCCGCGCCGCCGTCGACGCCGCGGCAGCCGCCGTCGCCCGCGGAGCCGGCGCAGCCACCACCCTCCACCTTGCCGGCGACGCTTGGGCCGACAAAGCAGGCGGCACCTCCGGCGCACTGTGGGGCATGGCCCTCCGGGCCGTCGGGGATGCGCTCGGCAACACTGCTGCCCCCGACGCCGGCGCTGTCGCCGCCGGAGTCGCCGGCGCCGCGGCCGCCATCATGGACTTCGGCAAGGCCGCGCCGGGCGACAAAACCCTCGTGGACGTCCTGGTCCCGTTCCGCGACGCCCTCGCCGGCGGCGTGGACGCCGGGGGATCCCTCACGAAGGCCTGGGGCGCCGCGGCCGCCGTTGCGCAGCAGGCCGCAGAAGACACCGCCCAGCTCCTGCCCCTCGTGGGCCGAGCCCGCCCGCACGCCGAGAAGAGCCTTGGTACCCCGGACGCGGGCGCGGTGTCCATGGCACTGATCGTCCGAGCAATTCACAACACTCTCCTCGCGGAAACAGTCGAGGGAAAAACAGTCAAGGAGAACGCATGAGCGCCAAACTGCGCCTGGTCATCGGGGCCGACGACGCCGGATTCGAGTACAAGGAAGCCCTGAAGGCAGACCTGGAAGCCAGCGGGCTCGTCGAGTCCGTCCGTGACGTCGGCGTCGACGCCACCAGCCACACCCCGTACCCCTCCGTGGCCATCGCGGCCGCCGAACTCATCGCCTCCGGCGAGGCCGACCGCGCCCTGTTAGTGTGCGGCACCGGCCTCGGCGTGGCCATCGCCGCCAACAAGGTCCCGGGGGTCCGGGCCGTCACGGCGCACGACAGCTTCTCGGTGGAACGGGCCATCCTCAGCAACAACGCCCAGGTCCTCACGTTCGGCCAGCGCGTCGTCGGCCTGGAACTGGCCCGCCGGTTGGCCCGGGAATGGCTGACCTACACGTTCGACGAAACCTCCGCCTCGGCCGAGAAGGTCACACTGATTAAGGACTACGAGGGTGTCACTTCCTGCTAACCCCGCCACAGGCGGTACAGGCGAAGCCGCCGGCCGTGCCGCCCGTGCAAAGCAGCCGCAAGCCGTCATCGGCGTCAGCCTGAAAATGTACTTCGGCTACCAGCGCACGCTGGACTACTGCCGCGAGGTCGCCGTCGTCGCACTGGCACACCCCGCCGTGCAGAACGGCGAGATCGAACTGTTTGTCCTGCCGGCCCTGCCCGCGCTGCCCGAGGCAGCCCGGGTCCTCGGAGTGGCCGGCGCGGGCGCCGGCGCGCAGGACATCTTCTGGGAAGACGAGGGCGCCTACACCGGCGAGGTCTCCGGCCGGACCGTCGCCGAACTCGGCGGCCGCTACGCCGAAGTGGGCCACGCCGAGCGGCGCCGAATCTTCGGCGAGGATGACAGGACAGTCGGCCTCAAGACCGCCGCCGCCTACCGCAACGGCCTCACGCCGGTACTTTGCGTCGGGGAACTGCAGCCCGGCTCCGTGGAGGAGGCTGTCCGTCACTGCACTGCGGACATCGACGCCGCCCTCAACCGGGCGCGGTCTCTCGGACCCGCGGCCCGGACCATCGTGGCCTACGAACCGCAGTGGGCCATCGGTGCCCCCGAACCGGCCACCCCGGAGTACATCAGCGCCGTCATCACCGGGCTGGACGCGCATCTGCGTTTCCTTCCCGGCCAGGCCGAGAGCCGGGTCATTTACGGCGGGAGCGCCGGCCCCGGCCTGATCGGCCGGCTCGACGACGCCGTCGCCGGGCTGTTCCTGGGCCGCTTTGCCCACGACCCGCAGGCGCTCAAGACCATCCTGGACGAAACTGCCGCCCGATTCGGACTCCTGCTGACCGCGGGAGGCCGGCCATGAGCTCCACGAACGGGCAGGGTTTAGAGAACGGACAGGGTTCACGAATCGGTCTCAGTAGCTACGCCTTCTTCTGGCAGCTCTCGGACCAGGTCTCCGCGCCGCTGACCCTCCAGGATGCGTTGGCCGATACCGCGGCCCTGGGCGTGGACCTCTTCCAGATCTGCGACTACGCCCCGCTCGAATCCATGACGGACGCCGAACTGGCCGCCGTCCGGGCCACGGCCGATGCCTTGGGGATTTCCCTGGAGCTCGGCACCAAGGGCATCCGGCCGGAGCATCTGAAGAAGTTCCTGCGGATCGCCGGGATCCTGGCCGCGCCGCTGCTGCGGACCATGTTCAACGTCCCGGGCCACACCCCGGACGCGGACGAGGCCGTGGCGATCTTCACCAGTCTCCTGCCCGAATTCGAGGCCGCAGGGGTGAAGATCGCCGTGGAGACCTACGAACAGGTGCCCACAGCCCGGGTCCTGGAGGTCATCGCCCGCGTGGACAGCCCGAACCTGGGCATCTGCAGCGATCCCGCCAACACCGTGGCGGCGCTGGAATCCCCGCGCGAGGTGATTGACGCCGTCGCGCCGTATGTCCTGAACATGCACATCAAAGACTTTGCGTTCAGCCGCAAGGAGGGATGGGTCGGGTTCACGTATTCCGGCGCTCCCCTCGGCGAAGGCCTCCTGGACTATGCCTACATGGCCCGGAAGCTGCAGCCCAAAGAAAGAAACATCAACCAGATCATCGAGCACTGGCTGCCGTGGCAGGCCTCCGAAGAAGAGACCCTCCGCCTCGAAAAGCAGTGGACCCAGCAAAGCCTCGATTTCCTAAGGAGTAACTGAAATGTCAGCAGAACAATTGACCGTGGCCGTCATCGGAGCCGGAGGCAAAATGGGGCTGCGTGTTTCAGCCAACCTCCAGAAGAGCGCCCACACCGTCTACTACAGCGAAAACTCGCCGGCAGGCCAGGACCGCGTCCGCGCCGAAGGCCGGGAAATCAGCACCACCGAGGACGCCATCAAGGACGCCGACGTCGTGATCCTCGCGGTCCCGGACACCGTCCTGGGCGTCGTGTCCCACGGCGTGGTTCCGCAGATGAAGTCCGGCGCCATCCTGCTCACCCTCGACCCGGCCGCCGCCTACGCCGCCCTGCTTGCCAAGCGCGACGACGTCGTCCAGGCCGTGGCCCACCCGTGCCACCCCTCGGTCTTCCTCGAGCGCACCACCAAGGAAGAATGGGCCGACACCTTCGGCGGCCAGGGCGCCCCGCAGAACGTGGTTGCCGCGATGGACGAGGCCGCCACCGATGCCGCCCGCGCCGCCGCCGAGGCCACCATCAAGGTGATCTACGCCCCGGTGATCGACGTCCACTGGGTCACCGTCAAGCAGCTCGCCATCCTCGAGCCCACCCTCGTGGAGACCGTCGCCTGCATGATCGGGACCCTGCTCAAGGAAGCCCTGCACGAGACCGTGCACACCGCCGGCGTCCCCGAGGAAGCAGCCAAGGCCATGCTGTTCGGGCACGTCCAGATCGCCCTGACCAACGCCCTGCGCGGCTCCAACCCGTTCTCCGAGGCGTGCGAAATCGCCATCCAGTACGGCAAGGACACCATCATCAAGGACGACTGGAAGAAGATCTTCGACGACTCCGAGCTCGATTACGTCATCGCCAAGATGCTCAAGCTCGAGCCCGCCGTCCAGCGC